>NZ_JARD01000027.1:0-205838 GCF_000708345.1 Microbacterium sp. Cr-K32 | reverse complement strand
CCGCCCGCCAACCTGCCAACCTGCCCGCCCGCCTGCCAAAACGGAGGGCACCCGTCGGCGGCACGGCGCGTCTGGCCGCGACACGCCCCGGCTCTCGCTCCTGATCTCCGTTTTGGCGAGTGCCGACCAGGGCTGAGGCTGGCGAGTGCAGACGAGGGCGAGGGTTCGCGGAGTCATCACACCGGCGCGAGGTGAGCCCCGCGTGCGACAGCGCCGCGGATCGCGGCCTCGACGAGAGGCCAGTCGTCGACGATCAGCTCATACGTGAATCGCAGAGTCGTGTATCCGGCGGCCGCAGCAGCTGCGTCACGCCGCAGATCTTTGCTCCGCTCCTTCTCCCTGGCATGGTTCTCACGGCCATCGGCCTCGACGATCAGGAAGTCGCCGATGACGATGTCGACCTCCCCGACACCGGAGACGGGCACCTGGGTCCTGACCGCGATCCCGATCCGGTGCAGCCGAAGCCGGATGAGTGACTCGAGTCCGCTGTCGGCATCTGCACGAGCGAACGCGACGAGCCACCGCATCGACGTCGGAAGATGGCGGCGAAGCCAGTTCAGCCCCGCGGGGGAGAGCAGTGATCGACGCAAGGCCGATTCGAGCGCGGCGAAGAACGTGTCCTCGCCACAGCACCCCGCGATCTGAAGGAGCGCATTCGGGACAGGGGCAGCCTCGCCGACGCGCGCACGACCCTCATCCCAGTGCAGCACGCAGGCGTCGCATGTCGATCGTGGAGTTCCCGCGGCTCCCATCCAGATGTGATTCGACGAAGGAAGACGGAGCACCCAGAGACCCTGCTCCGCTGCAGCTTGCGCACAGCCGATCGTGCCGCCGTGAGACGCCGCATGCACCCAGGCCTCCGTGGCGTCGGGGAGCGCATAGACGCCCTGGCGTGGTCGCAGCACTTCGCCGGAACGCACCGCACGCGAGAGCTCGTCGCGGCTCACTCCCCGTCGTCGAAGCTCCGACGTCCGTGCCATCCGCCCGAGCGCACTCAGCACAGGAGCGGCGCGCACGAAGGACATCGCCTGATACTGCCCTGAGCGCGCCGTCGGTCGAGGCCGAAACCGTACGAGCTATGGACAACACGCGGCGCCCCGCGACCGTGCAGGAGAAGTGCGCCTCGTTCGGGGAGGCCAAGACCCAGACCACCGAACGACCCGACGGCGTGTCAACGGGTGACACGCCGTCGGCGACTCAAGTGATCTGGGTTTTGGCGATGAAGCAGCAGGGGTGCAGCAGCAGGGACCCAGCGCTCAACCGAAGCGGCCGGAGACGTAGTCCTCGGTGGCCTGCACCGACGGTGTGGTGAAGATCGAGGTCGTGTCGTCGTATTCGATCAGCTTTCCGGGCTTGCCGGTGCCCGCGATGTTGAAGAACGCGGTCTTGTCCGACACGCGGCTCGCCTGCTGCATGTTGTGCGTCACGATCACGATCGTGAACTCGTTCTTCAGCTCGCCGATCAGTTCCTCGATCGCGTATGTCGAGATGGGGTCGAGAGCCGAGCAGGGCTCGTCCATCAGCAGCACCTGCGGCGAGACGGCGATCGCACGGGCGATGCACAGGCGCTGCTGCTGACCGCCGGAGAGGCCGGAACCGGGCTTGTCGAGGCGGTCCTTGACCTCGTTCCACAAATTCGCACCGGTGAGCGACTTCTCGACCAGGGCATCCTGATCGCTCTTCGACATGCGGCTGTTGTTGAGCTTCACGCCGGCGAGGACGTTCTCCTTGATCGACATCGTGGGGAACGGATTCGGACGCTGGAAGACCATGCCCACCTGGCGCCGGACGAGCACCGGGTCGATGCCGGGGCCGTAGAGGTCCTTGCCGTCGAGCAGCACCTCGCCCTCGACGCGGGCACCGGGGATGACCTCGTGCATGCGGTTGAGGGTGCGCAGGAAGGTGGACTTGCCGCAGCCGGAGGGGCCGATGAACGCGGTGACGCTGCGCGGCTGGATGTCGAGGGAGACGCCCTCCACGGCGAGGAAGTCGCCGTAGTAGACGTTCAGGTCGTTGACTTCAATGCTCTTGGACACTGCAGTTCCTTGCTTGTCGGGTCGAGGCTCAGCGGCCGGTCTTGGGTGCGAAGATCTTCGCGACGAGGCGCGCGATCAGGTTGAGCAGCATGACGATGATGATGAGCGTCAGAGCTGCGGCCCAGGCCCGCTCCACGTATGCCTCAGCGGGGATGCCCTGGTACGCGTACTGCGAGTATGTGAACACCGGGAGCGTCTGCATGCGTCCGCTGAACAGGTTGTAGTTCATCGCGTCGGTGAAGCCGGCCGTCAGCAGCAGGGGCGCGGTCTCTCCGATCACGCGCGAGATGGCGAGCATGACACCCGTGGTGATGCCGGCGATCGAGGTCGGGAGGACCACCTTGACGATCGTGAGCCACTTCGGCACCCCGAGCGCGTACGACGCTTCGCGCAGCTCGTTCGGCACCAGTCGCAGCATCTCCTCGGTGGAGCGCACGACGACGGGGATCATCAGCACGGCCAACGCGACCGAGCCCGCGATGCCCATGCGCACGCCGGGTCCGAAGATCAGCGCGAAGACGGCGTAGGCGAACAGACCGGCGACGATCGAGGGGATTCCCGTCATGACATCGACGAGGAAGGTGATGGTGCGGGCCATCCGGCCGCCCTTGCCGTATTCGACGAGGTAGACGGCCGTCATCAGACCGATCGGGATCGAGATGATCGCGGCGGCGAGGGTGACCAGGAGCGTGCCGATGATGGCGTGCAGGGCGCCGCCGCCTTCACCGAGCACTCCACGCATCGATGACGAGAAGAACAGTCCGTCGAAACGGGCGACGCCGTTGGCGACCACGGTGATCGCGACGGACACCAGCGGCACCATCGCGATGGCGAACGCCGAGGTCACGATTCCGGTGATCAGGCGGTCCAGCGCCTTCCTGGAGCCTTCGATGATGCGCGACATCACGTAGATGAGCACCAGGTAGATGACCGCGCCGAGAACGACGGAGCCGGCGATGTTGAGGTCGGATCCGCTGGCGAGGGCCTCGAGAGCGAAGGGCGTGAAGCCGATGAGGAGGGAGAGGGCGAGGAGCGCCCACGGCGACCAGCGGGGGAGGTGTCCCGAGCTGAGCGACAGCTGGGTGGGGGCCGCGCTCGCCGTGCGAGACGATTCAGGGGCGGTAACGGTCATGTCAGTTCGCTCCCGAGAATTCCTTGCGGCGGTTCACGAACCAGCGTGCGAGAGCGTTCACCGCGAACGTCACGACGAACAGGATCAGACCGGTCGCGATGAGGATGTTGATGTTGACCTGGTACGCCTCGGGGAACGTCAGCGCGATGTTCGCTGCGATCGTGGAGGGGTTCGTGGAGGTGAGCAGTTCGAAGGTGACGGCCTTGCTCACCGAGAGCACCATCGCGACGGCCATGGTCTCGCCGAGCGCACGGCCGAGGCCGAGCATGGAGGCGGAGACGATGCCGGAACGGCCGAAGGGAAGAACGGCCATCCGCACCATCTCCCAGCGGGTGGCGCCGAGGGCGAGGGCGGCCTCCTCGTGAAGGCGAGGGGTCTGCAGGAAGATCTCGCGGCAGATGGCCGTGATGATCGGGACGACCATGACGGCGAGCACCATCGCGGCGGTCAGGATCGTCCGTCCGGTAGGGGAGACGACGCCGTCGAAGAACGGGATCCAGGAGGCGTTCGTGTTCAGCCAGACGTAGATGGGCTGCACAGCGGGAGCCAGGACGAGGATTCCCCAGAGGCCGAACACGACCGAGGGGACGGCGGCCAGCAGGTCGACCACGTAGCCCAGGCCCTGAGCGAGCCGCCGCGGTGCGTAGTGCGTGATGAACAGGGCGACGCCGAGCGAGAGCGGCACGGCGAGCAGGAGGGCCAGGAAGGCGGCCCAGACCGTGCCGAACAGGAGTGGGCCGACGTAGTCCCAGAAGTTCGTCTTGAGGAGCGAGGCATCCTCGGCTGTCGCGGTGAAGGCCGGAATGGACTGCACGATGAGGAAGATCGCGACCGCGGCCAGCGTGATCATGATCATGGATCCGGCGGCGACCGCCGTTCCGGAGAACCAGAGGTCACCGGCGCGCTTCTTCGCGACGATGCGCGTCGACGCCGGCGAGGTCGTGGCTGTCATGGGAGCTGCTTCCTGCTCAGTGGAGATCGGGTGTCTGACGCGAGCAGACGGTCTCCGGGATGCCGCGCGGCATCCCGGAGACCGTCACTGGCTCACTTGATGAGGTCGATCGCAGCCTGAGCCTGCGTGCGCAGGTCGTCCGAGATCGGGGCGCTGCCGGCGTTGGTCGCGGCGGCGTCCTGGCCCTCGGCGCTGATCGCGGTGGTGAAGAACGCCTTGGTCAGCGCGGCGACGTTCTCGTCCTCGTACTCGGCGCAGCCGATGAGGTAGCTGACGAGGAGCACGGGGTACGCGCCGTCGGCGGTGGTGGTGCGGTCGATCGCGAAGGCGAGGTCGCCGTCGGTGCGGCCTTCCTCGATCTTCGAGGCGTCGAGCGTGGCGGCGGCGCCTTCGGCCGAGTGCGGCACGAACTTGTCGCCGACCTTGACGTTGACCGACGCGAAATCGGCGGCCTGCGAGGAGTCGATGTAGCCGATGAGGCCCTGTCCACCCTTGACGGCGTTGGCGACGCCCGAGGTCTTCTCTGCGGACTCTCCGGCGAGGTCGGCCGGCCACTCCTCGACGCTGCCCGCGGTCCACACGTCACCGGCGGTCTGCGCCAGGTAGTCGGTGAAGTTGCCCGTGGTGCCCGACTTGTCGGAGCGGTGGACGGGCGTGATGGCGAGATCGGGGAGCTTGGCGTCGGGGTTGTCCTTGGCGATCGCCGGGTCGTTCCAGTTGGTGATCTTGCCGGCGAAGATCGACGCGATGGTCTCGGGGTCGAGGTTCAGCTCGTCCACGCCGTCGAGCGAGAAGACGATGGCGATCGGCGAGATGTATGCGGGGATCTCGATGAGGTCGGAGCCGTCGACGCACGCGCCGAAGCCGCCGGCCGAGATCTCGTCGGTCTTGAACGCGCGGTCCGAGCCGGCGAAGTTGACCGCGCCCTGCTGGAAGGACTCGCGGCCACCGCCCGAGCCCTGCGGGTCGTACTCGACCTGGGCGTCGGGGTTGGTCTTCTGGAACTCGGCGGTCCATGCCTGGATGGCGACCTGCTGCGAGGAGGCGCCCGCGCCGACCAGGGAACCGCTGACGGCGGCGGTGCTGGAGGTGGGCTCGTCGGTGGAACCGGTGCCTGCTTCGTTCGCGGCACAGCCGGCGAGTGCGAGGGCGGCGACGGCGCCGATGGCGCCGATTCGTGCGATTCGGGAGATCTTCACTGTGGATCCTTCGATCTGGAATGGGTGGGGCCCGGTGCAGGGCACACAGTGACGCTATGGGCGACGGTTAACGAGACTCTCCCGAGCAGGTGAACGGCAGGTGAACGACGGGCGACTCTCTGGGGTGCTCCCGCGAGAAATCAGGGGACGTCAGACCTTGGGAATGTGCGTCTCGATCGCGATGATCCCGGATCCGGGGTTCGTGGCCGACAGGTGCACGACCGAGAACGCGGCCGGCTCGAGGTCTGCGGCACTGCTGAGATACGACCCCTGGATGGTGCCTGTGGCCAGGGCGATCTCGGAGAGCAGACCCGGAAGCACCGGCCCGTGGCTGCACAGCACCGCAGGCTTGCCGGCGCGGATGCGGCGACCGACGACCGCGCGCAGATCGGACTCGCCGTCCTCCCAAGCGTCCTGGCTGATCTTCTCCGTCTTCACGGGCTTGCGATCGAGTGCGCGAGCGAGAGGAGTGATCGTCTCCACGCACCGCACCGCGTCGCTCGTCACGATCCTGCGCACGCCGAAAGCGCGCAGCGGTCCGACGATCGACTTCGCCTGCTTCCGCCCGCGGTCGGTGAGTGGCCGTGAGGCATCCGACCCGTCCCACTCCGAGCGGGGCGTCGCCTTCGCGTGCCGCAGGGCGATCACCGGGAAGGTGCGCAGCACACCGTCGTCGACGAGGTTGGAGAAGAAGTCGAGGATCTCGAGGTCGACGGGGTAGCTCAGGCGCGCTCTCGCCTTCTTCACGCTCACCCACTCGAGCGCAGCGATCTCCCGGTTGGGAACGAACGTCGACTCCCGGATCGCGGCGTCGGTCGCCTCTGCGGCCCAGTAGTGCACGACCTTCTGCTTCTGCGACGCCAGGTGATATCGGCTCACACCGACCGAGACTCCGAGCGAGACCCGGATGCCGGTCTCCTCCTGCACCTCGCGCACGGCTGTCTCGGCGAGCATCTCCCCAGGATCGACCTTGCCCTTGGGAAGCGTGATGTCGCGGTACTTGGTGCGGTGGATCAGCAGGATGCGCAGCTTGCCCTCGACGAGGCGCCACACCACGGCTCCCGCCGCGTACACGGCCTTGTCCGTCCACTTCGAGTTCGTCGTGGTGCCGACCGGGAGCTGCAGCTGCCGCGTGTTCATCGGACCGCCCGCGCGCGACGACGCCGCTGGATCAACCCCATGGTCTTGTCCTGCAGGTCGATCAGGGGCTTGCCCTCCGCGTCGACGGCGTGGCGCTCCCAGACCCCTCCTGCACCGAGATGCCACGAGGTCGTGCCGGCATCCATCGCCAGGTCGAAGAACGTTCCGAGCTCTTTGAGGTGGGCGGGGTCGGTGACGCGCACCAGGGCCTCCACCCGGCGGTCGAGGTTGCGGTGCATCATGTCGGCACTGCCGATGTACACCTGAGGATCGCCGCCGTTCTCGAAGGCGAAGATGCGCGAGTGCTCCAGGTATCGACCGAGGATGCTGCGCACCGTGATGTTGTCGCTGATCCCGTCGAGGTCGGTGCGGAGACTGCAGATACCGCGCACCCAGACGTCGACCTTCACACCCGCCGCGCTCGCACGGTAGAGCGCGTCGATGATCTCCTCGTCCACCATCGAGTTCACCTTGATGCGGATGTGCGCGGGAATCCCCGCCTCGGCGTTCTTCCGCTCGGCATCGATCTGGCGGACCAGGCCCTTGCGCAGGTGCAGGGGGGCGACCAGGAGGCGCTTGAACTTCTTCTCGATCGCGTAGCCGCTGAGCTCGTTGAAGAGTCGTGTCAGGTCCTTGCCGACCTGCGCGTCGGCGGTGAACAACCCGAAGTCCTCGTAGATACGGCTGGTCTTCGGGTTGTAGTTTCCGGTGCCGACATGGGAGTAGTGCTGCAGCTTGCCGTCTTCCTCGCGGATGACGAGCGCGAGTTTGCAGTGGGTCTTGAGCCCGACGAGGCCGTAGACCACGTGCACGCCGGCCTTCTCGAGCTTGCGCGCCCAGACGATGTTGTTCGCCTCGTCGAAGCGGGCCTTCACCTCGACGAGGGCCAGCACCTGCTTGCCCGCCTCCGCCGCGTCGATGAGCGCCTGCACGATGGGGCTGTCGCCGGAGGTGCGGTAGAGGGTCTGCTTGATGGCGAGCACGTGCGGGTCACGGGCCGCCTGCTCGAGGAACGCCTGCACGCTCGTGGTGAACGACTCGTACGGGTGGTGCACCAGCACGTCCGACTTGCGGATCGCCTTGAAGATGTCCGCCCGGTTGCTCGATCCCGCGGGCTGGAAGGCCACGGCGGTGGTCGGCAGGTGCGGCGGATACCGCAGGTCGGGGCGATCGATGCGGGACAGGTCGAACAGACCGCGCAGGTCGAGCGGCCCGGGAAGCCGGTAGACCTCGAGGTCGGTGATGTCGAGTTCGCGGACCAGCAGGTCCATCGTGACATCATCCATGTCGTCGGTGATCTCGAGACGGATCGGCGGACCGAAACGTCGACGCAGCAGCTCGGCCTCGAGTGCCTGGATGAGGTTCTCGCTCTCGTCCTCCTCGATCTCCACGTCCTCGTTGCGCGTCAGACGGAACGCGTGGTGGTCGAGCACCTCCATGCCGGGGAACAGATCGCCCAGATGATTGGCGATGAGCTCCTCCAAGCGCAGGAAGCGCTTGATCTCGCCGCCTCCCGGAACCTCGACGAAGCGCGGGAGCATGGGGGGCACCTTGAGCCGAGCGAACTCCTGCCGTCCGGTGCGGGCGTTGCGGATGCGGATCGCGAGGTTCAGCGACAGCCCCGAGATGTAGGGGAACGGATGCGCCGGATCCACGGCGAGCGGCATCAGCACAGGGAAGACCTGGGCTCCGAAGTACTCCGACAGCGCGGAGCGCTCGCCGTCTGTGAGCTCGGACCACTCGGTGATCTCCACGCCGGATTCGGCCAGAGCCGGACGCACGAGCGAGGTCCAGGCATCCGCGTGCCGCAGCTGCAGGGCGTGCGCCTCGCGCGAGATGTCGGCGAGCGCGTCGACGGGGGAGCGGCCGATGTTCGTGGGCACCGCGAGACCGGTCATGATGCGGCGCTTGAGGCCCGCGACGCGCACCATGAAGAACTCGTCGAGGTTGCTCGCGAAGATCGCCAGGAAGTTGGCACGTTCGAGTTCGGGAAGCGAGGGATCCTCGGCGAGCTCGAGCACGCGCTGGTTGAAGGCGAGCCAGCTGAGCTCGCGATCCAGGTAGCGGTGGTCCGGGAGCTGGGAGTCGTAGGACTCGATGGCGTCGAAGTCGTCGTCTTCGGCGTCACCCAGCCCGGCGTCGGCGAGTGCGGGATCGATCATGGGGTACATCTAAGCACCGAGAGGTGACGCCCGTGTGAACGGAGTCGATCGTCAGCCCGCGCTGGCGAGGCCCTCATCCTCGTTGACGTTGAAGCGGTAGCCGACGTTGCGCACGGTGCCGATGATCTGCTCCTGGTCGCCGAGCTTCGCCCTGAGCCGTCGCACATGCACGTCGACCGTGCGGGTGCCCCCGAAATAGTCGTACCCCCAGACCTCGCTGAGCAACTGCTCGCGGGTGAACACGCGAGCGGGGTGCGTCGCCAGGAAGTGCAGAAGCTGGAACTCCTTGTAGGTGAGATCCAGAGGCCTGCCGCGCAGTTTGGCGGAGTAGGACTGCTCATCGATCGTGACGCCGGATGCCTGCACGCGCGCGGGCTCGGCGACCTCGTCGCGTCGGGCGAGGGCGAGACGGAGTCGGGCGTCGATCTCCGCGGGCCCCGCCGTGGAGAGCAGGACATCGTCGATGCCCCAGTCTCCCGACAGCGCGCTCATCCCGCCTTCCGTGACGACGAGGAGCAGCGGCGCATCCTGCCCGGCGGTTCGCAGCAGGCGGCACAGCGACTTCGCGGCGACCAGGTCGTGACGGCCATCGACGATCACGACGTCGTACTCGGGGGCGTTGACCAGCTGCGAGGGCTCTGCGGGTATCTGGCGCGCGCGGTGGCTCAGCAGCTCGAGCGCGGGGAGCACCTGCTCGGAGAGCGGAGCGTTGGTCAGAACCAGCACCTGGGCCACGCGCACTCCTCACAGACGCGGATCGACGTCGTGCCGCCATGATACCGGGAGCGATGCGCAACAATGGAGACATGACGGATCCCGCACTCGCACCGCGCAACGCATTCGTCGGTGTGCTCGTCGTCTGGGCCACCGCGTTCCTCGCCACCGTCGCCATCGGCATCTTCGTGCCGGAGGAATGGCGCGTGTCCTGGCTGCTGGTCGGGTTCGGCGGCGTCGTGCTCCTGTCCTTCGCCGTGCAGCTCTGGTACGGGCGCACGCAGGGTTTCATCTTCCGGGTGGCGGGGAGCGTGATCGGCGGTCTGCTGCTGATGGGCATCATCTCGGTCGGATTCGGTCTCGCGGCGCTGATCCCGTCCTGACACCGGCACGGCGCGGTAAGGTGGAGCACATGGACCTCATGGCGCTCGAAATCTTCTTCATCGGCCTGCTGGGCCTCGCGAGCCTCGCTATCGTCTTCGTCTCGGCAGTGGTGCTGCGCAACCTCTTCCGCGGCCAGCGCTGACGCGACGATGCTCGAACTGCCCGTCGACCTTCCGGCCGATCTCGTCCCGTTCGCGTGGCTGATCGGCGTCTGGGAGGGAACAGGTGTCATCGACTACCCGGTCGGTGACGAACGCCTGCAGGGCGAGTTCACGCACCGGATCAGCTTCAGCCATGACGGGGGTCCGTTCCTGAACTACTCCGGCACGGCCACGTTCCTCACGGAAGAGGGCGCCCCCGCCGCGGCGTTGCTGGCCGAGACAGGCTTCTGGCGTCTGGCGCGCACGGCCACGGCCGCGGATCCCGGTCCCGCACTGCTGCCTCCGACCGCGCCCGCCGTCGCACGCACGGTCGACGACGTGGAGGAGCTGCGCGCGCCGAGCGGCGGATTCCCCATCGAGGTCTCGCTCGCGCACGCCGACGGCGCCCTCGAGCTGTACATCGGCGAGATCAACGGTCCGCGCATCGACATCGGCTCGGACGCCGTCGTGCGCAGTGCCGGTGCGAAGGTGCACACGGCGTCTTCGCGCATGTACGGCCTCGTCGACGGTCACCTGCTGTGGGCCTGGGACATCGCCGCCCTCGGCACCCCGCTGCGCTCCCATGCCTCGGCTCGACTGGCCAAGGTCTGAGATGTCCGTCTTCGGCGGGATCGACGGTGCCGTCACCGACGGCGATCTGATCGCGCACTTCGGCGATGCGTTCCGTGAGCAGCGGCGTCTCGCCGACGGCGCTGCCCTCGCGCCCCTCGGCGACCGCACCGTGATCGAGGTCGCGGGTCCCGAACGGCTGAGCTGGCTCGATTCGATCACCTCGCAGGCCGTCGGACGGCTCGCCCCCGGAGAAAGCACCGAGCTTCTGGTTCTCGACCCGCAGGGCCGGGTGGAACACGCGGCCGGCGTCATCGACGACGGTGCATCCACATGGCTCATCGCGGATGCGGGAGACGCCGAGGCGCTCGCCGGCTGGCTGACGCGCATGAAGTTCCGCACCCAGGCCACCGTCGACATCCGCGCCGACCTCGTGCCGGTCGGGTTCATCGACGGCGGTGTCGTCGCTGCGGCGGCCACCGCCGCCGCAGCCTCGCCGCACGGCATCGCTCTCGTCTGGGCCGACCCGTGGCAGCGGATCAGCGTCGGCGGACACCAGTACTCCGAGGTCATCGAGCATCCGGCGGCCGACTATGCGTGGCGGGTGGCGATCCTGTCCGCGGACGGGGCTGAGGCCCTCGCCGCGTCCCTCGATCGGGAGGCGCTCGCCGGTCTCCTCGCTGCCGAGGCACTGCGCGTGGCTGCCTGGCGCCCGCGCTGGACGACAGAGGTCGACGAGCGTTCGCTGCCGCACGAGTCCGACTGGATCCGCAGCGCGGTGCACTTGAACAAGGGCTGCTACCGCGGACAGGAGACGGTCGCGAAGGTGCACAATCTCGGTCACCCGCCCCGCCGTCTGGCCGCCCTCCACCTCGATGGCAGCGATGCGGTGCTTCCCGAGCCGGGCGCGCCGGTGTACGCCGGCGACGACGAGGTCGGGCACCTGACCTCGGTCGCGCGTCACCACGAAGGCGGTCCCATCGCTCTCGCGATCCTGTCGCGGCGCGCGCCGGTCGGGGATCTGGTGGTGCGCGCGGACGGCATCGACATCGCCGCCTCGCAGCAGGTGATCGTGCCGGCTGACGCGGGGGCCACCGCAGATATCCCGCGCCTCACCCGTCTGTCTCGCCGACCCACGGCACCGGACCCGCGCGATTCCATCTCCGGCGCCGGAAGCTGAACTCAGGCGGGGAGCGGGGCGACCGCGGACCAGGGCAGCGTCAGCTCGCCCAGGCGCCACCGAGTGCGTCCGCCGAGCACAGGCCATCCCTGGTCCCGGAGTGCGCCCACGGCGGCGAGGAAGCGCTGCGTGGCGCCGAACGTCGAAAGCGGAGCCGCGCGGTCCCACTCCCGATCGAGATCGACGAGCAGGGAATGGATGCGCTCGCCCGGGACGTTGCGGTGGATCAGCGCCTTCGGCAGACGCTCGGCGACGATGCTCGGTCGCTCCAGATCGGCGAGACGCAGGGAGATCGTGAAGCGCAGCGGCGCAGCGTGCGCATCCACGTCGATCCAGCTCGACACCCGGCCGATCTCGTCACAGGTCCCCTCGAACAGCAGGCCGTCAGGGGCCAGGCGGGAAGCCATCAGGGACCAGGCATTCGCGACGTCCTGCTCGTCATACTGCCGCAGCACGTTCATGGCGCGGATCACCGCGGCCGTGCGTCCCTCGGGGAGCGGAACCTCGAAGCCGCCGCGCGCGAAGGAGACGGGCAGATCGGGAGCGAACGGCGTCCGCCCTGCACGCACCTCGGCGAGCTGCGCGTCGGCCGTCGCGACGCGGGCGGGGTCGATCTCCAGGCCGCGCACCTCGACGTCGTCGCGCACCCGGACCAGGCGGGTCGCGAGCTCGAAGGCGGTGACGCCGCTGGCGCCGTAGCCGAGGTCGACGACCAGCGGATCGGATGCCCGCCGCAACGCGGCGCTCGCCGCGATCCAGCGATCGTTGCGTCGCAGTCGGTTGGTCCCCGTGGTGCCGCGGGTCGGCCGACCGAGGGGAGATGACGCCATGTCTCCATCCTCCCAGCATCCGAATCGGGTGCCGTGCCCTGGGCGGATAAACTGACGGCATGACTGCGACGCGCACCCTCATCCTGCTCCGCCACGGCCGGAGCGAGTGGAACGAACTGAACCTGTTCACCGGTTGGGTGGACGTCCGCCTCAACGCGCAGGGCGAGAAGGAGGCCCGCCGCGGTGGTGAGCTGCTGGCCGAGTCCGGCATCCTCCCCGACGTGCTGCACACCTCGCTGCTGAGCCGCGCCATCCAGACCGCGAACATCGCGCTCGATGCCGCCGACCGGCTGTGGATCCCGGTGACCCGCTCCTGGCGCCTCAACGAGCGCCACTACGGCGCGCTCCAGGGCAAGGACAAGGCGCAGACGCTCGAGGAGTTCGGTCCCGAGCAGTTCCAGCTGTGGCGCCGCTCGTTCGACGTGCCGCCGCCCGTGCTCGACGACGAGAGCGAGTTCAGCCAGGTGAACGACGTCCGCTACGCGGGGATCGATGGCGAAGTGCCGCGCACCGAGTCGCTCAAGCTCGTCATCGACCGTCTGCTGCCGTACTGGGAGAGCGCGATCGTCCCCGACCTCGAAGCCGGCAAGACCGTGCTCGTCACAGCGCACGGCAACTCGCTGCGTGGTCTCGTGAAGCACCTCGAGGGCATCAGCGACGACGACATCGCCGAGCTGAACATCCCGACCGGCATCCCGCTGGTGTACGAGCTGGACGAGAACAACGTCCCCACCGGACCCGGCCGCTACCTCGATCCCGAGGCCGCCGCCGCCGGTGCCGCCGCCGTCGCGGCGCAGGGCAAGAAGTAAGAGCTTCCGCTCGAAACGCCGAAGCCCCCGATGCATATGCATCGGGGGCTTCGGCGTTTCTCGATGTGCGGGTCAGGCGTGGCCGAACTCCTGCTGGCCCAGCTCCTGCTGCTCGACGGCGAGGGGGATGTCCTCCTCCTCGACGGCCCAATCGCCCGTGGCGAGGTAGACGACCTTCTTCGCGACGGCCACCGCGTGGTCCGCGAAGCGCTCGTGGTAGCGGCTGGCGAGCGTGGCATCGACGGTCGCCGTGGCCTCGCCCTTCCAGTTGTCGCTGAGCACCTTCTCGAAGACGGTGGCGTGCAGCTCGTCGACGTCGTCGTCCGCGTTGCGGATGGCGTCGGCGAAGCGCAGGTCCTGGGTGCGCAGCAGCTCGGAGAGCGTGCGGGCGACCTCGACGTCGAGCTCGCCCATCTTCACGAAGGTGCCCTTGAGGCCCTTCGGGATGGCGCGCTCGGGGAAGCGGAGACGGGCGAGCTGGGCGATGTGCTCCGACATGTCGCCCATGCGCTCGAGCGAGGCGCTCACGCGCAGAGCCGTGACCACGATGCGCAGGTCGCGGGCGACCGGCTGCTGGCGGGCGAGGATCTCGATGGCCTGCTCGTCGAGGGCGACGGCCAGCTCGTCGATCTTCGCGTCGTCGGCGATGACCTCCTCGGCCAGGGCCACGTCGCTCGTCGCGAACGCCCTGGTGGCCTTGTCGATCGAGACCGTGACGAGGTCGGCGATCTCGACGAGACGATTCTGAAGGTCCTCGAGGGACTGGTGGAAGACTTCGCGCATGTTGGGGCGCAACCTTTCATTCGGATCTCGGCTGTGTCAGCGCGAGACGGCGGGTCGTCCGCACGAGAGCAGGTCTGTGCTCCCGCACAAGCCCGAAGCGATTGTCTGCTTCGAAGGTTAACGAACGGTGCCCAGCACGTGAATAGTACTTCTCCTGTTCCCGCCAGGGCGCGGAAACCCGCCGGACGGACGGTGAACGCACTCTACGCTTGTGTCATGACCTTGCCGCAGCTCGCGCTGTCTTCGCTCGCCATCGGGCTGGTGATCGGCGTCGGCCTCTCCCTCCTCGTGGTGTGGGCATACCGTGCACGGGCGCGGGTGCAGGAGGAGACGTCGCTGGCGATCCCGGCCGGCATCACCGACGTCCTGCACAGCATGGACGATGCCGCGGCGATCGTCGACACCTCCGGCCTCGTGCTGGCTTCCTCGCAGGCCGCGACGCGTTTCGGCATCGAGGTCGGCTCGACGCTCGACCACCAGGAGCTCCGCCAACTGGTGCGCGGCGTCCGGGAAGCGGGCGGCTCCGTCACCGAGTCGATGCGCATCACACGTGGGGGACTGAGTCTCGACCCCCGTCTGGTCTCGGCCCGTGCCAGCGTCATCGGCACACGTCTGGTGCTGCTGATCATCCGCGACGTCACCGAGCAGGAGCGACTCGACCAGATGCGTCGCGACTTCGTGGCGAACACCAGTCACGAGCTGAAGACCCCCGTGGGCGCCGTGAGCCTTCTCGCCGAGGCCATCGAGTCGGCGGCCGACGATCCCGCGCAGGTGCGCATCTTCGCCGCACGCATCTCCGCCGAGGCCGGAAGACTCGGGCAGCTCACCGGGCGCATCATGAGCCTGTCCCGGCTGCAGGCCGAGGACGGCCTGACGAAGGTCGGTCCCGTCGCGATCGACGAGGTGATCGCCTCCTCGATCGAGGCCCATGTCGTGCAGGCGGATTCCGCCGGCGTCGAGCTCGCCAGGGGAGGCGACCGCGGGGTGTTCGTGCGCGGCGACGCGCAGATCCTGATCGAGGCGGTCGGCAACCTGATCGCCAACGCGATCGTGTACTCGCCCCGCGGCTCCCGCGTCGGAGTCGGCGTGCGGGCGGAGGCGGGCGTGGTCGAGATCGCCGTGTCCGACCAGGGCATCGGTATCGCCGAAGCCGATCGCGAGCGCATCTTCGAACGGTTCTACCGTGCGGATGAAGCCCGCTCCCGGCGCACCGGGGGTACCGGTCTCGGGCTCTCCATCGTCAAGCACGCGACGCAGCGGCACGGCGGAGAGGTGCGGCTGTGGTCCCGTCCGGGCCGGGGCTCCACGTTCACGATCCGTCTTCCCCGGATCGACGCCCCCGACAACCTCGACGCGGGCAAGAAGAGCAAGAAGAAGCGTGCGCGCAAGGCGGCCAAGGCCGCGTCGTCCGCGCGCGTTCGAAACGGAGAGAGAGCATGACCCGAATCCTTCTCGTCGAAGACGAGCCCGACCTCGCCGACCCGCTCGCGTACCTGCTCCGGCGTGAGGGTTACGAGGTGGAGATCGCCGAGGACGGCCCCGGCGCTCTCGCGGCTTTCCGGGAGCGCGGTGCCGACATCGTGCTGCTCGACCTCATGCTTCCGGGGATGCCGGGCACCGAGGTGTGCCGACAGATCCGGTCCACCTCGGCCGTGCCCATCATCATGCTCACGGCGAAGGACTCCGAGGTGGACATCGTCGTGGGCCTCGAGCTCGGCGCCGACGACTACATCACGAAGCCCTACTCGTCCCGCGAGCTGCTCGCACGCATGCGTGCCGTGCTGCGTCGGGTCGTGCAGGCCGAGGGTGAGCTCGACGAGCGCGTGCTCGACGGCGGGCGGGTCTCGCTCGACATCGACCGGCACACCGTCTCCGTCGCCGGCGCGCAGATCAACATGCCGCTGAAGGAGTTCGAGCTGCTCGAGGTCCTGATGCGCAACTCCGGACGCGTCCTGACCCGCGGACAGCTCATCGACCGGGTCTGGGGGAGCGACTACTTCGGCGACACCAAGACCCTCGACGTGCACATCAAGCGCATCCGCTCGCGCATCGAGGAGAACCCGAGCGAGCCGGTCATGCTCGTCACCGTGCGAGGTCTGGGGTATCGCTTCGAAGGCTGATCCTCAGACGGAACGGAGAAGAGGCCGGCACCCTGCGGGGGTGCCGGCCTCTTCTCGATGCGGTGACGCGTCAGTTCGCGGGCGCCGGAGCTGCCGTGTCGGTCGGCAGGGGCGTCGGGCGAGGGGTCGACTCCTTCTCGGAGGGGACCAGGTCTGCGTAGTACGGGAGAGTGCCGTCGAGTACGGGCACCTCGGTCTTGACGCCGGTGGAGTCTCCGGACTGGAAGTGCATCTCCACCGTGGCGCCGGGCTTGGTGTCGAGGCCGACGATGCGCAGCGGCTCCTCATCCGCGCCCAGGCTCACCGTGCCCCCTGCGGGGACGGTGACGACGAGCGGATCCAGGCCCTCGACGGTGATCGTCAGGGTCGCCTTCTCCTCGGTGGGGTTCACGATGGCGGCGACGAAGTTTCCGGTCGACCCGTCTTCGGTGGCAACCACGAGGGCGTTGCGCACGTCGATCGGGCCGTCGGCGTCGGACACGTTCACTCCGTCGGACGCGGCGTACTCGGTCTTGGTGGACTGCGGGGTGATGAACGTGCACCCGGTCGCACCGAGCAGAACGAGGGCGCTGAGGGCTGCAGACGCAACAAGGCGCGATTTCACGGGTCCTCCTGAGGTCCGGCGGGGATATCCGCATCCATTCTATGCGTAAGTCGTGAGGGCTCCTGCGGCACCGGAGGCGCGAACCTTAGCGCATGACCCCTGTGGTATCCTTGAGGTTGCCGAAAGGACACGTTTTTATGCTTTTTGAGGTTGGCGAGACCGTCGTCTATCCCCACCATGGCGCTGCGACCATCATCGAGGTCAAAGAGCGCATCATCAAGGGTGAGGCGAAGAAATACCTGAAGCTCAACGTCACCCAGGGCGATCTCATCATTGAGGTCCCCGCGGAGAATGTCGACCTGGTCGGCGTTCGTGACGTCATCGGCAAGGAAGGCCTCGATCATGTTTTCGAGGTGCTGCGAGCACCCTTCACAGAAGAGCCCACGAACTGGTCGCGTCGGTACAAGGCGAACCTCGAGAAGCTCGCCTCCGGCGATGTGATCAAGGTGAGCGAAGTCGTTCGCGACCTGTGGCGTCGTGACCAGGACCGCGGACTCTCCGCGGGTGAGAAGCGGATGCTGGCGAAGGCTCGTCAGATCCTCATCTCCGAGCTGGCGCTCGCCGAGAAGACCGACGAGGACAAGGCGGGCGCACTGCTCGACGAGGTCCTCGCGTCCTGAGCTGTTCCACGACGAAAGGCGGGTGCTTCGGCATCCGCCTTTCGTCGTCTTCGCCGGTAACGTGATGCTGTGACCATCCTCCCCGTCCCGCGTACCGCGATCATCGTCGTCGCCGCCGGCTCAGGCACGCGTCTGGGCGCACGCGCCCCGAAGGCCTTCGTCGGTATCGATGCCCGTCCCATCCTTCGCCATGCGCTCGACGGCGTCTTCGCCGCGGCCCCGGCTCAGGTCATCGTGGTCGCCCCGGAAGGGTGGGAGGGCGACGCCGAGACAGAGCTTCGAGAGGCCGCCGGCGAACGGGCCGACCTCGGGCGTGTGGTCGTGGGCGGTGCGACCAGACAGCAGTCGGTCGCGGCGGGTCTCGCCGCGCTCTGGGGTGACGTCGAGACGGTGCTGGTGCACGATGCGGCGCGCGCGCTCACCCCTCCGATGCAGATCGATGCGGTCGCCGCGTCGGTGACGGCAGATGTCGGCGTGATCCCGGCGCTGCCCGTCGTCGACACCCTCAAGAAGGTCGTGGACGGTGTCGTCGTCGCCGCCGTCGACCGTTCCGAACTCGCCGCGGCGCAGACGCCGCAGGGGTTCCCGAGGACGCTGCTCGAGTCCGCGTACGCCGCGGCACGCGACGGTGGCACCGAGTACACCGACGATGCGGCGCTGTTCGCTGCGGCGGGTCATCCCGTGCGGTACATCGGAGGCTCCGAGCGGGCTTTCAAGATCACCACCCCGGCCGACCTGGAGCGCGCCCGGCATCTGCTCGGTACGAGAGCCGCAGCATCCGGCATCCCCCGCGTGGGCATCGGGACGGATGTCCACGCTTTCGGCGGCGAAGGGAACCTGTGGCTCGCCGGGCTCGAATGGGAGGGGGAGCAGCCGCTGTCCGGTCATTCGGACGGAGACGCCGTCGCCCACGCGATGGTCGACGCGCTCCTCGGGGCCGCGGGTCTCGGCGACATCGGGGAGCACTTCGGCACCTCGCACCCTGAGTACGCCGGTGCGCACGCCGACGTCTTCCTCGCCCGCACCCGCGAGCTCCTCGCTGGAGCCGGATTCGACATCGGCAACGTCTCGGTGCAGTTCCAGGGCAATCGGCCGCGTTTCAGCCCTCGACGGGCAGAGGCCGAGGGCGTTCTGTCCGCTGTCCTCGGCGCCCCGGTGACGGTGACCGCGACGACGACGGACGGGCTCGGATTCCCCGGGCGGGGCGAGGGTATCGCAGTGACGGCCATCGCGTCGGTGATCCCCACCGGTCCCAGAGAAGGCTGACGATCAGGGGAGGAGGCCTCCCGGTCGGTCGCCGAACGTCACATCGGACAGCGAATAACGCTGCAGGGGCTGGCGCTCAGCGGTCGCCGAGTAGGCTTGAGCGGTGACAGTCCGCCTCTACGACACCCGCGCGCAGCAGCTGCGCGACTTCGTGCCTCTCGATCCCGAGAACATCACGATGTACGTGTGTGGACCCACGGTGCAGTCGGGGCCCCACATCGGGCACGTCCGGGCCGCTCTGAGCTTCGATCTGCTGCGCCGCTGGCTGGAGTACCGCCACGGTCGGGTCACGTTCGTGCGCAACGTCACCGACATCGACGACAAGGTGCTCGCCAACGCGACGGACTCCGAGCCGTGGTGGGCATTGGCGTACCGGATGGAGCAGGAGTTCACCGCGGCGTATGCGGGTGTCGGTATCCTGCCGCCGACCTACGAGCCTCGGGCCACGGCGTCCGTGCCGCAGATGCAGGAACTCATCGCGGTGCTGATCGAACGCGGCCACGCCTACCCGGCGCCCGACAGCTCCGGCGACGTGTACTTCGACGTGCGCTCCTGGGCGGAGTACGGGTCGCTCACCCATCAGTCCCTCGACGCCATGGAGGCCGCAGAGGATGCGGACCCTCGGGGCAAGCGCAACCCCCAGGACTTCGCGCTCTGGAAGGGCAGCAAGCCCGAAGAGCCGGCCGATGCGACCTGGGCGTCGCCGTGGGGATCCGGGCGGCCCGGATGGCACATCGAATGCTCCGCGATGTCGAAGCGCTATCTCGGCGCCGAGTTCGACATCCATGGGGGAGGGCTCGACTTGCGCTTCCCGCACCACGAGAACGAGCTCGCGCAGTCGACGGCAGCAGGTGACGGCTTCGCGCGCTACTGGGTGCACAACGGGCTCGTGACCGTCGACGGCCAGAAGATGTCGAAGTCGTTGGGGAACTTCACGTTGGCGGCCGATGTGCTGGCCGCGCACGATCCACTGGTGGTGCGGTACGCGCTGGCCGCCGCCCACTACCGGTCGAGCCTCGACCTCGGCGACTCGTCGTGGGCCGAGGCCGAGGCGGCTCTCAACCGGATCGGCACGTTCCAGCAACGTGCCGCACGTGTTGCCGGAGGGGGCATCGGGTTCCTCCTGTCGCAGAGCCTCCCCGCCGCGTTCGCAGCGGCGATGGATGATGACCTCGGTGTGCCCCAGGCACTCGCGGTGCTGCACGAGACGGTGCGAGCGGGAAACGCGGCGCTGGACGCGGGGGAGGACGCCGCCGCGCTCGATGCGCTGCGCGCCGTGCTGGCGATGACTTCCGTCCTCGGCCTCACGCCCACTTCCGATGCGAAGACCGGCGCTTCGGAATCCGCTCTGGACGCCCTCGTCCAGACGATGATCACCCAGCGCGCCCAAGCACGCGCTGACAAGGACTGGGCGGCGGCGGATCGCATCCGAGATGCGATCGCCGCCGCAGGAATCACGCTGGAGGACACTCCGGCCGGAACTCATTGGAGTATCGATGGCTAAGCCAGGGCGCCCCGGCGCGAGCAAGGGAAACAAGAAGGGCCCGACCAAGGGCACCGGCGGACTCGGGCGCAAGGCGCTCGAGGGGCGGGGACCGACGCCGAAGGCAGAGGACCGCGCCTGGCACCCGGCGGGCAAGCGCAAGGCCGCAGCCGAGCGCTACGCGGCCGCCACGGGCGGCAAGGGACGTCCCGGCGGCAGTCGGCCGGGCTCCGGTGGCGGGGGGAACCGTGCGCCGAAGGCCAAGGCGGGCGACGACACCGAGAATGTCACGGGTCGCAACTCGGTCCTCGAGGCACTGCGGGCGAAGATTCCGGCGACGGCGTTCTACATCGCGCAGCGCGTCGAGATGGACGACCGCGTGAAGGAGATGCTCTCGATCGCCACGCATCGGGGCATCCCCGTGATGGAGGTCACGCGTCCGGAGCTCGACCGTATGGCCGGGTTCGACGGCGTGCACCAGGGCGTCGCTATCAAGGTGCCGCCGTACGAGTACGCGCACCCGCAGGATCTGCTCGAGCAGGTCATCGACCGCGGAGAGGTCCCCCTGTTCGTCGCCCTCGACGGCATCACCGACCCCCGCAACCTGGGCGCCATCATCCGTTCCACCGCGGCGTTCGGCGGGCAGGGCGTCATCCTTCCCCAGCGTCGCTCGGCCGGCGTCAACTCGGCGGCTTGGAAGACCAGCGCCGGAGCCGTCGCCCGCACCCCCGTGGCGCTGGCGACCAACCTCACCACGCAGCTCAAGGAGTTCAAGAAGCAGGGCGTGTTCGTGCTCGGTCTCGACGGTGACGGCGACGTGTCGCTCCCCGAGCTGCAGCTCGCCGATCGTCCCGTCGTGATCGTGGTCGGCTCGGAGGGCAAGGGACTGTCGCGCCTGGTGTCCGAGACCTGCGACCAGATCGTCTCGATTCCGATCTCCGCGGCCACCGAGTCGCTGAACGCCGGTATCGCGACATCCGTCGCCCTGTACCAGGTCGCGTCGCTCCGCGCCGCGAAGAAGATCTAGACGTCCGAGGGAAGGCTGACCATGGCTCGCATCATCGTGATCGGAGGGACCGGGTACGCCGGTCGCCACATCGTCACGGAGGCGGTGAGTCGTGGCCACGCCGTCATCGCGATCTCGCGTTCGGAACCGACCGATCCGGTGGCCGGAGCCGCCTACCTGCAGGGCTCCGCGCTCGACCTGGCGCCCCTCGCGGACGCGTTCGTCGGTGCGGATGCCGTGGTGTCGGCGCTCTCTCCACGCGGCGACATGGAAGACCGTGCGCTCGAGGCGCTGTCGAACGTCGTCGAGCAGATCGCCGGTACGGCGACCCGTCTCGGCGTGGTCGGCGGTGCCGGAGGAAGCCTGGTGGCGCCCGGAGGCCCGCGTCTGTTCGATCAGGACTTCCCCGAGGAGTACAAGCACGAGGCGCAGGTCGGGATCGACTCGCTCGCGCTCCTCGAGGCGACCGACGCGGGACTGGACTGGTTCTTCATCCATCCGGCTGAGGTGTTCGGTCCTTGGGCGGAGGGCGAGCGTACCGGCCGCTATCGCGACGGGGGCGATGTGATCGTCCGCGATGCCGAAGGCAAGTCGTACATCTCCGGGGCCGATTTCGCCGTCGCCGTGGTCGACGAGATCGAGCAGGGCAACCACCACCGCGAGCGTTTCACCGTCGGCTACTGACCCCCACGCTCCGCCCACTCTCTCCCCCCCCCACACGCCCGCCGGGCCGCGTCGAGATCACGTGATCTCGCCGAGCGCACGGCTTGCAGGCGTCAACAGGCGGTGCACTCGAAGACAACCCGTGCACTCGACTACCCCCGCACTCGACGACAACCCGTGCGCGGGGAGCGGAGGGGCGGTCAGACCAGGTCGCGCCAGTCGACGTCCTCATCCTCGTCGGCCACCGGGGTCACGCCGGTGATCACCGGAAGGCTCATCGTCTCGGTGGGCGGCCCCATGATGGTGGCTTCGTCGCGTCGGTGGCGCAGCACCTCGTTGATGTAGCTGGTGAGCACCTCGGCGAGTGGGATCGAGCGTCCTTCCGCCTGAGACAGGTACCAGCGGTGTTCCAGCACCTGGTGGAACACCTCAGCCGGCTCGAGCTTGGCGCGCAGCTCGTAGGGGATCGCGCGAACGACGGGCTCGAACACGCGGGTGAGCCACTCGTGCGCGTACATCTCTTCGTCCGCCCATTGCTTGGTCGAGCGCGCGCGGAACTCGTCGAGGTCGTTGAGCAGCCGTCGTGCCTGGTTCTCCTCCACGTCGAGCCCCGTGAGACGGATGAGGCGCCGCTGATGATGCCCGGCGTCCACGACCTTCGGCTGGATCTCGACGACGGTGCCGTCCGCGGTGGTCGACATCGACATCTCATCGATGTCGAATCCGAGGGCGTTGAGCCGTTCCACGCGCTCGGTGATGCGCCACGTCTCGGCGGCGGAGAAGGACTCCTGTGCGGTGAGCTCGGCCCAGAGCGAGCGGTAGGACGACACGATGCCGTCGGCGATCGCGACCGCATCCACCCCGTGCTCGAGGCGTCCGCCGGCGGCGAGGTCCATGATCTCGCCGGCGATGTTCGTACGCGCGAGGTCGAGGTCGTAGGCGCGCTGCCCGTCGGTCAGACCCTCCTCATGGAGCTCTCCGGTCTCCGCGTCGACGAGATAGGCGGCGAAGGCCCCGGCATCACGACGGAAGAGGGTGTTCGACAGGGAGACGTCGCCCCAGTAGAAGCCCACGTTGTGGAGGCGCACGAGCAGCAGCGCGAGCGCGTCTACCAGACGGTTGGCGGTGTCCGGGCGCAGGACGCGCGTGAACAGCGCACGGTACGGCATCGAGAAGCGCAGGTGCGAGGTGACCAGTGCCGCGGGGAGGGGATCGCCATGGGCATCGGTGCGCCCCGCGATCACAGCGACCCGGTCGACGCACGGTACGTCGAGCCGGGCGAGGTTGCCCAGCATGTCGTACTCGCGCTGTGCCATCTCGGCAGTGGTCTCCTTGACGGCGACGACGCGACCCGAGAGGTCGGCGAACCGGACGAGGTGGCGGGAGAGCCCCTTGGGGAGCGAGACGATGTGCTCGGACGGCCACTTGGCGAGCGTGGTGGACCAGGGGAGGGCGAGCAGTCCCGGATCGACCTTGCTGGCGGTGATCCGCAGCGAATCCTGCATGATGCTCCTGGTGGCGTACGAAGAGGAAAAAGAGACGCGGCGCAGGCGACCGAGGTCAGCCTGCGCCGCGTCTGTGGATCCGATCAGGCGGAGACGACCGGCTTGTCGTTCAGACGGTCACCCGACTCGATGTCGAACGCGTGCACGTGGCCGGCCGAGGCGGCGAGCGTGACGGTCTCGCCGGCGTTCGGGTGGTTGCGACCGTCGACGCGAGCGACGAGGTCGGCGCGCTTGCCGTTGATCTCGGTGTGACCGTAGAGGTAGCCGTCGGCGCCGAGCTCTTCGACGAGGTCGACCGTGACCGAGAGGCCCTTGCCGTCGGCGGGGCCGACGACGATGTCCTCCGGACGCACGCCGACCGTCACCTGCGAACCGTTGGCGCGACCGACGGTGTCGCGGTCGAGCGGGACGACCTCGGTGCCGAAGCGGATGCCGCCCTCGGCGAGGTCGGCCGAGAACAGGTTCATCGCGGGCGAGCCGATGAAGCCGGCGACGAAGACGTTGTTCGGCTTCTCGTACAGGTCGCGGGGCGAGCCGACCTGCTGGAGCAGACCGTCCTTAAGGACCGCGATGCGGTCGCCCATGGTCAGCGCCTCGGTCTGGTCATGGGTGACGTAGACCGTGGTGACGCCGAGACGACGCTGCAGCGATGCGATCTGGGTGCGGGTCTGGACGCGGAGCTTGGCGTCGAGGTTCGACAGCGGCTCGTCCATGAGGAACACCTGCGGCTGACGCACGATCGCACGGCCCATGGCGACACGCTGACGCTGACCACCGGAGAGGGCCTTCGGCTTGCGGGTCAGGTAGGGCTCGAGGTCGAGGAGTTTCGCAGCCTCGAGCACGCGTGCGGCGCGCTCTTCCTTGCCGACGCCGGCGATCTTGAGCGCGAAGCCCATGTTCTCGGCGACGGTCATGTGCGGGTACAGGGCGTAGTTCTGGAAGACCATCGCGATGTCGCGGTCCTTCGGCGGGACGTCGGTCACGTCGCGGTCGCCGATGAGGATGCGGCCGGCGTTGACCTCTTCGAGGCCGGCGAGCATGCGCAGAGATGTGGACTTACCGCAACCGGAAGGACCGACGAGGACGAGGAACTCTCCGTCACCGACCTCGAGGTTCAGCTTGTCGACGGCCGGACGGGTTCCACCGGGGTACAGGCGGGTGGCTTCGTCGAAAGTCACAGATGCCATTGTGTTTCTCCTTCACCGGCAGGTACGTGCCGGACGATCCGTAGTGATGAAGCGGTGGGGTGAGCCACCGTGACCCGTCTTTGGGTCGAGATCAGTATGACATGAACGGCTGTACCTGGGTATTTCTCAGCCTCACTGGTTAGCATCGATCTCGGCCGCGCCCAGCGGCGATCGTCGCTCAGCGGCGGTCGGGGCCAACCCGGACCCCCGCAGACTCACAAGAGGAACGATGTCGAGCGACGAAACGCCGAACGTCCCCACACCTCGCAATTCTCGCGAGGCCGTGCGGGAGAAGGCTCAGAAAGTGCACGCCCAGCAGTCGAGGGCGCGCCTCATGCGACGGATCATCATCGGCGCCGTCGCCGTCGTCGCGGTGGGGGCGATCGGCACCGCCGTGACCCTTGCGGTGTCCGCTCAGGTGTCGAAGCCGAAGCTCACCCCGACGGGGATGGAGTCGGATGGCGTCGTCGTCACCGACATCACCGCCGTTGCCGGATCCGATGAGGTCCCCGCGACGCCCTCGGCAGAGCCGAGCGATGCGGGCGCCTCGACTGAGCCGACCCCCAGCGCGACCTCCTCCGACAAGGTCGACATCCATGTCTACGTCGACTACCTCTCGCCGGACGCCGGAAAGTTCGAGCGGGCCAATGCGCGTCAGCTCGCCGGTTGGATCGGGGAGGGGGCGGTCACCGTCAGCTACCACCCGGTCGCCTTGCTCACCGCGAGCTCGAACGGCACCAAGTACTCGTTGCGTTCCGCTGCGGCCGCCGCGTGCGTCGCCACGCACTCGCCTGCGCAGTTCTACGCCTTCAATCACGACCTGCTCGACGACCAGCCCGAGGTCGGCAGTGACGGGATGTCAGACGAGGACCTGGCGAATCTGGCAGCCGCCGTCGGCACCGACAACACCAAGGCCGTCCGGTCGTGCATCGAGAACGGTGACTTCGTCGGTTGGGCGAAAGAAGCGACCACGCGCGCACTCGACGGACCGCTCGCCGGCTCGAAAGACCTGATGCTCAACACCGCACCCATGATCGTCGCGAACGGCGAGGCGTACGTCGGTGCGTTCGACGACCCGGCCGAGTTCTCGCAGTTCGTGCTGAGCGTCGCGAGCGATGCCTCCCGTGCGACGCCGTCTCCGACGCCCACGTCGACCACCACGCCCGCCCCGTAGTTCGAACCGGGGTCGATGCCATCGCTAAGCTGGTGGATGGCATCCGCCGACTTGGCGCAATTGGTAGCGCACCGTACTTGTAATACGGGGGTTACGGGTTCGAGTCCCGTAGTCGGCTCAAGAAGTAGCGGTTCGGAAAGCAGAAGACCGCCTCGGTTTCTACTCGAGGTCGGGCATCAGGGCAGCCCAGGTCCGGGAATGGGTAGCATCGAGGATCGAGCGTCCCGGAGGGCGAAGACCCCCACCAAGCCTTGCGGCTGGGCGGGGGCCTTGTGCCGTTCAGGCTGTCGCGCTGAAGAACGCTGCGTTCTTACTCGGGCGCACCGATGTAGCGCGAGAGGTATATGAACGTGTCCCACGTCACGCCGGGAACCGTGGACAGCTCAGGCAGCGCCATAACGTCGGTTGCACCAGCGTTACGAAGGAACGCGATCTGATCGCGGAACGTGTTGTATTCCTGCGGCGTCCCGAAGTTCGTCTTTCCGCCGGGGCGAAGGTGAACCACGATTCCATTCGGTGCTCTTACGATTGCTTCCACTGAATCCTCCATCGTTGTCGTTGTTGGCGTGCCGTTGTAGACACCGTTGAATTCCCAATGCCAGGGTTCGGGACGTGACGTCCCGGGCTCGGCCCAGGCCGGGTGTATGTAGCCGAACTGTCGGGCATTCGACTTGAGCCACAGGTAGATCGGATGGCTGAAGCTCAGCTGCACTCGATTGGTGTCGGCCAGGTCGACGGCGATTGCCCATCCGTGGTTCGAGGTCCCCGGCTCCGCAGCCTTGTCTCCGTACTTCTCCTTCGCACGGACCTGCTCGGCGAGATCTCGGTAGCCGTCATTCACGGTGATGTTGTGCCCAAATTGAGGGCGGAACGCGTTGTTCAGCTGAACGAGCGCGTCCCGTGCGTCTGTCCGCAAGATGCGGACGGTGTCCCAGGGCACGGGAGCCAGGATGTTGACCGGGATGCGCCCGTTCTGGTAGTTGCCCCAATCCGCGAACGCCGGAGCTGCGTGCCCGACGAGTGGTCCGGCGGCCGCGACAATCGCAGCGATCGCAGAGGCGGACAAGAAGGTTCGTCGTGAGACAGGTTTACGGCCGGCGGGTGGTGACGCTGTGACCGTGCGTTCGGCCGCAACGATCCCCGGCGGCGGTGCCTCGAGGGTTGTGTTCATGGAGCCAGGCTATGGCTCAGGCGTCGGCCCGCGCTGTCCCCTTTTCGGCCTACAGACACTCGACCGCGAGCCTCGATAGGTTGAGAGATCCCCACCTGGCTGTCCGAGTTCTCGTGGTCGTTGCAGCACCTGATCCAGGGAACTCCGCCCGGTCGGCAGGGCGGGGCCCCGCGGCGTTTCCGGGGCGAGGACGTGGGGCCGCCGATGTAGCCGGTGCCAGTTGTAGGCGGGCCGGGGATGCTCCTCACGAATGTGATGGGCGGGGGGATCGAGGTGTCGCCGACGTTCCTGATCGGGGCTGCCGAGGGGTACTCGGTCGTAGGTGTTGTCGGACGAAGGGTTCTGCTCCTCGACCCTGGTTTCCACTCATCGCCGCCCTTCGGGGGGAAGGCCTCGCTCACGTGCGTGCGCGGGAGCATCGCGGCGGCCTGTCCCTCGCCCTAGGCTGGTCTGATGCTCCACGGACTGATCCGCCCGCTCGAAGCCCACAGCGTCACCCTCAAAGGCGAAGATCTCGCCGAGGTCCGTGCACAGCTCACCGCTCAGGCGCCTGCGGGATGGGACCTGGTGTCGGCCATGGCGACGATGGAGAAGGCCGGATCGATGCGATCCGTCGAGGGCAAGTTCCTGCGTCGCGACGGCATCCGCGAGATCGAGGGTGACGACATGGCCGCGCTCGAGTCCCAGGTGCCGGAAGGATGGCAGCTGCTCTCCGTGTGGCGAGCGAGCTGACGCGCGTCCGCACGTCGCTCATTCGGAGAGTTCAGTCCAGGTGAGGTGAGTCCGCGTCGCCGGTCGGCGGCGCTTCGACCACTTCCTCGATGAGGCTGATCCCGCCCGTGGAGCTCGCCGACTGCATGAGGTCCTGAATCCATTTCGGGTTGAGCTGAGGGGCCTCTGGCTCGTCGAAGGTGAAGCGCAGCGGGATCGATGGGTGCAGCCAGATGGTCGAACGGCCGGGGGCGTCGCCGTCGGGGTGCCGCCACGACAGGGTGAAGCTCTCATTGCGTCGCAATTTCGTGGCGATGACCACTTTGAGATGTGCGAGTGCGCGGTCCTCGATGTGGATCTCGTCACCGCTGCCGTACTGGATCGTTCCCATGAGTGAACGATAGCCGTGACTTCGACCTCGTCGCGTCTCCGGTGACGGCTGGGTGCGAGAAGTACATTCCGGAGTATCGCGCTACGAGGTGATATGTTACTGAGCGTTGAGTTTCCTGGTGGATTCAACGAGATCACGCCGGGTCGATGACGGCGCAGGTGGCCGACTCCCCGCCGCGGCCACCTGCGCTTTGCCTCATGCGTCGCGCGATCGACAAGCGCCAGGGGAGGGGGAGGCGATGGGCAGCACGTCCGAACTCCCGACGGTCACACGGGCGGCATACGCGCGCGAGAAACGACTGCTGCAGATCGAACTCCTCAAACTCCAGGCGCACATCACGCGCTCGTCGGGACGGGTCCTCATCTTGTTCGAGGGGCGGGATGCGGCGGGCGCGGGCGGTGCGATCGCACGCTTCATGGAGCACCTGAACCCCCGCGGCGCTCGTGTCGTCGCGCTCGACAAACCCAGTGATGTCGAGCGGACGCAGTGGTATTTCCAGCGCTACGTCGCGCATCTGCCGTCGGGCGGTGAGATCGTGCTGATGGATCGCTCCTGGTACAACCGAGCGGGCGTCGAACGCGTGATGGGGTACTGCTCGTCGGCGGAGTACGAGGAGTTCATCCAGACCGCGCCGGAGTTCGAGCGCATGCTCGTCGGTTCGGGCATCCGCCTCATCAAGCTGTGGTTCTCGATTGGCGAGGCGGAACAACGGCGCCGCTTCACCCGTCGCGGCGAGGATCCGCTCAAGCAGTGGAAGCTCAGCCCTACCGACCTCACGAGCGTCGACAGATGGGAGGACTACACCGAGGCAGCGGCGGCCATGTTCTTCCACACGGACACCCCGGCCCTCCCGTGGGTCGTCATCTCGTCGAACGACAAGAGGCGCGCGCGGCTGGAAGCGATGAGATGTGTTCTCGCACGGTTCGACTATCCGGGCAAGGACCCGATGGTCGCCCACGCTCCGGATCCGCGGATCGTGGGCCGCCCCTCGCAGATCCACGACGAGGGGGAGGCATCGCCACCGTGACGTTCATGGAGCGCAACACGGCGTCGTCCGGGAATGCGGGAGGCGGGCTCACCGGTTGCTCTCATCATGACCCGCATCGGTACCAGTGATCTCGACGTCCTTCCGCTCTCGCTCGGCGGCAACGTGTTCGGCTGGACAGCCGACCGTGACACGTCCTTCGCCGTCCTCGACACCTTCGTGGACGGAGGCGGAGACTTCATCGATACCGCCGACTCGTACAGCGCGTGGGTGCCGGGAAACGAAGGAGGAGAGAGTGAGACGATCGTCGGCGAGTGGTTGGCCTCGCGCAAACCTGCGGGTGTGGTCGTCGCGACCAAGGTCAGTCAGCACCCGCAGTTCCGCGGCCTCTCCGCCGCGAATGTCCGCAAGGCCGCCGAGGCCTCGCTGAAGCGCCTGGGCATCGATGAGATCGACCTGTACTACGCGCACTTCGATGACGAGACCGTTCCGCTGGAGGAGACCGTCAGCGCGTTCGGGGGACTCGTCGAAGACGGGCTGGTCCGGCACGTCGCCGTGTCGAACTACTCCGCCGAGCGCATCCGCGAGTGGGTCGAGATCGCCCGTCGACTCGGTGTCGCGCTGCCGGTCGCGGTGCAGCCGCACTACAACCTCGTGCACCGCAACGAGGTCGAGGACACGATCATCCCGGTCGCCGAGGAGTTCGACCTCGGACTCATCCCGTACTACTCCCTGGCCAGCGGCTTCCTCACCGGCAAGTACCGCTCGACGGACGCCGCGGGTCAGGCGTCGCCCCGGGCGCAGGGCGCCGCGAAGTACGCGACCGAAGCGGGCCTGCGGATCATCGACGCGCTCGAGGAGATCGGCGATGCGCACGGCGCTTCGATCGCCGCGACCTCGCTCGCGTGGCTTCGCGCACAACCGACCGTGGTCGCACCGATCGCGAGCGCGCGAACCGTGGAACAGGTTCCCGACCTGCTCGCCGGGGCGCGTCTGGAGCTCTCGGACGATGAGGTGCAGCGGCTCGACCGCGTCTCGGAATGGGCGCCGTCGCGCGCCTGATGAGATCGGGCTAGTCGCCGACGAGCCCGAGCCGATGCGCCAGGATGACCGCGTGGATCCTGTCCCGCGCGCTGAGCTTCGCCAGCACACGACCGACGTGGGTCTTGACCGTGGACTCGCCGACGTACAGACTCTGAGCGATCTCTGCGTTGGTGAGTCCGCGGCCGATCGCGAGGAAGACGTCCCGCTCACGTTCCGTGAGCGATTCGAGAGCAGCGCTCTCCTCTGCGGCCGGAGTCGCGGGCGCTCCGCCGAGCCGAGGCGTCACGTGCTCCAGCAGCGCTCTCGTCACACGCGGGGACAGCACCGCATCCCCGCGGTGGACGGCGCGCACCGCGGAGATCATCTCGTGGCGCTGGGCATCCTTCAACAGGAATCCGCTCGCGCCCGCGCGGATGGCTCCGAACGCGTATTCGTCGAGATCGAAGGTGGTCAGAACGAGCACCTTGGTCTGCGGACGTTCTCGGACGATGGCCTCGGTGGCGGCGATGCCGTCCAGCTCCGGCATCCGGATGTCCATCAGCACCAGGTCGGGAGCGAGCAGCGCGCTCTGCGTGATCGCCGCTTTCCCGTCGCCGGCTTCGCCGATGACGACGATGTCCTCCTCAGACTCCAGCACCATGCGGAAGCCGAGACGGATCAGCTCCTGGTCATCCACCAGCAGCACTCTGATCGCCTGCGTCATGCGTCGTCCTCCATCGTCTGTCGCGGTGCGGCGGGCCTGCTTCCCGATGTGGGAAGCACCGCCCGCAGAATCCATCGTCCTCCATCCGCAGGTGCGGATCGCACCGTCCCATGCACATGGGCGGCACGCTCGGAGAGCCCGCGCACACCGAATCCGTCTGAGCCGATCTCACCCGAGACGCCGTCGTTGACGATCTCGATCACGACCGTGTCGGCCGTGTACTCCAGCCGCACGGTGATGCTCTTCGCGGTCGGGGCGTGGCGCATGGCGTTGGTCACGCCCTCCTGCACGATCCTGCCGATCGCATGCGCGACGGCGGGGGAGACATCGGCCTGCCCGATGACGGTGAGCGTCGCCGGGTAGCCCGCGCGCTGAGCCGTCTCCACGGTGTCACGCGCGGGAACGGGTTGCATCGGCGCCAGCGGCAGCGGCGATTCGTCGTCGCGCAGCACACCGAGCATCGAACGCATCTCGGTGAGAGCGCCTCTGGCGGTGTCCGCGACGGATACCGCAGCCCTCCGGGCCTGTTCCCGATCGGGGGTGGCGGCCGCCCCTTCGGACAGTGCGACGATCACGGTGAGGGAGTGGGAGACGATATCGTGCATCTCCCGTGCGATGCGGGCGCGTTCCGATGCGGCGGCGAGTTGCGCCTGCTGATCGCGCTCGATCAGGAGTTGACGGGATCGGTCGATGATGGCGAGGAGATAGCGCTTGCGGCCGCCCACATTGACCCCGACGAGCGTGCCGATGAGCCCGAGCGCGACGTAGCCGAGGGCGGTATCGATGCCGACCTGGAGCAGGGTCGTGCCGGTCAGCATGAGGATCGTGGTGAGTCCGAGGAACCAAGCGGCACCGATCCCGTAACAGATCCAGGCCAGACGCGCCGATCTGTAGACCGCCACGCCGTAGCAGGCGACGAGCAGGAGGACGATGCCTCCGGACATGCCTGTGAACAGTCCGACGGTCCCCAGGATCACCGCAGCGACGAAGGGACCCAGGGGTGCCCGTCGACGCCAGAGGAGAGTGCTGCATCCGATCGCGACCATCACCAACGTCGCGATGTTGATGGCGATGTATGTGCCCTCCGGGAGCGAGGTGTTGGGGTACGGCGCGGCGGGGGCGAGGGACAGGAACAGGCAGATCAGCGCGAGCAGGATGTCGGCGAACAGCGGATGGCGGGCCCAGAACCGTCGGAACAGGCCCGGGGCGCGCGGAAGCCGCAGCTCCTCGTCCTCGCGGACCGAGTCGCTGCGGCTTCGCGTTCTGCTCACAGGCCGACTTTACGCGTCGCGGGTGCGCAGCACGCCCCACGCGACGGCAGCACCGCCCACGACCCAGCAGGCCAGCGTCAGGAACGCAACCGGAGCGTCGAGTGCGGCACCGGCTCCGGGCATGATCGCACTCCGTGCGGCGGCGTCCGGAAGGTAGGCGGCGGCCTGCAGGACCCATGCCCACGTCTCTCCGGCGAAGGAGAAGAAGTTCGCCACGATCGGCAGGACGAACAGCACACCGACGGTTGCGGCGATGGCGCCCGCACCGGAGCGCAAAACGAATCCGAACGCGACGCCGATGAGCGCGAAGACGGCCATCGACAAGGAAGCCACCACGATCGGAAGCACCGATGCTGTCGGGTCCGACCAGTCGATGCCCTGGTCACGCGGGGCGACGATGAGGGAGACGGCCACCGCGGAGACGACGAAGATCACCAGCGACGAGACGAACAGGAACAGTGCCAGCACCGTCGACTTCGCGGCCAGCACCGAACCGCGAATCGGGTTCGCAGTGAGCGTCGAACGGATCATCCCCGTCGAGTACTCACCGGTGACCGAGATCGCGCCGATGATGCCGGCGAGCAGCATCGTGAACTGGATCGGCATGACCACGGCCTGGATCGGGCTGAAGTCCGGCACATCGACAGCGAGGGCGATGAGCACGGCGATGCCGACCGTGAGGGCGGCGGTGATGCCGATCGACCACCACGTCGAGCGCAGGGTGGCGAGCTTGATCCACTCGCCGCGCAGTGCGCGCATGAACGTCAGCCGACGACCGGTGTCGACGCGTGTCCGCGTGGGAGCGGGAGCCTGTGTCGTGGTCATGAGATCTCCTTGGTGCGGTACTCGACGGAGTCGCCGGTGAGGGCGAGATAGGCGTCTTCGAGTGATCCGGTGGTCGGGGTGAGTTCGTGGAGCGGGATGCCGCGGTCGGCGGCCAGATCGCCGATCCGCGCGGCGGGCAGCCCCACGATGTCGAGCAGATCGGGAGCCGAGCTCACGATCTCCACCTCCGGCCCTCCGACGGCGGCAGCCAGGTCGGCTGGTCTCGGTGTGCGGACCCGCACCGTGTTCCGAGTCCAGGAGCGCACGAGCTCCGCGAGCGGGGCATCCGCGAGCACCCGACCGCGGCCCATCACGATGACGTGGTCGGCGGTCTGCGCCATCTCACTCATCAGGTGGCTCGAGAGCAGCACGGTGCGCCCCTCTGATGCCACGTGACGGACGAACTGGCGCACCCAGCGCACCCCCTCGGGGTCGAGGCCGTTCACCGGCTCGTCGAGGATCAGCGTGTGCGGGTCGCCGAGCAGTGCCGAAGCGATGCCGAGGCGCTGCCCCATTCCGAGCGAGAATCCGCCCGCGCGTTTACGTGCCACCGACCCGATGCCCGCAAGGTCGATGACCTCATCGACTCGGGAGGAGGGGATGCCGTGTGTCGCGGCCATGGCGCGGAGGTGGTTGCGAGCGGTGCGACCGGTGTGCACCGCCTTGGCGTCGAGGAGGACACCGACTTCGGTGAGAGGTGCGCGGAGCTTGCGGTACTCGCGTCCGGCGATGGTGGCACGCCCCGACGTCGGGCGGTCGAGGCCGACGATCATCCGCATGGTGGTCGACTTCCCGGCGCCGTTCGGGCCGAGGAAGCCGGTGACGCTGCCCGGCTTGACCGTGAACGACACGTCGTCGACGGCGGTCTTGTCTCCGAACCTCTTCGTGAGGCCTTCTGCTGTGATCATGGGCACAACGTTACGGAGCGCCCCGGGTGTCGCGCGTCCCCCTCAGGTACACATCTGACGGCGAAGTGTCCGACCCGCGTGGGACATCAGAGGGTCAGGCGCGAGGGCGAGCCTGCACCCGCGCGGCCATCTCGTCTGAAGCGATGACGGCCTCGTCGATGATCTCCCGCGACGCCGGTGCGGTCAGCCAGTCATGGCTCAGGGTGGACGGGACGAGGAGGGGCATCCGGTCGTGCAGGTCGACGAGGTGAGGGGGAGCGGGACGCATCACGATGGAATAGCACGTGAACCACTCGCCGTCGGCCGTGCGGCCGCGCTGCGTGACCGCAGCCATGCCGAACAGAGTGCCGTCGTCGACGATGAACTCGTTCCACTGCCGAGACGGCTTCTGCATCTCGTACCAGCTCGTCGCGGGGACGATCGCTCTCGACTTCGCCCCGCCCGGACGCTCCTGCAGCCGCTCCGAGCGGGTGTTGATCGAGGGGAACTTCGCCGGCTCGCCGTCGACGAGGAACCCCCACCACGCGGGTTCGAGGGTCGGGGCGGTATCTGGCTGCACGATCAGCGGGTTGAGGTTGCGCAGGTTCTTGCCCGTCGGTCGGACGGTCTCGCCGGCGTTCTCCTGCGCCCACACGCGGAGGCCCTCGAGCACCGCATCGTCGGCGGCGGCGAGGAGTTCGGCATCGGTGAATCGGGGATCGAGTCCGTAGCTCGCGCACATGCCGCCAGCGTAGTCCCGGCCTCGGACATTCACGGGCGAGGAGCGGCCGGCGGCTCGGGTAGGGTCGACAGGTGCCAGAGACCCGTCGACTTCCCGCTCCACTGGCCCTCGGAGGAGCGGTCGCGATCGGTGTCATGACGGCGATCCAGGCGCGGATCAACGGGGTGCTCGGTGTGCGCGTCGACGACGGGATCGTCGCCGGCTTCGTCTCGTTCTCCGTAGGACTCGTGGCGCTCGCCGTCGTGATCTCCGCCCTCCCGTCGGCTCGGCGAGGCGTCGCACGCCTGTGGAGCGGCATCCGACACCAGACGATCCCCGTCTGGATGCTGCTCGGGGGAGCGTGTGGCGCACTCACCGTCTCGACCCAAGGTCTCACCGCCGGTGTGCTCGGCGTCTCCCTGTTCACCGTCGGTGTGGTGGCGGGGCAGACCGTTCACGGCCTCGTGCTCGATCGGATCGGATTCGGGCCCGCAGGAGTCGTGGCGGTCACGCCAGGGCGGGTGCTCGGGGGGCTGCTCGCGCTCGCCGCGGTCGGCATCTCGCTCTCCGGCGACGTGCTGGCCACCGCGCCGCTGTGGATGCTGCTGCTCCCGTTCGCCGCGGGTGTCGGGATCGCCTGGCAGGCAGCGACCAACGGGCGCCTGGCCCAGCGGGCGCGTTCGCCCCTCGCCGCCACCCTGATGAGCTTCATCGCCGGCACCGTGGTGCTCGCCCTGGCATCCGGGGTGAGCATCGCGTTCCGCGGCGCACCGGCGGGGCTTCCCACCGAGCCCTGGCTGTACCTCGGAGGGTTCCTGGGCGCCTCCTACATCCTTCTCGGCACGTTCATTGTGGCGCAGACCGGGGTGCTGCTCATGGGCCTGGGGTCGGTGCTCGGGCAATTGGTCACGTCGGTCGTGATCGACCTCATGTGGCCGCCCGCGGCCGGACCAGCGCTCTGGCAGGTGCTCGCGATGGTCGTCGTGGCCGTCGCGTCGGTGGTGGTCGCGGTTCCGTGGCCGCGTCGCCGCTGAGGGGTTACCTCTTCTCGGCCTTCTTCGCCTTCTCCGCTTTCTTGGCCTTCTTCACCTTCTTCACCTTCTTCACCTTCTTCACCTTCTCGGTGGTCGTCGCCGTCTTCGGGGCATTCTCGGTATTCGCGTGCGGCATGCGCGTGACGAGTGTGCGTGCATCGACGGACTTGCGCCGACCGGGCTTCTTGTCTTCGGGCTTGCCTCCCACATACAGCCAGCCGAGGAGCTCCTCGTTCTCGGCGAGGCCGTGAGCTCTGGCGACCGCCTTCGCGCGCGTGTAGTGGCCGGTGCGCCAGATGACGCCCCACCCCGCTTCGTCGAGGAGCAGGCTCAGCATGTGGGCGACACCGGAGGCGACGGCCTCCTGTTCCCAACGGGGTACCTTCTCGCTCTTCCGGTAACTGGCGACGACGGCGATGAGCAGAGGGGCACGAAGCGGCTTCGACGAGGGCGAGGAGTCGCCCTGGGCCTCGGCGATCGCCGCGCCCAGCACCTCGCGATCCGCGCCGCGGAGTTCGATCAGCCGCCAGGGGCGCAGAGAAGAATGATCGGCCACACGGCCGGCCGCCGAGACCAACGTGAGCAGTTCGTCGCGAGTCGGCGCGGTGTCTTCGACCTTCGACCAGGACTGCCGCGCCAGGACGGCATCGAGGGCGCTCACGAGGCTTCGGGAGTGAAGTTCAGTGCGATCGAGTTCATGCAGTAGCGGTCGCCGGTCGGCGTGCCGAATCCATCGGGGAAGACATGGCCGAGGTGCGATCCGCAGTTGGCGCAGCGCACCTCGGTGCGCACCATCCCGAGGCTGTCGTCCTCGATGAGCTCGACCGCATCGGGGCGGATCGACTCGTAGAAGCTCGGCCATCCGCATCCGGAGTCGAACTTCGTGCCGCTCTTGAAGAGTTCGGCATCGCATGCGCCACAGGTGTACAGGCCCGCACGCTCCTCGTCGAGCAGCTCGCCGGTCCAGGCCCGCTCGGTCGCGGCCTGGCGCAGCACCGCGTACTGCTCTTCGCCGAGCTCCTCGCGCCATTCTTCTTCGGTCTTGTCCACGCTGTACGACATGTGTCCTCCTGAGTCCCGTCCATTCTCCCCCGTGCGACGGGATATAGGGTGCTCCGGGTCAGAATGGACGCATGACGGATGCCGTGCAGGAACGATACGCACGATTCGCCCGTGACGAGGCCCCCGGCCGCAGCGCGCTGTACGCGGAATGGGCGGCCGGCGTGGCGGCCGATGTCGAGGTGAGGCGCATCCTGCTGCGGATTCCCGAGACACGGAGGCAGCCGCCGCTCGTGTTCGCCGTCACCCGCCTGCTCGGAGCCGAGCTCGCCGGTTATCCGCAGTGGCGGGACTTCGTGCTGCGCAACGCCGACGAGGTGGTGGCGGAATGCGCCCGTCGCAGCCTGCAGACGAACGAACCGCTGCGCCTCGCCGCGCTGCTCCCTGTGCTGTCCGAGATCGAGGGTCCGATCGCGTTGCTCGAGATCGGAGCCTCCGCCGGGCTGTGTCTCTATCCCGACAGGTACTCGTATCGCTTCGTCGATGAAGCGGGTGCGCTCCGCGTCGGGCTCGATCCCGTGGATGGACCGTCGACCGTCGTGCTGGAGAGCCGGGTGACCGGCGCGATGCCCCCGCTGCGGATGCCGCAGGTGGCGTGGCGGGCGGGCATCGATCTGGCGCCGCTCGACGCGGCCGACCCACGTGACCGGGGATGGCTGCGGGGACTCGTGTGGCCGGGTGAGGAGGGACGGGAGCAGCGGATCGATGCTGCGCTCGAGATCGCGGCCTCCGATCCCGCACTGCTCCTCGTCGGAGACGCTCTGGAACGCATCGATGCCCTGGCGGCTGACGCGCCTGGGAATGCCACGCTCGTCATCACCACGCCCGGAGTGCTGGTGCACATCCCGCGAGCGCAGCGGAACGCGCTGGTCGCCCGCATAGCCGCGCTGGACGCCCGCTGGATCACGATCGATCCGCCGGGCGCGCTCGACGTCTGGGTGCCGTCGGTGGATGCGCACGGCTGGCCGGGCTTCGTCGTCGCCATCGACGGGAGGGTGCGCGCCGCCGCCGATCCCCTCGGAGGCTGGTGGGAGTGGCGAACGTCTCCCTCGACCGTCGCGTCCTAACCTGGACTCATGCTCGGAGACCTGACGGAGCGCGATCGCGCGATCCTCGCCATCGAGGTCGCCTGGCCGCGGCACGGCTCAGCCAAGGAAGAAGTCATCCGCGCCCAGCTGGGCATGAGTTCGGCCCGCTATTACCAGCTCCTCGGGCGGCTCATCGAGTCGGAAGCCGCTCTGGAGTACGATCCGATGCTGGTGCGGCGGCTGCGCCGCATCCGGGATTCACGCGCCAGGCAGCGCTCGGCTCGCACACCGGGTTTCGTCGGCTGAGAAGAGCCGTCGGCGGCTTCACGAATCGGGTGTTCCGCGCCGCGGATCGGAATGCCAGGAAGGTGACGCTAGCATCGAGGGGTGTCCAAGCCCTCCCGCGATCGCTTCGATGACGTTCCCCGTTCCTCCGGACGTGTGGGAGCGCATCGCGCCGAAGCTCCGGGGATGAACGGCTGGGTCGTGCTGCTCTGGTCCTTCGTCGCCGCCCTCGTCCTCATCATCGCCGGGATCTTCGGTTCCCTCGTGGTGATGGGGCGCATCTCGCTCTTTCCCGAGGCGGCGTCCACGCCGGTCCCCACTCCGGTCGAGACGGGTGTGGTGGACACCTCGGTCTCCGTGATGATCCTCAACGGCACGCCGGACGAGGGGCTCGACACGCAGATGCGGGACGTCCTCGTCAACAATGGATGGGCGCCGGATATCGTCTTCGCCGGAGACAGCTCGAGTCAGGACTTCGCCACCACCACCGTCTTCTACGTCAACGATGAGGATGAGCTCGCCGCGATCGGATTGGCGAACCTCCTCGGTGGCGCTGCCGTGCAGCAGAGCGACTATTACTCCGGTCAGACGGAGGACGGTCTGAAGCAGTTCACGGTGGTGATCGGCCTCGATCGATCGAGTTCCGCGCCCGAGACGCCCGGGGAGACCCCGGCCCCCTGACCTCCGCGTGCGCCACTCCTCCGGCGGCTTGCACTCGAAGGTGTCGAGTGCCAGAATGGCGTTAGCACTCTCTTACTCTGAGTGCTAAACCCAACGTCTACGTCCAGGAGGGACGAAAAAACTCATGGCAAAGATCATTGCTTTCGATGAGGAGGCCCGCCGCGGCCTCGAGCGCGGCCTGAACATCCTCGCCGACGCGGTCAAGGTCACCCTCGGCCCGCGTGGCCGCAACGTCGTTCTCGAGAAGAAGTGGGGAGCCCCCACGATCACGAACGACGGTGTCTCCATCGCCAAGGAGATCGAGCTGGACGACCCGTACGAGAAGATCGGCGCGGAGCTCGTCAAGGAGGTCGCCAAGAAGACCGACGACGTCGCAGGTGATGGCACCACGACCGCCACGGTCCTCGCTCAGGCTCTGGTCCGCGAGGGTCTGCGCAACGTCGCAGCCGGCGCCGACCCCATCTCGCTCAAGCGCGGCATCGAGAAGGCCGTCGCCGCGATCACCGAGGAGCTGCTCGCCAGCGCCAAGGAGATCGACTCGAAGGAGCAGATCGCTGCCACGGCTTCCATCTCCGCGGCTGACCCCGCGATCGGCGAGCTCATCGCCGAGGCGATCGACAAGGTCGGCAAGGAAGGCGTCGTCACCGTCGAGGAGTCGCAGACGTTCGGTACCGAGCTCGAGCTCACCGAGGGCATGCGCTTCGACAAGGGCTACCTGAACCCGTACTTCGTCACGGACCCGGAGCGCCAGGAGGCTGTCTTCGAGGACCCGTACATCCTCATCGCGAACCAGAAGGTCTCCAACATCAAGGACCTCCTGCCCATCGTCGACAAGGTGATCCAGGACGGCAAGGAGCTCGTCATCATCGCCGAGGACGTCGAGGGCGAGGCTCTCGCGACGCTCGTCCTGAACAAGCTCAAGGGCATCTTCAAGTCGGTCGCCGTCAAGGCTCCCGGCTTCGGCGACCGCCGCAAGGCGCAGCTGCAGGACATCGCGATCCTCACCGGTGGACAGGTCATCACCGAAGAGGTCGGTCTCAAGCTCGAGAACGCCACGCTCGACCTGCTGGGTCGTGCGCGCAAGGTCATCGTCACCAAGGACGAGACCACGATCGTCGAGGGTGCCGGTGAGGCAGACCAGATCGAGGGTCGCGTCACGCAGATCCGTCGCGAGATCGAGAACACCGACAGCGACTACGACCGCGAGAAGCTGCAGGAGCGCCTGGCGAAGCTCGCCGGTGGTGTGGCCGTCATCAAGGCCGGAGCCGCGACCGAGGTCGAGCTCAAGGAGCGCAAGCACCGCATCGAGGACGCTGTCCGCAACGCGAAGGCGGCCGTCGAGGAGGGCATCGTCCCCGGTGGTGGCGTCGCGCTCATCCAGTCCGGAACGAAGGCGCTCGACGCGCTCTCGCTCACGGGTGACGAGGCGACCGGCGCGAACATCGTCCGCGTCGCGATCCAGGCTCCGCTGAAGCAGATCGCGCTGAACGCCGGTCTCGAGGCCGGTGTCGTCGCGAACAAGGTCGCCGAGCTCCCCGCGGGCCAGGGTCTGAACGCGGCTACGGGAGAGTACGTCGACATGTTCGGCGCCGGCATCATCGACCCCGCGAAGGTGACCCGCTCGGCGCTGCAGAACGCAGCCTCGATCGCGGCGCTGTTCCTCACCACCGAGGTCGTCGTCGCTGACAAGCCGGAGAAGGCCGCTGCTCCCATGGGTGACCCGTCGGGTGGCATGGACTTCTGATCCTGCTCTCATGACAGAACGCCCCCGGCTTCGGCCGGGGGCGTTCTGCGTAGATACGCGTGTGCGTCAGCGGAACAGGCTGGCCGAGTACTGATCGGCGTCTGCGTACTGGGTCGCGACCGCGCCGAGCGACGTTCCGATCGATTCGAGCACCTGCTCCACATGGAGCTGCGCGCCCTGCCACTGCTCGGCGCACGTCTGGAAAGCATGGGATGCCGTGCCGGACCACGTCGACTGCAGCTGTCGGAGCTGCGCCATCAGAGTCGCGGACTCGCCCTGCAAGCGCTCGATCGTTGCGCGGGTGGCGCCGTGGGCCGCGTAGACGGCCTCGGTGTCGACGGTGAAGACAGACATGGGAACTCCTTCTCGTAGGGGTTCCGAGGCTAAGCGAGCGTCGGCGTCCGTATCCTCTCCGGGTCGCTGTCATCCCGTGCGCTGTGAGCAACGGGGCAGCCGGGCAGGCGGTGCAGAGAGCGCCCGGCGTCGGAACGGCCGCTACGGCAGGTCGAGTCGATCCAGAGGCTGCGTGTCTTCGAGGAGATGCGCAGGCGTGGCGCGCGCCGGTGCGAGCGGGAGAGTCACAGTGAACGTCGCACCCCCACCCGGAGTCTCCGATACATCGACGCCGCCGTGGAGCGCTTTCAGGATCGACGCGACGATCGCGAGTCCGAGGCCGGAGCCTCCGGTCTCCCGCGCGCGGGAGGTGTCGGCACGCCAGAAGCGTTCGAAGATCTGCTCCCGGATCTGCGGCGGGATGCCCTCGCCGTGATCGACGATCGCGATGCTCGCGGTGCCGGCCGCCCGGTCGGAGTCGACCACGATCTCGATCGGCCCGTCCTCGGGGGAGAAGCGGCGCGCATTGCCCAGGAGATTCGTGACGACCTGGCGGACCTTGTTCTCTTCGCCGAGCACGATCGGCGGGGTGCGCACGGGCAGATCGGGAACTTCGGTGAAGTCGATCGCGGGAGTCTGGTCCGGCTGCCGAGGGCGTCGGCGAAGACGCGAGAGCGTGGCTCGGGAGAGGCCTCGCGGCGTCGGCGGCTGCGGCGGTTGGAGCGGTGGGATCTCGTGCAAAGGTACCGCGGTCTTGCTGTCCGCGGTGCGGTCGATCACCGTCACGGTCCGGCCGGGGGCCGCGGCACGCAGATCGAGCGCTGCATCCCGCGCGATCGGCCGTAGGTCGAGGGGGACGATCTCCGGTTCGCGCTCCTCGTCGAGCCGGGCGAGAGCGAGGAGGTCCTCCACCAGGACCCCCATCCTGATCGCTTCCTTCTCGATGCGCTCCATGGCCCGCGCCGTGTCCTCCTCGCCCTTGATCGCGCCCATGCGGTAGAGCTCCGCGTAGCCGCGCACGCTCACCAGGGGGGTGCGCAGCTCGTGGCTCGCATCGCCGATGAAGCGCCGCATGTGCTGCACGGTGCGGTCCCGCTGTGCGAGCGAGCGATCGACCCGGTCGAGCATCGTGTTGATGGCGGTGTTCAGCCGGCCGACCTCGGTGGTCGGCTCGAGGTCGGTCAGCCGCTGCCGGAAGTCGCCGGCCGCGATCGACATGGCGGTGGCCTCGACCTGACCGAGCCTGCGGAACGTGAGGGTCACGAGCCCGCGCGTCAGCAGCGCGGCGATCAGGATCGTGATCAGGGCGATCGAGATGTAGATGCCGAAGTACTGGCTGATGATGCGATCGGCGGGTGCGAGAGGAAGAGCGACCAACTGGATGCGCAGGACACCGCCTTCCGAGGGGACGACGGCGACCGCCGCGTGGAACAGCTCGCCTTCGGCTCCCGTCATCTCGAGCGGGATCTGATCCGTGTTGGCGGTCGCCTTCGCGAGCGAGTACTGCGAGGGGAAGAGAGGCGCCTGGCCTGAAGTGCCTCGTGCTGTGGCGCGGAGTTCACCCGTCGCATCGTAGATCGCGAAGGAGAAGTCTCGAGGCTGCTCATCGCGCGGGCTGTAGGTGGTGACGCCGTCGACCGTCACCGTGTCGAAGTAGCGGTCGACGAGATCGCTCGAGACCAGGGCGGGCAACTGGGCATCGATGTTCGCGACCAGGGCGTTGCGCAGGATCGGCACCGTGCCGATACCCGCGACGAGCAGCCCGAGCGCCAGCACCGCCACCGTGACGCCGGTGACCTTGGCCCGAAGGCTGATGCGCCGCCACCAGCTGGTGACCGCATCGGGCTTGTGCGCCATGCGGTCCTCCCCGGTGCGGCGGCTGCGCCGCGAGGCGGCGTCGTTGGTGGTGCGGTGGTCGTCAGACCGTCTTGCCGACCTTCAGCATGTAGCCGAAGCCGCGCTTGGTCTGGATGAGCGACTCCTCGGTGTGCGGGTCGATCTTGCGACGCAGGTAGGAGATGTAACTCTCGACGATGCCGGCGTCACCGTTGAAGTCGTACTCCCACACGTGGTCGAGGATCTGCGCCTTCGACAGCACGCGGTTGGGGTTGAGCATCAGGTAGCGCAGCAGCTTGAACTCGGTCGGGCTCAGCTCGATCGGTTCCTTGCCGACATGAACGTCGTGCGTGTCCTGGTCCATGGACAGCTCGCCGGCGCGGATGATCGACTCCTCGTCGGCCTGCATCGTACGGCGGAGGATGGCCTGAGCCCTGGCGACGATCTCGTCGAGGCTGAAGGGCTTGGTGACGTAGTCGTCGCCACCCGCGTTGAGTCCCTCGATCTTGTCCTCGGTGCCGTCCTTCGCCGTGAGGAACAGGATGGGCGCCGTGAATCCCGCACCGCGGAGGCGCTTGGTCACGCTGAACCCGTTCATGTCGGGCAGCATGACGTCCAGGATGATGAGGTCGGGTTCCTCTTCGAGGACGGCCGAGATCGTGGCGGCGCCGTTGGCGACCGTCTTCACCTGGAATCCGGCGAAGCTGAGACCCGTGGAGAGCAGGTCGCGGATGTTGGGTTCGTCGTCGACGACCAGGATGCGCGGAGCAGTCATGTCCCCATTATGGTGACTTCGGCCATGGGGATGCTGACTATTGTGCGGAACGGCGTGGAGTCGCCCCTTCGGGAAGCGTGCGCACGCATCCTCCGATGCTGTGTGCGCAGTCCGTAGGAGCGAGATCGTCCCGGGGGTGGATGCGCCGCACAGGTGCACGGGGGAGGATCGATGCATGAGCTGGAACGAGGACGTCACCGTCGCCCCCGGAAGCCCTGAAGCCCCCGGAAGCCCCGTCGCCCTGCCGGACGCGCCTGATGTCGATCAGGTCGCCTATCATCGGCTGGCGCATCTGCGTCCGCGGTATCGCTGGTGGCGCATGCTGCTGACCGGACTCGTCGGCATCGCCCTCTACGTCGCGATCCTCGTGATCGTGATCGTGCCGTTGGCCATCGTGTCGATGTTCGTCCCCGGGTGGGGTGTCGAATCGCAGACGCTCCTCGCCACCTCGCAGTTCTTCGACCTCGACCGGCCGTGGCTGCTCGTCGCACTGGTGCTGCCGCTGATCCTGATGATCCCCGCACTGCTGCTGGCCTCGCGCATGGTGGAGGGTCGCGGTGTGGGGCTGCTGTCGTCGGTCACCGGACGGCTGCGGATGGGGTGGCTCGGAAAGAGCCTGTTGCTGGCGCTCGCCGTGTTCGCCGTCTACTTCGTTGCGGTGCTGGGTTGGTCGGCCCTGAGCGGCGATGCGGTCGTCGCGGACTTCTCCCACCCCGGGCTCTGGACGATGGTGCTGCTCGTGCTGCTGCTCATCCCTTTTCAAGCCGCCGCGGAGGAGTATGTGTTCCGCGGATACCTGATGCAGTTGGTCGGGAGCTGGCTCCGTCATCCCGCCTTCGCGATCCTGCTGCCCGTGCCGCTGTTCGTGCTCGGTCACGGCTACGACATCTGGGGCGCGGCGAGCGTGGGCATGTTCGCGATCGTCGCCGCCTGGCTGACCTGGCGTACGGGGGGACTCGAAGCCGCGATCTCCCTGCACATCGTCAACAACGTACTCATCTTCCTGCTCGGATCCGTCACGCTGGTCGATGCCAACGCGACTTCGGGGACCGCCGTCGACCTGCTCGCCTCGGCACTGGCCATGGTCATCTACGCCCTGCTCGCCGACCGCTGGGCTGCAAGGCTCGGGATCGCACGCACGGCCCGGGCCGCATCAGCGCCGGCCGGAGTGCTCGGAACCCATCGACTGGGCGGCGTACTGCACGGCCGCACCACCGGAGCATGATCTCCCGAGGTCAGGCGGCGATCGCGTCCGAGTCCATGATCGTGTAGCTGTAGCCCTGCTCGGCCAGGAAGCGCTGACGGTTCTGTGCGTAGTCCTGGTCGATGGTGTCGCGGGCCACGAGGGTGTAGAAGCTCGCGGTGTGGCCCGACTGCTTCGGGCGCAGCAGGCGGCCCAGACGCTGGGCTTCCTCCTGACGCGATCCGAACGACCCGGACACCTGGATCGCGACGGAAGCCTCGGGGAGGTCGATCGAGAAGTTCGCCACCTTCGACACCACGAGCAGCGAGATGTCGCCTTCACGGAACGCACGGTAGAGCTCTTCGCGCTCGTCGACCGGGGTCGCGCCGGTGATCTGCGGGGCGTTCAGGGCCTCGGAGAGCGACTCGAGCTGATCGAGGTACTGCCCGATCACGAGGATGCGTTCGCCCTCGTGCTTCGCGATGAGCTCGCGCACGGCCTGGACCTTCGCCGGGGCGGACGCCGCGAGACGATACCGCTCATCGTCGGTCGCCGCGGCGTACTCGAGCCGGTCGTCCGGCGGCAGATCGACGCGCACCTCGTAGCAGGCGGCGGGGGAGATGAAGCCCTGCGCTTCGATCTGCTTCCAGGGGGCGTCGAAGCGCTTCGGGCCGATCAGGCTGAAGACGTCGCCCTCGCGACCGTCCTCGCGCACGAGGGTGGCGGTGAGGCCGATGCGGCGGCGCGCCTGCAGGTCGGCGGTCAGCTTGAAAACCGGCGCGGGGAGCAGGTGGACCTCGTCGTACACGATGAGCCCCCAGTCGAGCGCGTCGAGCAACGCCAGGTGGGCGTACTCGCCTTTGCGCTTCGCGGTGAGGATCTGGTAGGTCGCGATGGTGACGGGCTTGACCTCTTTCGCCTGGCCCGAGTACTCGCCGATCTCCTCGGGGGTCAGACTGGTGCGCTTGAGCAGTTCGTCGCGCCACTGCCGCGCCGACACCGTGTTCGTGACGAGGATCAGCGTCGTCGTCTTGGTCGCGGCCATCGCGCCGGCGCCCACGATCGTCTTGCCGGCACCGCAGGGCAGCACGACCACGCCCGATCCGTCCTTCGCGAAGGCGTCGACGGCATCCTGCTGGTAGGGACGGATGTGCCAGCCGTCCTCGGCGAGGTCGATCTCGTGCGGGGTGCCCGGGGTGTATCCGGCGAGGTCTTCGGCGGGCCAGCCGATCTTCAACAGTTCCTGTTTGATCTGCCCGCGCGCCCAGGCATCGACGACGAACGTCTCCGATGTCGGGTGCCCGATGAGCAGCGGCTGGATGCGCTTGTTGTTCGCGACCTGCGCCAGCACCGCGGGGTCGGAGGAGCGCAGGATGAGCGTTCCCTCCTCATCGCGTTCGATGACCAGACGCCCGTAACGGTTGACGGTCTCGCGCAGATCGACGGAAACCGAGGGGGGCACCGGGAAGCGCGACCAGCGGTCCAGAGTCTCGAGCATGTCCTCGGCGGTGTGCCCTGCGGCGCGGGCGTTCCACAGACCCAGACGCGTGATCCGGTACGTGTGGATGTGCTCGGGAGCCCGTTCCAGTTCGGCGAAGATCGCCAGTTCATGCCGGGCGCTCTCGGCATCGGCATGGGCGACTTCGAGCAGCACGGTGCGATCGCTCTGGACGATCAGGGGGCCATCAGACATAGCTCACCAGTTTAGCGGTCGTGCGGGGTGCGAGGCCTATGACGCGACGATCGTCGCTGTGAGGATGCTCGACACGGGAAGTGTCCGTTCGACATCGGCTGCACGGTCGCGCCCGCGGAGTCGGCCACCGCCCATCCCGGTCGCTTCCAGGAGGAGCTGTCGGGTGGACCCGTCCGGCATCCCCACCGTGACTTCGAGGACCGACTTCGCCCGCACGGCCGCTTCGAGCTCGCGGTCGAGCCACGCGGCGTCGGCATCGGGCCCCTGGTGGGACCGGAGCCGCGTGATCAGCGGCATGAGGTCGGTGGAGTCTCTGCTCGGAGCGGGGGCAGGGGGAGCGGGGTGGCGCTCCCGCACCAGGAGGGATCCGTCGGGGCCGACGAGCGTCGCGGGGTACCGCGCGTCTGTCAGAGCCCAGTACACCGTGTCGCGTCCGACGCGTGTGGTCAGGGAATCGAGATGCGCCGACAGGGCCAGCGGACGCAGCGACTGGTCCACCGCCATCGCCTGGATGAGGTGAGCGTCGGAGCTCTCGATCCGCGTGCGGCCGGTCTCGTCGTCCGTCGAGACGCGGACCAGTCCGTGACGCTGCGCTGTCTGCGCGATCAGGTAGCCGAGGGGCTGCGGGATTCCCGTGAGGGAGACGGAGGTGAGGAAATCGAGGATCGACGCCTCGGTCTCGCCGGCGACGAACGCGTGCGCCACGGACTCGGAGGTGAAACGGTACGACGACGCCTGAGCCGCGGACTCACGGGCGGCGATCGTGCGCAGCCGCACATCCAGCGCCGGCTGCAGCGGACCCGGTGCGATCGCGGTCAGGTCGTTCTGCAGGAAGATGCGATCGACCTCGGCCGGCAGCAGTCGCACGAGAGCCTCGGCCTCCGCGTCGCCTCCGCGTCGCAGGCTCACCGCCCATGCGGGTTCGGTGCCGTCTTCGGCGATCAGGCCGAGGAGCGCGGCCGCATCCTGCAGGACGTGCGCACGCTCGGCCCAGGTGGGATCCCAGGGGTGGGCGAATGGCCAGGCCTCCGGAGGAACCCATCCGCCGCCTGCGGAACGGACACCACGGGGAAGGGCGTCCCGGAACGCGGTGACCAAGACAGCCCATCGGTCCGCTGCCGACGAACGCAGCCATTCCTCTGCGGACTGGCTCGATCGCAGCCGCCGGTCCGCGGACACGGCGAGCCCGGCCTGGAGGGCGATCGCGGCGAGGGTGTCGACGATCTCGGTGGGGACGCCGGCCTCCGCCAGCTGGCGCTTCTCACCCGCGCTGACGCCGCCGCCGGTGAGGAGGGCGAAGGGGCTCTCCCTCGCGATCAGGAGCAGGTCGGCGAGGACGGCCACTGTCGTGAAGGCGCGCTCGGCCGCGTGCGCCGCGGCGGTCTCCGAGGACGGAGACGCCGGTGCCGCGGCGGGCGGGAGGGGGATCGAGCGCCCGGCGATCGCGGTCACGACCGGTGGATAGGGGGTGCCGTCCGGGCGGAGCAGTGCGAGCGCCGTCAGCTGTTCCCGGTCCTGCCCGGCGTCGCCGCCGGACGCGGCGTCGAGCAACGCGCGCGCTTCGGATGCCGTGAGCGCGGGCAGGACACGCGACAGCGACGCCGGATCGAGCAGTGCCTCGGCGGCGTCAAAGAAGTCGTGCCACGGGGCGTCGGCGCGCACGGCCCGTGCCGCGAAGAGGCGGAGGAGGTCTTCGTCGCGCGCCGCCGCCAGCCAATCGGCCAGCGGTCGCGCGTGAGTGCTCATGGGCGTGGCCTCAGGAACGCGACGACGCGCGGCCCTTCCGGATGAAGCTCATCGTCAGGAGCGTGATGATCATGAGGAACGCCACCGGCAGTCCCCAATAGGGGATCGCGGCGATCACGGGCCAGATACCCTCGCCGAATGCGGCCTGCCCCATCCCGAGCGCCGTGCCGATGATGATCGCGAAGAAGCACACCACCGACGCGGCGGCGATTCCGAGCGCGGTGAACGCCAGGATGCGATCCAGCCGGCGGATGGGAACCTCCGGTTCCGAGTTCTGCGTGCTCATCCGCATCAGCCTACTCGCACTGAGGCTTCTGCTCTGCGCGCGCCGCGACCGGTAGGCTGGGGACACGCGCACGAGCGCGTCCACTGTTCTGCATATCGATCTCAGCGAGGTTCTCCCATGCCCACCGGCAAGGTCAGGTTCTACGACGAAGACAAGGGTTTCGGCTTCATCGCCAGCGATGACGGCCAGGACGTCTTCCTGCACGCCTCCGCGATGCCTGCCGGCACCGCGGTGAAGGCCGGTGCGCGCGTGGAGTTCGGCGTGGCCGACGGCAAGCGCGGGCTGCAGGCGCTGTCGGTACGTGTGCTCGAAGCGCCGCCCAGCCTCTCGAAGGCCAAGCGCAAGCCGGCTGACGACATGGCCATCATCGTCGAGGACCTCGTGAAGCTCCTCGACGGCATCGGCGGGGATCTGCGCCGTGGACGCTACCCCTCCTCCGCTCAGGGTCGCAAGATCGCGGCCGTCCTGCGCAAGGTCGCTGATGACCTCGAAGCCTGACGCCGACGCGCGTCTCCTCGACGCCCATGATCTCGCGCTGGCCGCGCTGGCCGAGATCACTCCGGCGTCCACCGTCGGCCCCGCCGCCGGATATCTCGCCGAGGACGACGGGCCGGTGTCGCTGCGCTTCGAGAACCGGCTCGCCGGCTACCCGGGGTGGTACTGGACGGTGACCGTCGCTCGCGTCGAAGGCGAGGAGCCGACGGTACTCGAGGTCGAGCTCCTTCCGGGTGACGGCGCTCTCCTGGCCCCGGAGTGGGTGCCGTGGGCCGAGCGTCTCGCCGAGTACCGCGCGCATCAGGTCGAACTCGCCGAGGCGGCCGCGGCCGCCGGGGACGATGCGGTCGGCGAGGTAGCGCTCGACGCCGACGAGGACGGTGTCCTCGAGGACGACGACCTCGACGATGACGATGACGATGACGACGGTGAGGCCGACATCCTGCACGCCGGCGACCTGGACGGCGTCGATATCGACGAACTCGATGAGGGCGCCGCCGACGACGAAGAGTCGGAAGACGAAGAGTCGGAAGAAGAAGAGTCCGACGACGACGCCGACGCCCTCGATGAGGACGCCGGCGAGGTCGACGAGGAGGAGTGACGCCGGGCGCTCAGGCGCCCAGGTTCTCCAGGACATACTCGATCGATCGGGTCAGTTGGCGCACGTCATCCGGCTCGATCGAGACGAACGTCGCCACCCGCAGCTGGTTGCGCCCGAGCTTCCGATACGGCTCCGTGTCGACGATGCCGTTGGCGCGGAGGGCCTTGGCGATCGCCGCGGCGTCGATGCTGTCGTCGAAGTCGATCGTCGCGACCACGGGGGAGCGGTGCGACGCGTCCGTGACGAAGGGCGTGGCGACCGAAGACGCCTCGGCCCAGTCGTACAGAACCGAAGACGACTCGGAGGTGCGTGCGGCCGCCCAGCCGAGCCCGCCGTTGTCGAGGATCCAGCGGAGCTGGTTGTCGAGGAGGTGCAGGGTCGTGAGCGCGGGGGTGTTCAGCGTCTGGTTGAGGCGCGAGTTGTCGACCGCGTTCTTCAGGCTCAGGAACTCCGGGATGTAGCGACCCGATGCCGCGATGCGCTCGATGCGCTCGACGGCAGCCGGCGAGACCGCGGCGAACCACAGGCCGCCGTCGGAGCCGAGGTTCTTCTGCGGCGCGAAGTAGTACACGTCGGCCTGAGCGGCGTCGAAGTCGATGCCTCCCGCGGCACTCGTCGCATCGATGACGGTCAGGGCGCCGTCGGCGGCGATGCGCTGGATCGGAGCGGCGACGCCGGTCGAGGTCTCGTTGTGCGGCCAGGCGTACACATCCACGCCCTCCACGACCTCGGCGACGGTGAGCGAACCGGGCTCGGCCTTGCGCACATCGGGCGCCTCGAGCCAGGGGGCGCCTGCGGAAGCGGCGAACTTCCCGCCGAACTCGCCGAAGACGAGGTTCTGGCTGCGCTGCTCGATGAGGCCGAAGGCCGCAGCGTCCCAGAAGGCCGTCGATCCGCCGTTGCCCAGGATGATCTCGTATCCCTCGGGAATGCGGAACAGAGCGGCGAGCTGCTCGCGGATGCTGCCGACGAGGTTCTTCACGGGCGCCTGTCGATGGGATGTCCCCAGGATCGAGGCTCCCGACGTGACCAGCGCCTCGAGCTGCGCAGGGCGCACCTTCGAGGGACCGCAGCCGAAGCGGCCGTCGATGGGCAGGAGGTCACGGGGAATCTCGATCGCCATGCGTCGATTCTAGGGGGCGCCCGGCATGTCTCCGGACCGCAGCGAGTCCGATGTCGGTCCGGGAATGTAGGCTTGCCTAAGAACCTCGGAGGGCCTGCACATGACCGACCTGATCGACACCACGGAGATGTACCTCCGCACCATCCTCGAACTCGAGGAGGAGAACATCGTGCCGCTGCGCGCGCGCATCTCCGAGCGCCTCGGCCACTCGGGGCCGACCGTGTCGCAGACCGTCGGTCGGATGGAGCGCGACGGGCTCGTCATCGTCTCGGAAGACCGCACGCTCGAGCTCACCGACGCCGGCCGTCGCAAGGCGGTCGACGTGATGCGCAAGCACCGTCTCGCCGAGCGTCTGCTCTCCGATGTGATCGGACTCGACTGGGCGTTCGTGCATGAAGAGGCCTGCCGGTGGGAGCACGTGATGAGCGAGCAGGTGGAACGTCGCCTGGTCGAGCTGCTCGGACACCCGACGGAATCGCCGTACGGCAACCCGATCCCCGGTCTCGACCAGCTCGGCGACGTGCCGGCGCGCACCTTCGACGAGGGGGTCATCGGTCTCGTCCAGCGTCTCAATGCGGCGGGGGAACCGGTCGAGGGCACGGTCCGTCGTCTCGCCGAGCCCGCGCAGGTCGACCCCGAGCTTCTCGAGCAGCTGCGCGATGCGGGAGTCGTTCCCGGAGCGCACGGCGACTTCCGCTTCAGCGAGGGTTACGTGCTCATCCAGATGGACGGCAAGGAAGACGGCCTCGAGCTCCCGGTGGAGCTGGCATCGCACATCTTCCTGGTGGGCGAACCGGCCTGATCCCGCGCGGAAACCGGGTGCGACACCGCCACGGAGACGGGGCGTCGCGGGCTTCTGCGAGGATTGCCAGTTTCCCAGGGTGACATGATCGTTATCTTCCGGTAACCTCGGTCAAGTCGCCAGCGAAGAAGCCCGCTGGAGATGAACCCGCGAAGATCGCCTTCCAGGCTCGTCGTCTTCACGGCAGGAACGCACAAAGTACCCGAGCTACATTCGCGCCACGAGAGCAGAGTGCCGACGAGCCAGCGCTGACCCGAACAGCGTGAGGGCCCAGGAGGACCAAGTTTTGGCCGCAGACATCGAACCGCCCGCGAAGAAGACATCTGAAGACCGCGTACCCGCCCGCCGCACCGGCGCGAGGGTGAGTGCTCGCAAGGCCGTCAAGCCACTCCGATCCATCGCCATCTTCGGGGCCGTCGGCGCACTCGTCGCCGGCATCGCCCTGCCCGCTTTCGCCTCGTCGAAGCCGAGCGAGGCTGCGCCGACGACCGTGCAGCAGCTTGCTGCCGTCGACGCACAGTCGCTCGTCGTCGCCTCCCAGGCCACCGCGGCGCCGCTCGCTCGCGGCACGTTCAGTGCGACGACTCCCGAGGAGATCGCGAAGAAGAAGGCAGAAGAGGCTGCTGCCGCCCGTGCCGCTGCCGCTGCCGCTTCCACCGCATCGACTTCCTCCCGCTTCAACACCGCGGGCTACGCGCTCACGTCGCCGGGATCGGGTGAGGTGCGCTATCCGCTTCCGATGGGATCGTGGAACGTCAGCCGTACCGTGGGCGGTGGGCACAACGGTGCCGACATGCTCGCCCCGGCCGGCACCCCGATCTATGCGGCTGCCGCCGGTGTGGTCCGCGCCTCCGCCGAGAGCATCGGCGGCTACGGCGTGGCCGTGATGCTCGACAGCGTCGTGGGTGGTCAGCGTCTGCAGACCACGTACGGCCACATGCTCTACGGTTCGCGTCAGGTACAGGTCGGCCAGACGGTCTCCGCCGGACAGCTGATCGGCTACGTCGGCAGCACCGGTCGCTCGACCGCGAACCACCTCCACTTCGAGGTCTGGATCAACGGCGGACTCGTCGAGCCGATGTCCTGGCTCTCCGTCAACGCCGGCTGATTTCCGGACACGCCTCCTTCCATTCATCCGCCGTTTCGCCCTGCACCCAGGGGGATGGGTTAGCCTGATCCCGTTGTCGTACAGGTGGGAGAGGCTGATGGAGCGAATACCGACCATCCGAACCATGGATGCCCTCGGTCGTCACGTCCTTCTGCATAGCCCGCAGGGATGCCACGGCGTTGCCGTGCGCGAAAGGCGCTGTCTTTAGACGGCGCCTTTTTTCGTCCCCGCGTTCGATCTGCCTCCTGCACGACCTCGTGTGAGTCGAGAGTGCCGGGAAGCCGTCCCGGCGGATCGAGAGGATGACGAATGCGCACACTGGTCCTGAATGCCGGATACGAACCGCTCGCGATCGTGTCGTTCAAACGAGCCCTGGTGCTGGTGATGAACGACAAGGCGACCGTGATCGAACGCGTGGAGGAAGACCCCGTCTGGGGCACCCACGGCGTCTACGATCGCCCGGCGGTCATCATCCTGGCGCGTTATGTGCGGGTTCCGACGAGCAGGCGCGTGCCGGTCACGCGTCGCGGTGTGCTGCGCCGCGACAACCACCGCTGCGGTTACTGCGGCAAGGCGGCGTCGACGATCGATCACGTGCTGCCGCGTTCGCGCGGGGGAGCGGACTCCTGGGAGAACCTCGTCGCCTGCTGCCTCCGCTGCAACAACGTCAAGAGCGATCGCACACCGCAGGAGATGCGCTGGCAGTTGCGCTTCACTCCGCGTCCTCCGCACGGCACCGCCTGGACGGTGCGGGGGACCGAACGCAGCGATCCACGGTGGGAGCCCTACCTGGCGCTCGCCGCCTGAGACGTCGAAGAGGGGCCACCCTTCGGATGGCCCCTCTTCGACGTCGTGCCCGCGACAGGATTCGAACCTGCGACCTGCCCTTTAGGAGAGGGCTGCTCTATCCCCTGAGCTACGAGGGCGTGCACCCAGTCTAAGCGACCGGATGCACGCCGCCACGTCTCAGTCCTCTCCGCGCCGCCACAGCTTCGACGGCCACCAGATGGCTTTGCCGATGTCGTAGGTCAGGGCGGGAACCAGCAGCGAGCGGACGACGAAGGTGTCGAGGAGCACGCCGAAGGCCACGATGAAGGCCAGCTGCACGAGGAAGAGGATCGGGATCACCGACAGTGCGGCGAAGGTCGCGGCGAGGACGAGACCCGCCGAGGTGATCACCCCGCCCGTGATCGAGAGCCCACGCAGGATGCCCTCCCGAGTCCCGTGCGCCTTCGATTCCTCACGGACGCGCGTCATGAGGAAGATGTTGTAGTCGATGCCGAGCGCGACGAGGAACACGAACCCGAAGAGCGGAACCGCGGGGTCGGCGCCAGGGAACGCGAAGATCCCGTTGAAGACGAGGGCGGAGACCCCCATCGCCGTGCCGAAGGACAGCACCGTCGTGAGGATCAGCAGCACCGGTGCGAGGATCGACCGCAGCAGCAGCATCAGGATGAACATGATCACCACGAGGATCACCGGGATGATGAGGTTCCGGTCGTGGATCGATGCATCGTTCGTGTCGATCGACGTGGCCGTGACACCGCCCACGAGCGCGCCCATGCCGTCGAGTTCGCCACGCAGCTCGCGCACGGTCGACGCGGCGGCGGCGGAGTCGGCGGCATCGGTCAGGGTGCCCTGCAGGAGCACCTCTCCGTCGACCGTCGTCGGCTCGGGTGCGGGCGTGCCGGGTGCTCCGATCGCCGAGATGCCGTCCTCGGTGACGGGGGCGCTGCCGCTGGGCGAGTCGGCGGCCGTCACGGAGACCCCGTCGACACCGTCGTTCGCGAGCAGGACGTCAGCCGCATCCTGCAGCCGATCCTCCTTCACCACCACGTAGACGGGGCTTCCGGATCCACCGGGGAAGTGCTCGCCGAGCGCGACCTGTCCGTCACGGGCCTCCGACGCGCCGAGCACCAGGTCGGACTGCGGCACGCCATCGGCGTCGAGCTGGGTGATGCCCGCCGCCCCGGCCAGGAGCACGAGCGTCGTCACGATCCAGATCACCCGTGGGCGGCGCTTGATGAGGCCGGCGAGACGTGCCCACAGGCCCGTCGTGCGCATGCCGTGCTCGGCGGCGACGACCTCCGGTTCGAAGCGGGGGCGCCGCGGCCAGAACACCGCGCGGCCGAAGAGCAGCAGCAGCGACGGCAACAGGGTGAGAGCCGAGAGCATCGCGAACACGATGCCGATCGCCGCGACCGGCCCCAGGGTGCTGTTCGACTTCAGATCGCTGAGCAGCAGACAGAGGAGTCCGGCGATCACGGTGCCTCCCGAGGCGACGATCGGTTCGACCGAGCCCTTCCATGCCGCCATGACCGCCGTTCCCTTGTCCTGCGCGATGCGCAGCTCCTCTCGGAAACGCGCGACGAACAGCAGCGCGTAATCGGTGGCGGCGCCGATCACGAGGATGAAGAGGATTCCCTGTGTCTGACCGCTGAGCAGCAGCACCTCGAACTTCGCCAGCCACCACACCACGAGCAGAGCGACGCAGAGGGCGAACAGGCTCGTCGACAGCACGACGAGTGGCAGGAGGAACGATCGGTAGACCAGCACCAGGATGACGAGGACCGCGAGGAGGGCGACGCCGAGGAGCAGCCCGTCGATGCCGGCGAAACCGGCTACCAGGTCGGCGCTGAAGCCGGCGGGTCCTGTGATGTACACGGTGACCCCGCTGGGGACCGCGTCGCGCAGTTCCTCGCCGAGGGACGCCGTCACATCCGCGAGCTCGGCATCGGCGTCGATCGGGATGAACGCCTGCACCGCCTGCCCGTCATCGGAGGGGAGCGCCGGAGAGACCTCGTCGCCGACGCCTTCCACCTTCGGCGCATTCGCGACGGCGTCGGAGATCGCGTCGATCTCCGACGCCGTGAGCGCGTCGTCGGACGTGAACACGGCGATCGCCGGGATGGAGTCGCTGTCGTTGAACTCCCCGAGAAGCTTCTGCACCTGGGTGGCATCCGCCGATTCGGGGAGGTAGGTCGTCTGCTCGTTGGAGGACACCTCGTCGACCTTGCCGAACAGGGGCCCTCCGAGTGAGGCGCCCGCCAGCCACACGAGGATCAGCGCCACGGGGAGGAAGATCCGCGCCCAGGAGTGTCGTCGTGAACGCTCCCTCGCGGGCGGGGTCGGCGTGGCATCGGGGCGGGACATCGGATTCCTTTCGGGCGGAGCTGGGGGTCAGGAGATCCAGGCGAGGATGAGGATCATCGTCGCGAGGAAGCCGGCGAAGTAGTTCAGGGCGATGAAACGTCGCCAGGCGCGGTTCGTGGAGGCGGAGGTCTCGTCGGTCACGTTCCACCACGGCGCCGCGTTGACGATGTAGGGCAGCGCGAGGGCGGCGGCGAGCGTGCCCGGCCAGGGGGTCAGCAGCATCGCCGCCCCCGCGATCACCCACAGCGACACCGACAGTCGCACCGTCGCGCGTGCGCCGATGACCGTCGCGATCGACGAGATCCCGGCTTCCCGGTCAGGGCCGATGTCCTGCACGGCTCCGAAGGCGTGGGCGGCCATGCCCCACAGGAAGAAGGCACCGAGCGTGATCGCCGCGCCGACGGTCACGGGCGCCTCGGCCAGGGCGAGTCCGACGATGGCGGGGCTCACGAAGTGCGTACTGGAGGTGACGGAATCCAGAAACGGGCGCTCCTTGAATCGGAGGACAGGCGCGGAGTAGGCGATGACCGCGAACACGCTGACCGTCAGCCAGAGCCACGACGCCGGGTTTCCCACCACGACGAGGTAGACCAGGAAAGGGATGTTGGTCGCCGCGGCCGTCCACAGCGTCGCTCGATGGATGCGAGGGGCGAGGAGAGCCCCTTCGATGCCGCCCTTGCGCGGGTTCGCCAGATCGGAGGCGTAGTCGAAGACATCGTTGATCCCGTACATCGCGAGGTTGTAGGGGATCAGGAAGTACAGCGTGCCGATCACGAATGTCAGATCGATCTCGCGGGTGCTGAGGAGGTAGGCGGCGGCGAAGGGGAAGGCGGTGTTGATCCAGCTGATCGGACGCGACGACAGGATGATCTGGGCGATGTCTCGTCCGATGCTGCTCGGCGGAGCTGCGGCGGTGCTCATCGTGAAGTCTCCTCATCGATCGGTCGACGATCGTGCGCCCGCCGCCGGGCACGCATCGCGGTCCACAGGGCCGGGAGGAGCAGCGCCCCCGCGAGCGGATAGGCGAAGTCCTCGATCGGAGCCAGGCCGACGTGCACGCCGAGCAGCGGGTCCTGCGCATAGTGGAACAGGCCGCTCGCGATCATCGCGGTATCGAACGCCGCGGTGAGCACGAACAGCACGACCACGGTCAGCAGCACGGCGAGCGGGCGCGGGCCGCGCGTGCGGGAGGCGAGCGCGAGCCCGATTCCGCCCAACGTGGCGACAGCCACGAAGCAGGCGGAGAGCTGGAGGTAGGTCATGATGCCTCCGCCTCGTCGCGCCGCCGCGCTCGGCGTCGGGAGATGACCCGGGCGGATCCGGTGTAGATCACCATGGTGCACACCACGAGGAACACCAGGAACACGGGTTCCTCGATGGGAAGCTCGGGGGCCAGGAGCAGACCCGACGCGATCGCGCCCTCGCCCCGGAAGAAGATCCCGTTGGCGATGCCCGCCACGTCCCAGAGCAGGAAGAAGACGAGGCCGACGGCCGTGACGACCGCGGCCGACACCGCGTCGCGCCAGAAGAAGAGGCGGAACCGCCAATCCAGCAGCAGCATGCAGCTCAGCGACAGGAGGAGGGCCGCCAGATACACGACGCCCATCAGGGCGCCTCCGTCATGGCAGCGGAAGAGCCGGGAACGGGGAGCGGGCCGGGGGAGTGGTCGCCGCGGACGCGCTTGAGGACGATCTCCGCACTGATCAGGCACATCGGGACACCGACGCCGGGCGCGGTGGTGGCCCCGGCGTAGAAGAGGCCCTGCACGCGCCGAGAAGTGTTCTGCGCGCGGAACATCGCGCTCTGCGAGAGGATGTGCGCCGGCCCCAGCATTCCTCCGCGCCAGGAGTGATAGTCGTCGCGGAAGTCTGCGGGACCGGTCGTCTCGCGCACGACGATGCGTGGGCGGAGGTCGGGGATCCCCGCCCACGCCGCGATCTGATCGATCGCCGCATCCGCGGCGCGCTCGATTTCGGGCGATCCCGCTCCGTCGGGTCCGCCGTGTCCGAGATCGACGTCCGCCGGGACCGGGATCAGCACGAACAGGTTCTCGCTGCCGGCAGGGGCCACGTCGGGATCCGTTGCGCTCGGCCGGCACACGTAGATCGATGCCGGCTCGGGAACGGTCGGCGTGGCACCGAAGATCGCATCGAAGTTCGCGTCCCAGTCGTCGGTGAAGAACAGGGAGTGGTGCGGCAGCTCGGGGAGTGTGCCGCGAACCCCGAGCATCACGAGGATTCCGCCCGGTCCGCTGGTGCGCCGTGCCCACCACGACTCGGGGTAGGTCTGCAGCGAGGGGGGAAGCAGCGCCGTCTCGGTGTGGTGCAGATCGGCCGCCGAGACCACCACATCGGCGCTCTCCGTGTGCGTGGAGCCGGAGGCGTCGACCCAGCCCACGCCGGTCACGTGGGTACCGTCGCCGCCGTCCTGGGTGCGGATTCCGGTGACTTCCGCCCCGGTCTCGATGCGGACCCCCGCGTCGCGCGCCAGCGCCTCGATCCGCTCGATCACCCGCCAGAAGCCGCCCTGCGGATAGCTGACTCCCTGGTCGAGATCGAGGGCGCTCATCAGGTGGTACATCGCCGGCGCGCTTCGCGGGTCGGTGCCGAGGAACACCGCGGGATAGCCCAGGATCTGTCGGACCACGGGGTGCGTGAAGCGCCGGGCCGCGAAGGACTGCAGGCGTGTTCCGAGCAGGGCGGAGAGGCGCGGCAGTGCTCGGAGGACCTCGGGGGCGAGGAGCGAACGCATGCGTGTGAAGGGGTTGTAGAGGAAGTACTTCTGCGCCATCGCTCCGGCATGCTGCGCGGAGTCGAGGTAGGCGTCCAGCGTCGCCGTGGAGCCGGGCTCCAGCGCTTCGAAGAGTCCAGTGACCTGATCGCGTCCTGCGGGGACGGTCACGGGACCGGATCCGCCACCGACCGCATCCGGGTCGCGGAACACCCGGTATCCCGGATCGAGGGGGATGAGATCGAGCTGCGCATCGGTCGTGGTGCCCATCATCTCGAAGAAGTGGTCGAAGACCTCGGGCATCAGATACCAGGACGGCCCGGAGTCGAAACGGAAGCCGTCACGTTCGATCGTCCCGGCGCGGCCGCCGACGCGATCGTTCTTCTCGAGGATCACGACCTCGTGCCCGTCCCGGGCGAGCAGTCCCGCGGTCGCGAGACCGGCGACTCCGGCACCGATCACCACAACCCGGCTCATCGGTCCCGCTCCATCGCTGTGACGAACACGGACCGCGCGGCGAGAGCGGCTTTGATCGGATCCGGAACGCGTACCCGGCGCCGGTAGAGGACGTCGGCGGGGGTCTGCGCCACACGGCGGGTCAGAGCGGCGAACAGAGCCAGGGCGCTGCGCACCGCCGCGCGGGCGTCCTTCGGCAGCAGGGGGATAGCGTCACGCGCGTCGGCCAGTTGCCGGAACACGGTCTGCACCCATGCGTCCCGGTCGGCATCGGTCAGACGCGCAGCGCCGCCGAGGTAGCCGCGGTGCAGGCGGTCGGTGTCATCGGCGAGGTCGCGCAGGAAGTTCACGTTCTGGAAGGCCGCACCGAGCTGACGGGCGCCGTGCCGCAGCGTCGCGAGGTCTTCGGGCGCACGTTCGGTATCCCGGAGGAACACCTGCAGGCACATGAGACCGACGACTTCGGCGGAGCCGTAGACGTACGCCGCGTGGGCTTCGACGTCATAGGCGGCGAAGCCGGCGTCTTCGTCGATGTCTGCGCGCATCGAGTCGAAGAACGGCTGCGTCAGGTCCTCGCCGATCCCGCACTCGCGCGCGGTCCGCGCGAACGCATGCAGGATGAGATCGCTGCTGTAGCCGCTGCGCATCGAACGATGCGTCTCCGCGATGTAGGAGTCGAGCGCGGCGGATTGCGCGGTCACGTCCAGACCAGCTTCGGCGGCGACGCCGTCGACGATCTCATCGGCGATGCGCACCATCGCATAGATGTTGCGGACGTGCTGGCGATGACGGCGTCCGAGAAGACGGGTCGCGAGTCCGAACGACGTCGAATAGCTGCGGATGACATCGGTCGTCGCGATCTCCGCCGTGCGGTTGAAGCGCCGGAGGGCGGTGCTGTCCCGACGATCGGCCGCGTCCGCGTTCATCGACTGCGACTTCCGACTCGGGAGGCGAGGGTACGCAGTACCTGTCCGGCCGCCGGGGGCAGACCATCGGCTTCCGCTTCGAGGAGTGCGGCGTCCGTGGCCTCGAGGTGCTCCTGCACCAAGCCTCGGACGAAGGTCTCCGAGCCGCATTCGCGCAGTCGATCACGGGCAGCGGCACCGTCGGTCGGGCTGAGATCCGGTCTTCCGAAGTGCAGTTCGATGTCGTCCCACTGGCTCGTCATGCGGGCGTAGGCGATGATCGCGGTCTCCTTGCCTTCGCGTAGATCCGAGAACGGGTCCTTGCCGTGCTCTTCCGGGTCTCCGAACACGGAGAGCAGGTCATCCTGCAGCTGATAGGCGAGGCCGAGGTGCAACCCGATCATGGCGAGATACTCCTCGGTCGCAGCCGACGAGGCGGCGAGGACCGCCGCAGCGCGCAGCGGGAGCACGAAGGAGTATGTCGACGTCTTGTACGCGCTCGTGGAGAGGATCGTGCGCAGATCGGGGGCGATGATGCCGTCGCTGAGGGCGACGTCGGCGTGCTCGCCGGCCACCGTCTCGAAGATGGTCTGTTCGAGCAGGCCGAGCAGACGATCGCGGGCTTCGGGCATGACGTCCGCTCGGGCGAAGCCCAGCACCGCCGAAGACAGGAGCAGGTCTCCGAGCAGGATCGCGCTCGATCGGGCCCAGTGCAGGGCGGCTTCGGTCGGTCGCGCCGCGTGCTCGGCGACGAGCGCACCGATCAGATTGGGACGCCGTCGTCGCATCAGATCGCCGTCGATGACATCGTCGTGCAGCAGGAAGGCGAAGTGGAGAAGCTCGACATGGGCTGCGACATCGATGGCCGTGCGCGTCTCATCGGCGGTCAGGGGAGCGCGGGCCAACGCGTGCGTCAGATCCAGGAGGAGCCGGGGGCGGATGAGCTTTCCGCCGAGGGCGTGCTCCTCCGCGGCCCGCCACAGCCCCACGAACTCGTTCCCGTACCGCTCTGCGGCGGCGCTCCTCTCGGAGAATCGATGACGCAGCGCCTCCTCGATCCGCGTCGCGAGCGATTCCTCGGTCGTCGTCACGCTCATGCGTCACACCTCGCCGAGTTGTCGCAGCTGCGGCAGCTGCTCCACGAGCCAGGGGCTGAACGCGAAGGGTGCATGCGTGACAGCCTCGATCAGCGAATCGACTTCGACCCAGATCCATTCCGACACCTCATCGGGATTGGCGGCAGGGTCGCCGTCGAGGATCGTGACGTGCACGGGGCAGATCTCGTTCTCGACGATGCCACTCGCATCCACCGCGCGATAGCGGTAGTCGGGGAGTGCCATGCGGATCTCGGTGAGGTGGATGCCGAGCTCGCCGACGCCATGTCGGCGCACGGCCTCGTCCATCGTCTCGTCCGGTCGTGGATGACCGCAGAAGCTGTTCGTCCAGACGCCCGGCCACGTCTTCTTCGCGAGCGCTCGACGAGTGAGGAGCAGCCGCCCCTCCCTGTCGAGGACATAGCAGGAGAAGGCGAGATGCAGGGGAGTGTCTCTCGTGTGGACTTCGCTCTTCGGGAGCGTGCCGAGAGCTGTCCCGTCTTCGGCGAGGAGGGTCACGTCGTCCATGGCATCTCCCAGATCTCGAGCGTTCATATTTAGCTAACTTGGTGAGTAGTCAACTTAGCATGAAACTGTTGGTGTGTAACATGATCGCATGACCACGGAGCCCGGCACCAGCCCGCACGCGGGCGCGCAGGATTCGCTCCCCGTCGGCGACGGCGGATCGCGAACGTCCGCGGATACGCCGGACGGGCTCGTCCATTCGGCGATCTACGACGTCGAGGCAAGTGATCCCCGCAGCGTCCTGATCGATCGCAGCGGTGTTCCGCCGGAGGAGTTGAAGCAGATCGCCCGGGTGATGGAGTCGCTCGCCGGACTGCGCGAAGCCGAGCAGGCGCTGTCCCAGGCGTCACGTCGATACATGCGTCTGAATGAGACGGACATGCGTGCGTTGCACTATCTGATCGTGTGCGCGAACCGGAACCTGGTGGCGACGCCGGGGGGAATCGCGCACCACCTCGGTGTCTCGACTGCGGCGACCACGAAGCTCCTCGATCGTCTGGAGCAGGGAGGCCACATCACGCGTGCCCCTCACCCCACCGACCGCAGGGCACTGGAGATCACCATCACCGCGGAGACGCGACATGCAGCCATGGAGACGGTCGGTCGTCAGCAGGCGAAGCGCTTCTATTCTGCCGCCCGCCTGAGTCCCGCTGAAAGGGAAACCGTGATCCGATTCCTCACGGACATGACGGAGGAGATCACGCTCCGCGACGAAGCCTGGGTGCAGGAAGGGGCGTAAAGTTCCCCTGTTTCAGCAGGGGAACTCGACGATCTCGGTCTGCGATCAGTGCGCCGCGTTGTACGCGTCGACGATCTGCGCGGGAATGCGGCCACGCTCGGAGAGCTTGTGTCCGTTCTCGTTCGCCCACGCGCGGATGGCCGCGACCTCAGGGTTTCGTGCAGGTCGCTTGCGAGTCGATGTCGCGCGCGGAGAATTCGACGAGCCGGCCTTTCGGCCTGCTGTCACATAAGGCGCCAACGCCGAACGCAATTCTTCCGCATGCGCGGCATTCAGATCGATCTCGTATGCCGTGCCGTTGAGCGAGAAATGCACCGTCTCGCCTTCGCCCACTTCCAGGACGCTGCCATCGATGTCGTCGACCAGCTGATGCACAATTCTTCTCGCCATGATCGCGACCTTACTCGCTCCGAGGAAATGCGACAAGTTGCGAATAGCGAGCCGCGGTAATGTGACGCGCTATACGCAATAAATCAATTCTGTGTGGTCAGGGGAGAAGTCCGGCGCGGCGAGCCCTCGCCACGGCGGCATGGCGAGTCGAGGCGTCGAGTTTCGACATCGCCGTGCCGAGGTAGGCCTTGACGGTCCCCTCGCGCAGACCGAGATGCGCGGCGATCTCGGCATTCGTCGAACCGAGAGCCGCGCATGCGAGCACATCGGTCTCTCGCGGAGACAGGTGGACGGTGGGGATGGGGCTCGTCGCGGGTGATGCGACGTCACCGGCGAGGGTCATGAGTCGTCGTTCGACCTGCGCGATCCGGTCGCGGACATCCGCGTCTTCCACGGAGGCGGCGATGCTCCGCAGCTCTGCGAAGCTCTGCCTCAGCTCCTCGCGCTGTGCCGGCGCCACGACCTCGTCGCCGCGCGTGGTCTCCTGCAGACGGCGCTGCACCTCGTCGCGGATGCGCAGCTCATCGGCGACGGCCTGCGCGACCTGCATGGCGGGTGCCGTGGTCACACCGCCTACCCGCTCCTCATCCCATCCGCCGGCGTACAGCACTCCGCGGGAACGGCCGTGGACCACGATCGGCAGCGCGAGGAGGGTGCGCAGGCCCTCGCCGAGGACGAACACGTCGTAGTCGTGCGTGATCTGCTGTGACGACCCGTAGTCGCTCGTCATCCGGGGGCGGAGCTCCATCATGGCCCGCCCGCCGAGCCCGCGCTCGGGTCGCACCCGGAGCCCGTCCAGCGACCGCGTGCGCGCACCGACGATGCTCGTGACGCTCACGACGCCTTCTTCGATGAGACCGCCGAACGCGACGGGGAAGCGCGTCCGCCTGGCGAGCTCGCGCACGGCGTTCGCGACGAGATCCGCCTCGGATTCGCGGGTGACGGGTGAGGACACGACTACCTACTTCCGGGGTGACGCTGTTCCCCGTTTCGTAGCGTCGACGATATCACCCGTGTCATCGTCACCGTCGTCGTCGCGGACGGCGTCGGATCCATCGGCTCCCAGGGGAAGCGTGTGGACCCGGCGGCCTACTCGCCGGGTCCACGACGTGGCCTGCCGACCTCAGTGCGCCTCGAGGTCGAGCAGGAACCGCTTGCGCTCGGGGTGCGCTCCGTACTGCCCTGCGCTGCCGTCGGAGCGCACCACCCGATGCACCGGCACGATGATCGAGAAGGGGGTGATGCGGCACGCGGTGCCGACGGCGCGCGCAGCCCCGGGGTGACCCGCGAGGATCGCCACCTCCCCGTAGCTCATGGTCTGGCCCCACTCGATGCTGCAGATGGTCTGCAGCGCGGCGAGGGCGAACCCGTCGACGAGCCGCCAGTCGAGGCGGATGTGCCTGTCGAAACGCACCGGCTCGCCGTCGAAGTAGTCGGACAGGAGATGAGCGAGTTCGTCGGCGGCTCCGGGGTCGGGCTCTGGCACTGCTCTCAACTGATGGGACACGCCTTCGAGCAGCCAGGGCACGCGCGGGTCTTCGGACTCGGAGAGGTCGAATCGCACGATGCCCTCGTCGGAGAACACCGCGAGAGCATCCCCGAACGGCGTCGGGGCGAAGTCGTAGCGGAACGTCATGCCCCCATCCTGTCCGCTCGGCTCGACGCGGAACCGCATGCTTGACGTTCCGAGTGGAGAACGCGACCCGGGTTCACATCGGGCAGGAGAAGTGCGCCACCCCCTACGTAGCGCAGAATCGCCGGAAATTCGGCGGAAACCCGCCTGGGATACCCCGTCTCCGCAGGTCGCACGCCTAGGGTGTCAGTGTGTGGCGACGTGAAGACAAGTCTGCGGACGACACAGCGGTGGATGCTGCTGTGTCGATCAGCGATCTGCACGGAACCACGACAGGCCTCGACATCGCACACGCCGCAGAGGCCGAGCGGACGCGTCTGAGGGCCGAGGCAGCCGATCTCGGTGGCCCTTCGCCGCTCGTGAGCTTCCGTGACAGCCCGGAGTCGGGCATCGACATCTCCAAGGCGCACCCGGGGAGCTTGCCGCAGTTCATCACCGGCAAGTCGACTCTCCTCTCGAATCTCTTCCGCGACGAGGTCGGGCTGCGGACCGCTCGACTCGCCGCGGAGCGCATCACCGCGAAGAACACCGAGCTCCGTACCGTCCGCGGGATCGAAGCCGTGCACCTCGCCGTCGGAGTCGCCCGGTGGCGCATCGGGGGAGCGGGTTTCGCGGCCCCCGTACTGCTGCGTCCGTTGGCGATCCGCCGCCACCACTCCGATTTCGAGTTGAAGCTGCAGGGCACCTTCGAGGTGAATCCCGAACTCGTGCGGATCGCTCGCGACCACTTCGGCCTCACGATCGATGCCACCGCGCTCGCCGCGTTGGCCTACGACGGCGGCATCTTCAAGCCGCAACCCGTGATCGACAGTCTGCGCGCGATGACGCGTTCGATCGACACGTTCTCGGTCGAACCGCGTCTGGTGGTCTCGACGTTCGCCGATGTGTCAGGACTGATGTCCCGCGACGGGGGCAGCCTCGATCATCCGGTGCTGAACGCCCTGGCCGGTCACGTGGGAGACCGCGAGCGCGTCACCGCTCCGCGAGCTATCCCGCATCACATCGGCCCGGATGATCGCGCACCGGCCTCGGACAACCTCCTCCTGGATGCGGACGCGGAGCAGGAAGCAGTGCTGGCCCGTATCGCGGCAGGGCATTCCCTCACCGTCGCGACCCTTCCCGGAACCGGGGGGACCCAGACCGTGATCAACGCGCTGGGTGAACTGGTGCGCGGCGGCAAGCGCGTGCTCGTCGTCTCCGCGCGGCGCTCCACCTTGGACGGGGTGCGTCACCGACTCGCCGGGATCGGCCTCGACAGCCTGGCGATCTCGCCGGCGAGCGTGCGGCGCGATCTGGTCAGGGCCATCGGACGCAATGAGAAGGCCACGGCGCCCAAGGTCAGCGAGGTCGACGATGCACTCGTGCGTCTGCGGACCGTCCTGCGCGACTACCGTCAGGCGCTCAGCGCACCCGTCGCCGGACTGGACGCCTCGGTGCTCGACGCCACCCGTCAGCTGACACGGCTGGCGTCGCTGCCCGTGCCGCCGTCGACCACTGCCCGACTCGGCCCCGATGCCCTGCGTCGACTCGCCGCCGATCGCACCGAGGCCGCCGAGGCGCTCGCCCAGGCGGCCCGTCTCGGCGAGTTCCGCTTCGGACCGAACGACTCGCCGTGGTACGGCGTCACCTTCTCCAGCACCGAGGCCGCTCGTGCCGCCCACGAGCTCGCCGGTCGACTGCACGCGAACAGCGTTCCCGCCCTTCTCGAGCGCGGCTACGAGCTGATCGCCCAGACCCACATGCGGCCGTTCTCGACCATCGACGAACTGGGTGAGTACCTGCGTCTGCTGCAGGGGATCCGCGACTCGCTGGACCGATTCAGCCCGACGGTGTTCGAGCGGCCGCTGGGCGAGCTCATCCAGGCCCACGGTTCGCGCCGCGACGCGCCGGGGCTGTCCGGGGCGAACAGACGTCGGCTGCGGCGTCTCGCGAAGGAGTACGTCCGTCCGGGCGTGCACGTCACGGAGATGCACGAGGCGCTGCTGCGCATCCAGGCGCAGCGCACGCAGTGGCAGCGGTGCGTCGAGGCGGGCGTCGCGCCCGAGATCCCCCTCGGTCTCGCCGACGTGTACGTGGCCTGGCAGCGGGTGGAGGCCGAGCTCGCCGAGCTCGACGCCGCACTCGGACGACGCGAGCCGTTGGCGTCGCTCCCGGTGGCGCGACTCGTGCGCACGCTCGCGGGACTGGCCGCCAAGTCCGATGTCTTCGAGAACCTCGTCGAACGCGCCCAGCTGCGCGACCGACTCGCTCTGCTCGGGCTGGAGCCGCTGCTCGCCGAGCTCTCCGTGCGCCATGTCTCCGAATCCCAGGTGGGGGAAGAACTCGAGTTCGCGTGGTGGCAGTCCCTCCTCGAGCGCGCGTTGCAGGACAACCGCGCCCTCCTCGGCGCGAACACCGCAGTCGTCGATCGGCTCGAACGCGACTTCCGGCTGGTCGATGAGGCGCACGCCGCCATGGCCGGACCGCTGCTCGCCTGGCAGCTGGCCAACCAGTGGCGGATCGCGATCGTCGACGAGCCGCAGCAGTCGCAGCACCTGCGCCGTGCGCTGACGCAGTCGGCGACCACGACCGCGCAGGTCGTCAGTGCCGCGCCCACCCTCGTCGACGTGCTCGCCCCGGTCTGGATCTCGTCGCCGTACCTCGTGCCGGAGATTCCGGACTCGGTGGAGTTCGACACGGTGATCCTGGTCGATGCCGCAGCGATCAACCTCGCAGAGGCCGCCCCGGCGATCCGGCGCGCGCGCCAGATCGTCGCGTTCGGCGACCCGGTGACGCAGCGTCCCACGCCGTTCCGCATCGCGGTGGACCCGGAGGAGTCGTGGGAGGCCGAGGTGCCGTTCGACGACGTCTCGGCCTTCGAGCGGCTCTCCGAGCTCCTGCCGGTGATGACGCTCACCCGCAGCTACCGTGCGGGCGGCGAAGACCTCGCGGAGCTCATCAACGATGCCTTCTACGGCGGCGAGATCGTGTCGCTTCCCTGGGCGGGCTCGTATCTCGGTCGCGGAAGCCTCACGGTCGACTACGTGGAGGGCGGCACGGGAACACCGGATCCGATCTCCGGCGCCGTCGAGAGTCCGGACGCCGAAGTAGCGAGGGTCGTGACGCTGGTGGTCGAGCACGCCGTGCATCGTCCTGCCGAATCGCTCATGGTCGTGACCGCGAGCGCGCGCCATGCCGAGCGCGTACGCGCCGCCGTCACCTCGGCGTTCGCCGGGCGCTCCGACGTCGCGGACTTCGTCGGACGCGACACGGTCGAGCCGTTCGCGGTGCTGACGCTCGAGGAGTCGGTCGCCGAGAGCCGTGACCGCGTCATCTTCTCGCTCGGCTTCGGACTCACCAAGCACGGTCGGGTGCTGAGCGACTTCGGCGATCTCTCCACTCCCGACGGAGAGCGACTCCTCACTGTCGGGATGACGCGCGCGCGCCGCTCGATGGTGCTCGTCTCCTCGATCCGTCCCTCCTCCTTCGACGACGGACGCCTGGAGCATGGAGCGGCGACGCTGATGTCGATCCTCGGCGGACTGGCCGCCCGCAGCCGAGACGCGCGCCTGGAAGACCTCGCCGATCCTCTCACCCTCGCCCTCGCGCGGGAGCTGCGGCGTCTGGGCGCCTCGGTGGACGTCGACTATCGCGGATTGCTGCCGCTGGTGGCCCAGCACGGTGGCAAGGCGGTCGTGATCGAGTCCGATCCGGAGACGCGGGGCGAGTCTCTGCGGGAGACACTGCGGCTGCGACCGCACGTGCTGCGTCGTCTGGGCTGGCACTATGTGCGTGTGCACGCCTTCGATCTCTACAGCGACCCCGTGACCGCCGCGACGCGGATCGCCGCGGTTCTCGGCATCTCGGAGTCGACGCCGCGTGCGGACAATGACACGCAGCCGATCGACATCGCCGACACCCGCGATGACTGACGAGTCCGACACCCCGACGCCGCGCCAGCGCGTGGTGCGGGTCACCGGTTCACGGCGTGCCCGCCTGACCCCGGTGCCGGGGAGCGACCCCGAGCCGGAGTCCGGCCCGGCCGCGATGCCTCCGCGGTCACGGCCGAAGGGCGGCAAGGGGCCGAACGACGACCAACTGATCCAGGACGTGCCGCCGCACTACTGAAGCGTCGGAAGAACGGAGTCGCCGGATGACGGGGCGCTGCTGTCGTTGAACACCGTGTCGGTTCTCGGGGCCGCGTAACCAGAGACGCACGGCCCTCCGAAGAGGACCGTGCGTCTCGGGTGCGAGCGGAGGCGGTCAGGCTCCGCGCTGTGCCTTGAGCAGGTCGCGGATCTCGACGAGCAGCTCGGACTCGGTCGAGGCGGCCGGCTCCTCCTCGGGCTCCTCGGCCGGAGTGCCCTTGCGGGCCTCGACGCGGGCCTTGAACGTGTTCATCGGCAGCACGAAGACGAAGTAGACGACGGCGGCGACGGCGAGGAAGCTGATGATCGCCGAGATCAGCTCGCCGATGGGGAACGTGACGGTCTCGCCGTAGATGTTCGTCACGGGGATGCCGAACTGACCGGCGGCATCCGCCTTCAGGAAGAGCGCGATGAGCGGGTTGATGATGCTGTTCACGACGGCCGTGACGATCGCGGTGAAAGCCGTACCGATGACGACAGCGACGGCCAGGTCGATGACGTTGCCGCGGAGCAGGAAGTCCTTGAAACCTTTGAGCATGGGATCCCCCAACAGATCGGGGCCTCAGGAAGAGGCCGGAGTCGACGCAGCCGCCGGTTTGGTGCTCGTCGTCGATTCCGTCTTCGATGATGCCGAACCATCCTTCGATCCACCGGATTTGGCGCGCGAGTCCGTGCGATAGAAGCCGGAGCCGTTGAAGGTCACGCCGATCGAGCCGTACTGCTTGCGCAACGCGCCACCGCATTCGGGGCACACGGTGAGAGCGTCGTCGGCGAAGCTCTGCACGGCGTCGAACTTGTGTCCGCACGAGGTGCAGGCATAGGCGTAGGTGGGCATGGGGGTCCTTGCGATCAGCGTCGCCGCGGCGACAGGGTGAGGGTCTGCGACGGGGTCACGACGCCATCCACGGGCTGGTCGTGCACCTCGCGCGGAAGTTCGTCGAGTACCTCGGAATCATAGATCACGGCATAGACGGGCGGGCACTTCTCCATCGAGCCGATGGTCTTGTCGAAGTAGCCGCGTCCCCAGCCCATGCGCATCCCGGTGCGATCGACAGCGGCAGCGGGGACGATCATGAGGTCGACGTCGTTGACGGCGATCGGGCCCAGCACCTCGCCCGTGGGCTCGGGCAGACCGAACAGCCCCTCGCTGACCTCGTCGTCGTCGGTCGCCACGGCCCAGTCCAGCAGCCCATCGGCGCGAGTGACGGGGAGGAGCACGCGGATGCCGCGCCGCACGGCCCTGGTCACGAATTCACGGGTGCCCGGCTCGGTGGTGGTGGACAGGAAGCACGAGATGGAGCGGGCGCCGAGCTCGTCGATCAGGGCGTCGAGGCGTTCGCCGATGGCCGTGGCCGCGGCGTCGCGCTGCGTGTCGGAGAGGAGCTGGCGTCGTTCGCGGAGTTCGGCGCGGAGTGCACGCTTCGCATGTTCGACGTCGTTCGACATGGCTCCGAGTCTACGTCGGCGCTCACCACTAGGCTGGCAAGATGGCTGACCACAAGATCAAAGCCGTCATTCCCGCCGCAGGCCTGGGGACGCGATTCCTCCCTGCGACGAAGGCGATGCCCAAAGAGATGCTGCCCGTCGTCGACAAGCCGGCGATCCAATACGTCGTCGAAGAGGCGGCGAACGCCGGTATCGACGACATCCTCGTCATCATCGGCCGTAACAAGAACGCCATCTCCAACCACTTCGACTCCGTGCCGGAGCTCGAGGTGAAGCTCATGGAGAAGGGCGATACCGGTCGTCTCGAGCGCGTGATGAAGTCGAGCGATCTCGCTGACATCCACTTCGTCCGCCAGGGCGAGCCGAAGGGGCTCGGTCACGCGGTCCTGCGTGCGCGCACCCACGTCGGCGACAGCTCTTTCGCCGTGCTCCTCGGAGACGACCTCATCGACGAGCGCGACCCGCTCCTCACCGACATGATCGCCGAGCACGAGCGTTCGGGCGCGGCCGTGATCGCGCTCATGGAGGTCGACCCCGCGAACATCCACATGTACGGTGCGGCCGCCGTCGAGCCGCTCGAGGGGTCCGACGCCGTCCGGGTGACCGGTCTCGTCGAGAAGCCCGCGCAGGAAGACGCTCCGTCCAACCTGGCCATCATCGGCCGCTACGTGCTCCCGGCGTCGGTTTTCGACATCCTCGAGCACACCGAGCCGGGCAAGGGCGGAGAGATCCAGCTCACCGACGCGCTGCAGGTGCTCGCGACCGATCCCGACGGCCCCGGCGTGGTCGGCGTCATCTTCGGCGGACGCCGTTACGACACCGGCGACCGCGTCGACTACATCAAGGCGATCGTGCAGCTCGCCGCGGACCGCGATGACCTCGGGCCCGAGCTGCGTCCCTGGCTCAAGGAGTTCGCGGAACGCCTCTAGGCGACTCTGCGGGCGTCGGTGCGGCATGGATCTGGCGACGGGAATGCGACACGGACCCATAGAACTGCGGCTCGTCCGTGCGAAGGATGCGCGACCGCTGCAGCATGAACTGCTCGCCAACAGGTCGTGGCTCCAGCCGTGGGAGGCGACCGTCCCCTACGGCTCGGTGTCGTTCGACATGAGGCTCAGCATCCGACGCCTGCTCCAGCAGTATCGTGACGGCTCGGGCTATCCGTTCGTCATGGAGTACGACGGCGAGGTCGCGGGACAGCTCAACGTGTGGGGAGTGTCCCGCGGCTCGCTGTGCTCGGCCACGATCGGGTACTGGGTGAGCGAGCGGTTCGCCGGCCGGGGGATCACTCCGACTGCGGTGGCGATGGCCACGGACGCGTGCTTCACGGAGTACGGACTGCACCGCATGGAGATCTGCATCCGGCCGGAGAACGCGGCGAGTCTGCGCATCGTGCAGAAGCTGGGGTTCCGGTACGAGGGGCTGCGTCGTCGTTACATCCATATCGACGGCGACTGGCGCGACCACTATGCGTTCGCCCTGACGAAGGAAGATGTGCCGCAAGGGGTGCTCGCACGCTGGCTCAGCGGTCAGGTGCCGCCTGACGCCGCAACGGTGCCCCCCTCCGACCGCATCTCGCAGTGAAAAGGGTCATCTGGTCCTGATCCGGACGGACACGCCGCGACACGCGCCTTACTGTACGGCCCAGCCAGCTTCCAGCCCTTAGCGTTGTCGGTATGGACGGGCCGGTGCTGAGCGGGGGAGTGATCGTGCTCGTCGCCGTGCTGCTCTGGATGCTCTATCTGCTGCCATCCTGGCGGGGGCGATTCCAATACAACGCCGCTGAACGCAACGCGGTGCGGCTGAACCAGGCCCTGCGTGTGCTTGCCGAGACGAGCGAGACTCCCGGTGAAGTGCGCTTCGAGTTGAACGCGCGCACCGCGCTGGCCCAGCAGAAGCTGGCCAAGCGGGTGCAGTCCGAACGTGAGGCTGCCGAACTCGAGTCCCTTCGTGAGCAACTCGCGGCGACCAGGGCCGATCCCGTGATCCGACGGGCACGGGCACGTCGACGTGTCCGTGTCGCCGCGACCAGCACCCTCCTCGTCGGACTCGTCATCGCCGGCCTCGGTGTGTGGCAGCTCCTGGCTGCCGGGAGCTCGGCGCTGCTGTGGATCGGTGGCGCCGCCGTCGTCGTCGCCGGCATCGCCCTGCAGCGCATGGCCGCTGTCGCCGGTCGAGTCGCACGCGCCACGCACGTGGTGGCCACGCCGGCCGCCCCGCGCGTCGCCCCCGAGCTGCACGACCAGGGGCGGGCGACGTGGACACCGCGTCCGCTGCCGGAGCCGCTCGTGTCGGTGCCCGGGTCTCGTGCGCAGGCTGCGCAGGCCCAGATGGAGGCACAGGAACAGCGTCGCAAGGCCGCGCGCGTCGCCGCCCTGCGCGAGCGTGCGGAGCAGATGGCCCCCGAGGCGCCGGTGGCGCTGCCCGCGGCCTCGTCGCCGTACGCACGGATGGGCTTCGTCGACGACGCCGAGATCGAGGCGCACGTGCGCGAGCTGCTCTCGCGCCGCGCCGCCGGATGACCGCTCGCGGCGCGAACAGCTTCTCCGTCGTGATAGCGTAGATGTCGTTCAAGGGCCTATGGCGCAGTTGGTAGCGCGCCTCGTTCGCATCGAGGAGGTCAGGGGTTCGAATCCCCTTAGGTCCACCGAGGGGTATTCGCGTATCTCGAGGATTTTGTTCTCGTATCTCAGAATGCCAGGTCAGAAGGAAAGCCACCGGATATCCGGTGGCTTTCCTCGTCTTCAGCGAGAATCGGCTCCGGCTCAGGTTGCTTTCGCAAGCCTGAGGCTCCGCTCGCTCGGGACTAGCCGTGGGGCGTCGACTCCGCCCCTGCATCGCCTCCCCGGAGCTCTCAAGGTGGTCAAGAGGGGAGAGCGGGCGCGAGAGTGTCCTCCAGGGCGCTGCGCAGATGGTCTACCGGCCGCGGCTAGTACAGACGTCGTGTGAGCATCGGGTCCGGGCGCTCTTTGACGCAGGCAAGATCGCCGTCGCTTTGCTCCACATCATGGAAGACTCCGCGGAGTAGGCGTGGCGGTGCTGCGGGCGACGCTGGCCCGGTTCACGACTACACATCAGGGGGAGTTGGTCGGCGTCTAGCCCAGTTCGACGCTGGAGACCTACGCCAAACCCGCACGCTGCCACGCGGCGTAAAACAGCAAGGCAGGTCCGTATGGCCCGACGTCAGCAAGTCGTACCGTGCAGCGTAGCCCCGCAGTGCGATGAGTGTCAGAGTCATTACGACCTCCAGATCAGCGTGGTTCCCGCCCTCTGAGCGAGAGCGGACCCACGCCATCGTTCGGATGGCAAGCGCGCTCGTCTCCGCGATGCGGCACGTGGGGGCCTCGGCCCAGCGCTTTTATCACTGCGACCGGCTGCGCCACTGCATAAGTGGAGAGTGTCGGAGTCGGAAGTGCGTGTGAGCGTAACCAGAGGAAGGCGTGGGAACAGAGGGGAGTGGAAGGCCCGCGGAGAGAGTGGAGGTGCGAAGCTTCTTCACGGAGTACGGCGTGGACGTCGACACCCAGGACGCTCTCATCGCGTCAATGGAGTCGGGCGACCTCATCGACGCACTGAAGTCGGGGGAGGAACCCGTGTCTTCGACGACACAAATCCAAGATGGTTTCGAAGAGACAATTCTCACGTACGCCGATGGGTCGGTCGGCGTGACCGCGCTCGAGATCCCCCGACCGGCACCGACGACGGGTGCATCGACACGCGCAATCTCTGGATGCACCGTCCATTCAGGTGCGGGATGGGCGTCCTCGACGAACTGCAAGGTCAGCCACACCGCCGCCTATGCGTCGCTTAGCTTCTACGCGAACTATCAGCAGACCGCGAGTGGCGGCTCAATCTCGAACCCCCGCGACGGCGTGATTAACACCACCATTGGATCCGTTTCCAATAAGACGCTCAAGCTGATTCGGGCGAACTCGACCTCGTCGCAGCCGGCGGTCGCAACCCTCCACGGCTACTGGAGCACGGGCAGCGTTACCGAGGACCTCTACTTGTCGTTGCGTGTCAACTCGAGCGGCGGCTGGACGACGACCTACTAAGCCGACGTGTGTGCCCAGTAGGCTGACGAATGCTCACTGGGCACACACCTGAAGAAGGGGCGCTGTGGAAGTTCAACGAAAAGGCCGATACGACCGCAACGCTTTCGCAAGCTGCATCCTCGCGCTGGCGGCTGTGCTGACGAGCGGATGGTGGCTGGCGGGTACCGTGCTGGCGTGCGCGGCAATTGGCTTCGCTCTTGCGTCGCGGAAGGCGCTCAAGGCGGACGACACCTTGCGCGGAGCGGGAATCTCGCTTGCCGGATTCCTCGTCTCGGTCGCAGTTCTTCTGTTTGCGACTGTCGGTCCGTCTCTGCTTACGCTGTTCCTCTTCGCCATCGCACCGCCTCCGCAGTAGCCGCTGCATACGCAACTGACGTTAAGCGACGATAGGTCCAACTCGACCGGCGCGTAACTTGCCGACCGAGAGCTCATCGAAGGTCTCGGGGCAGCGCGACGCCCGGATCCATTGCGGGCTTGCTCGGTGGTGATGGGCGCCGACTGCGTGGATCAGGGCCGATGTGAACGTCAGAGAGTGAAATGTGGCGTGGCGTTCGCCCTGCGGCTCGGTGACACGTCTGAATCGGACGCGAAGGCGGCCGTAGCCAACCCTGACTTCAGGCTGTCCCTTCCTCAAGGGAGAGTAGGGCGTTCAGGGGTATGCATGGGAATAGCAGAAGGAACGCGTGGGAAACGCGTGGGAATAGCGATCTTCGTTCCGTGACGGGAGTAGGGATCGGAGAGATACGCGAATTCCCCACAGAACACTGAAGCCCCCAGGCACATGCCCGGGGGCTTCAGTCATCTCCTGGCACCTGCACGCGGGCGTTAGAGTGAGCTGTGCCGTCGCCACCCGGGAGCGCTCCGCTCGACAACACCGTGATGCGATCGCATGCGGCCGATGAGTGAGGTGCTCGCGCTCCTTCGCGCGCAGATCCTCGACGGCACCTACGCCGGGGGTGCAGGGCTTCCCAGCGAGATGGAGCTGGCCGCCCTCCACGGGGTCTCTCGACGGACGATCCGCACCGTGCTCGCCACCCTGGCGCGCCAGGGCCTGGTCGAGTCGCACCGGGGCTCCGGGTGGTTCGTGCAACCCAGCCAGCCGCAGGGGTTCGACCGGATGCGCTCGTTCACCCAGTGGGTGCGTGGCCGCGGGCGCAGCCCCGGTGGACGCATCGTGGCCCGCACGACGCGGAAGGCCACGGCGCGAGAAGCGCGACTGCTCGGGATCCGCACGGACGCAGACGTCCTGACCTTCACCCGTGTGCGGACACTCGACCAGCGCCCCGTGATGGTGGAGCGCTCGACATGGGCGCCCTGGGTGGTTCCGCACGTCGCAGGTCTTCCGGATGACGTGGTCTCCACGACGCGGGTGCTCGCAGACGCCGGGATCGTGGTCTCGTCGGGAAACCATCGGATCGAAGCGGTGGCTGCGGCGACTGAGGATGCGCGTCTGCTCGGAGTGCGCAGATCCAGTCCGCTCCTGCAGGTGCGACGCGAGACTTTCGCCTCGAACGGCCGACCCGTCGAATGCGCCGAGGATCGCTACGTTCCGCACACGATCTCCTTCGAAGCGCAGGCCTTCGGAGCGGCCGCGCTCCCCGGCGAGGACTGAACGGGTCGCGCGACCGCGCCCACTGTGCGCACCGGGTCGCCCGGATCGCCGCGCGGGCGGCCGATGACACGTCTGCGTCGGCCGGTGTTCACCCCGGCGTCATCTTGCGGCGGTCGATTGGGGGAGTCCGATTTCTTCTCGTCTCACAGAGGATGCTCCGTGTCTCGTCGTAAACCGCCCGCCCCCGATCCGTCCCTTTCTCGCCGCGGATTCGCGCGGCTCCTCCGCCCCGCATCGCTCGTCGCCGTCGCCGCCTGTATCGCGGGGCCTGTGCTCCCGGCTGCTGCGTCCGTGGCCGCACCGGTCGTCACCACGTCGAACGCGACCCTCGCCGTGACCGATCCCGAAGACGTGTCGCCCGCCACCGAGACGGGCGGCACCATCATCCGCCTCGAGGGTGAGGCACCGACCAGCGGTCGGGTGGGGAGCGCTGTGCTGCTTCCTTCGGCCTCGGCTGCCGATGTCGACGGCTCCGCGAGCGAGCTCGTCGTCACGGTGGAAGACCCGTCCGGTGTGGTCACGATGGTCATGCCGGAGGAGTCCGGCGGGTATCGATTCACCCCGACCGTCCCCGGTGATTACGTCGTCGGCTACTCGATCAGCGATGCCGCAGGCGGCGTGAGCACGGAGACCCGCACGATCACGGTGACCGGGGCTCCGGATGCGGACACGGTGGCGAAGCCGAGCGTGAGCGCTGCGCCGGCCGCCGAGGCCGGAGGACCGGACGTGCGCTTCGCGGCGATCGGCGACATCCACGTCAACTGGGACGAGCTCGCCGAGGCGTACGACTTCTGGGCGCAGGAGAACGTGCAGACCGCCCTGTTCGTCGGCGACCTCACCAACAGTGCGACGCCGGGTGAGTTCGCCGGCCTCAAGCAGACGATGGATTCGAAGGCCGGCCTCGGCATCCCGGCGATCGCGTCGCTCGGAAACCACGATGTCTCGGGCATCTCGTCGTACGACCTGTTCACTCAGGCCACAGGCGGACAGAAGCCGAACGCCGACTACACCGTGAACGGCTACCACGTCATCACGGTGTCGCCGGGCAGCGGCACCATCGACCCCGACACGGGCAAGCCCTCGGGAGCGAGCGGTGGCAACTACGCCTACGCCCAGTCCTGGCTGCAGCAGAGGCTGGCCGCCGCCACCGCCGAAGACCCGAACAAGCCCGTCATGGTGCTGGTGCATCACCCGCTCCAGTGCACGCACTACGTCTCGAACGAGTGGTACGGCACGGGCCTGTCCAGCGGCTGCGGCGACGGCTTTCAGTCTGTGTTCGACGACTTCCCCCAGGCTGTCGTCTGGGGCGGTCACATCCACACGCCGCAGAACATCCCGACCTCGATCTGGCAGGGCCAGGAGAACCGGAGCGGCGAGCGGTCGACTCAGGGATTCACCACCGTGAACGCGCCGCCGCTGGCGTACTACGAGTTCGAGTCGGGTGTCGTGAACTCGAGCCCGACCAGCCGCGGCAACGACACCACGCCGGATGACGCGGGCAACAACCGCCAGACGGCCATCGTCGAGATCACCGGCACCACCGTCACCATCAAGAACTACGACCTGCTCGCCGATCAGTGGATCGACCAGACCTGGACCTGGGACGTGGCCGACTCGGTCGATGAGACCAAGTCCTATGACGAGCGTTTCCCGTTCAACAACTCTCACCGCGCCGCGCAGTCCGCCGGCCCGATCTGGCCGGAGGGTGCGGCCGTGACCGTCGGCGACATCGCGAGCACGAAGGCGATGGCCTCGTTCCCGCAGGCCGTGCCCGCGCCGAACTCCGTCGGCGACATCGTGCACAAGTACCGTTACTCCACGGTCGACGTCGCCACAGGCGAGGAGGTGAACTCGTTCCTGCAGTGGTCGGGCTTCTACAACCTGCCGATGCCTGCCGACCGCAGCCACGAGGTGTGGAACCTGCTCCCCGGGAAGGAGTACGAGGTGCGGGTCACCCCGATCAACGCCTGGGGCAAGGAGGGTGCCGCGCTGACGACGCGGTTCACCAGCACCGAAGGCAGCGGCGGTGAGGGGCCCTTCGACCCCAGCAGTCTGACCTTCGACGACCTCCGCGCCGCCCTGCCCACGGCTGATCTCCTGGATGTCGGCTTCGCGGGCGGCACGGCGAGCGACTCCTCTCCGGCCGCGCGTCCGCTCACCGCAGGCGCCGATGCCCGGATCGAGAACGATCCCGGCGTGGGATCCGATGTCGTGATCGGCGCGGAGGGGGCTGCCACCGGCATCCGCACTCCGAAGTGGACGGACGCGGAGTATGCAGCGCTGCAGGATGGTTTCACCCTCGATGCGACCTTCCGTCTCGACGCGATCGCCGGCGGATACGTCGACGTCTTCGGCGGCATGCAGAGCGGGGGCATCGGTCTCGAGGCCGTCGGCACCAGCGCGACGACGTACGAGCTGCAGTTCTGGTACGCCTCGCCTCGTCCGGCGGTCAGCCTGAAGTACGGCCAGTGGTACCACGTGACCGCCTGGTATGACGGCCAGGATGCACGGCTGTACGTCGACGGTGTCCGAAAGGCCGAGTCCGAAGGAGTGTCGTTCTCCGTCAAGCCCAGCGCGGCCGACGCGCGCTACATGGTGATCGGCGGCGACGCGAACACGTCGGGCGCGCTCGACGACGCCACCATGGACGGACGGATCGCCGGAGTCGAGGTCTACAGCGCTCCGCTCTCCGACAAGGACGTGTACCGGGTGGCGACGCGGGAGCTCACCGCACTCGACACCATGCCGCCGCTCGTGCGCGTCGCCCCGGAACCTGCGGGTGAGGCCACGGTCGGAACCGCCTACACCGCCCCGCGTGCCGAGGCCGTCGACAACTCGGGACGCGTGAGCACGATGCTCGAGGTGACCGACCCGTCGGGTGCCCCCGTGGCGGTCGACGACCCGGCGTCCGGCCTGCGGGCGCTCGCCGCGGCTGCCGGAGACGGATACACGTTCACCCCGACCGCGACCGGCACCTACACCCTGAAGTACATCGCGACCGACGCGGCCGCCCGGCAGAACCAGGTCACGTTCACCGTGACCTCGACAGCCGGCTCCGACGGCGGCAACCCCGGCGGCAACCCCGGCGGCACCCCCGGTGGCACCCCCGGTGGCGGCGCGAACCAGGGCGGCGGTTCCGCCGGCGGACAGTCCGATCCACTGGCGGCGACCGGTGGCCCGGCCCCGACGATGCTCGCCTTCGCCGGACTGCTGCTGCTCGCCGGAGGCGGCGTTCTGCTCCGCCGACGGATGCTGCGCCACCCGGAGGGACAGGAATGAGGAACCGGCGTCGGCATCCGGGTGCGCGTCAGCGCCCCCGACTGGCGATCCGCACCCTGGTCGCCGGAGTCGTCGCCCTCACCGGGGTCGCCGTCAGCGTGATGCTGACGGCGGCCCCGGCCGCGGCGCACAGCTATGCGGCGACGGTCTTCGCCGATGTGTCCGAACCCGAGCGCGGCGTCGTGCGCACCGTGCTCGACATCGAGTACGTGCTTCTCGCCACCGACGGGGCGCGAGAGATGGGCGACACGGCCTTCGAGCAGGAGGCCTACGCGGATGTGCAGGCGAGCGGTCGAGACCCGGAGAAGCTCACGCCCGCGGTGCTCGCCGAGCATGCCGATACGGTCGAGGGATACGTGCTGCCGCGTTTCTCGGTGAGCGTCGCGCAGGAGGGTGAGCCGACGGATGCCTGCCCCAGTGCCGTGGTGGCGCCCTACGAGATCGTCATCCGGGACGGCGTACCGCATGCGCGCCTGGTGATCGAAGCCGACTGCACGGCGCAGGTAGAGGCGATGCCCGTGCCGTATCGGATCACGACCGAGTTGTTTCCCGGAACGGCTCCCGGGGGCATGACGACGACCATCGTCGACTACGACGTGCGTTCGGGGGCGGGTGTGGCCAGCCTCGACACCGACACGAACCCCTCGATGGTCACCACGACCGACTGGGGCTCTCGGATGGGTGAGTTCCTCGTGCTGGGGGCGGAGCATCTGCTGCTCGGCCCCGACCACCTGCTGTTCCTGCTGGCGCTGATCATCGGATCTCGCCGGCTCAGGGACATCGTGCTGGCGGCGACGGCGTTCACGGTCGCGCACTCGGCGACTTTCATCCTCGCCGCCCTCGGGGTGGTGAGCATTCCCGCGTGGATCGTGGAGCCGGCCATCGCCCTGTCGATCGCCGTCGTCGCGCTCTGGGAGATGCGGCGGTTCCGGCGTGCACGGGGTGTGGACGACGCAGGCTCGGGCAGCGGTCTCGCGGAGGTGCCGGTTCTCCGAGGCCGGCCGCTCACCGGGACCGGAGGATCCGCTGTCGCTCTGCGTGAGCGGATCCTCGCGACGCCGTCCCCTGGGCCGACGGTCGACGGCTTCACCCGAGGGGATCTGCTGCGCATCGGCGTGGTCTTCGCCTTCGGGCTGATGCACGGCGTGGGCTTCGCCGGAGCGTTGGGAATCGACGAACCGTTCTCGTGGGATCTGCTCGGGGCGCTCCTCGTCTTCAACGTGGGTATCGAGCTGGCGCAGCTCCTGGTGATCGCGGTGGTGTTCCCGCTGTTCGTGCTGCTGCGCCGTCGGCTGCCGTCGGCGGGCTTCTGGATCGCGGCTGTGGTCGCCGCGATCGGGCTGTTCTGGTTCGCCGAGAGGCTGATCGCCGGAGTCTGATCCGCGTGCGCCCGCCTCCGACACGGGGGTGGGCGCACGGTGGTCTCAGCCGCGGGAGGCGAGCCCGGCGAGCAGTTCGAGGACGCACAGCGCCGCGAGCCGCACGGTGCGGGCATCGTCGGCGTCGGCGGTCGCATCGACCTCCGCGAGGTCGGCACTCACGACGCGGGCGTCCGCAGCCACGGCACGTGTGAGGGTCCGAAGCTCCCATGCCTGCAGGCCGCCGGGAACGCTCGCGGGGCACCCGGGCGCGACGGAGCGGTCGCACACGTCCACATCGATGTCGAGGTGGACGCGCGGATCGGCTCCGGTGCCGGCGACCTCCACCGCCTCCGAGACCACGTCGTCGATGCCGCGGCGGCGCAGCTCGTCGAGTGCGATGACGCGGATGCCCCAGTCGGCGGCGCGCCGGGCGTAGGCGGCCGAGTTCGCGAAGTCGGCGATCCCGATCTGCACGATCCTCGTCGGGTCGATCCGAGAGGTGTGCAGCGAGGATGAGCCGGGGACGTCCTCCACCAGACGCCGCACGGGCGTGCCGTTGGAGACGCCGTCGCGCAGGTCGAAGTGCGCGTCGAAGGTGATCAGTCCCGTCGCCTCGGCGCCGAGTGCCACGGGATATGTGAGCGAGTTGTCGCCGCCGAGTGCGATCACGAGTCTCGTGGCCGCGGCGAGATCGCGCACGCGGGAGATGACCCTCGCTTCGCCGGCGGAACCGTCCGGGTCGGCGACGTCACCGGCGTCGGCGATGCGCAGCACGTCATCGAGCTCGACCATGGGAGGCCCCATCACAGTCGTCCCGTAGCGGGGGAGCGCATTGCGGATGGCCGCGGGCGTCGCGTGCGCGCCCGTCGGCGAGAGCGAGGTGCGCCAGGTGGGCACGCCGAGCAGCACGGCGTCGGCGGCGGTGTCGAAGGCGGCCCAGGATCCGGCGCGCGGCCAGAGCGGGTCGTGACTCAGCTGTCGGGAGGAGGGGGACATGGTCAGACTCCGGGGATCAGGGCGTGGGCGATGGAGAAGATGGCGAGACCGGCCAGGGCGCCGACGAACGTGCCGTTCAGGCGGATGTACTGCAGGTCGCGGCCGACCATGAGCTCGATCTTCTCGGTGGTCTCGGCCGGATCCCAGCGCTCGACGGTGTCGGTGATGATCGAGGCGATGTCGTGCCGGTAACGGTCGACGAGGAAGACCGCGGCGTCGGATACCCACGTGTCGACCCGATTCTGCAGCGCGGTATCGGTCGTGAGGCGCTCGCCGACCTCCTGCAGTGCCTGCACGGCGCGGCGGCGCAGACCGCTCTGCGGATCGGCGAGGGCCGTGAGCAGGCCGTTCTTCGCGGTGTTCCAGGCCTCGGCGGCCAGGGCGCCGACACGGGGGCTGTCGAACAGCGAGGCCTTGGCGTTCTCGAGCTTCGCGCGCGTGGCCGGATCGTTCTGCAGGCTGTCCGCCAGACGCGCCAGGTAGCCGTCGACGGCGAGACGAGCCGGATGGCGCGGGTCGGCCTGCACGGCGTGCACGAACTTCACGGCCTCGTGATAGACGGTGTCGTCGACGAACCGGTGCGCGAGCTTCGGCACCCACCCGGGAAGCCGTCGCGAGACGAGGCCGGTGAACGAATCGGCATTCGCATCGAGCCAGCGGGCGATGCTGTCGGCGGCGAGGTCGACAGCGCCATGATGGGCATCCGCCTCGACGATCTTCTCCAGCCACGCTCCGGCGGGCGGACCCCATTCGGGATCGACCAGGTGTTCGCGGGCGAGGTCGGTGATCAGGTCGCGTACGTCGTCGTCGCTCAGCGCATTGAGCACGGCCGTGGCGATCGTCGCCCCCTCGGTGCCCACCCGCTCGGCGTGCGGGGCCTCGCGCAGCCATTCACCGGCGCGGAGCGCGATCCGCGTGCTCGACAACTTGGTGCGCACCACGTCGGCTGCGAGGAAGTTCGTCTCCACGAACTCCCCGAGGGAGCGGCCGATCTCGTCCTTGCGGTTCGGGATGATCGCGGTGTGCGGGATGGGCAGCCCGAGCGGACGGCGGAAGAGCGCCGTCACCGCGAACCAGTCTGCGAGGGCACCCACCATGCCGCCCTCGGCCGCAGCGCGCACATAGGCGAGCCCGTCGAACCGCTGTTGGAACGCGAAGGCGAACACGAACACGACGGCCATGAACACCAGAGCCCCGAGGGCGACGGCCTTCATGCGTCGGAGCGCGCGGAGGCGTTCCTGGTCGGCGGGCGAGAGCTGCGTCATCGGTGTTCGCGGCATGACGTCATCCTTTCACGGTGCTGCCCCGACGGTCCCGACCGGCGACGGTGCGGTGTCTCGGTGCGCAGACAGCCGCGCACCCGGAGAGACGAGTACCCTCAAGGGGTGATCGAAGACATCAAGAAGCGTGCGCTGCACCGCACCAGCATCCTCGAGGGGCAGATGCGCGGCGTCGCGCGGATGATCGAGAACGAGGACTACTGCATGGACATCATCACGCAGTCCCGTGCGATCCAGCGCTCGTTGGAGTCGCTGAACCGGCTGCTGCTGGAGAACCACCTGCGTACGCACGTCACGCACATGTTCGACGAGGGCGGCGAGGAGCGCGACAAGGCCGTCGTCGAGCTGCTCAAGGCCTTCGACTTCGACCGCAAGTAGAGCGCTCCGGGGTCGGGCACGACACAGCGCCCCGACCGACTCGTCGAGGCGCTGTGCGCGGACTCACCTGCCGCTGTCGTCGAACACCTCACCCTCCATGGCGTCATAGCCCTCGGTCTGCGGATCGCCGTGCGAGCCGCCCGAGATCGCGTACTCCTCCTCCGGGGAGAGCACCAGACGGTGGCGGAAGAAGAGCCCGAACCCGAGCAGGATCACGACGTAGACGATCGCGATCGCGATGATCGCCGGTCCGAACGTCGGGTTCAGCAGGAATCCGACGAAGATGAGCGCGGCGATCACCAGCGCGACGGCCGCACCGGGGATGCCCCACGGGCTGCGGTACGGGCGGTCGACGTTCGGATACTTCTTCCGCAGGATCATGAACGACACCAGCTGCAGGCCGTAGGCGAGCACGGCACCCCAGACCGCGATGTTCAGCACGATCGCACCGGCGACCGAACCCGCGCCCTCGGCGTCGACGGCCGCGAGCACATCGAGCACGATGAGGGCGACGAAGCCGATCGCCGCACCCACGACGAGAGCCACCCAGGGGGTCTGTCGTTTGCCGGTGAGGGACAGGAACCGCGGGTAGTAGCCCGCACGGGACAGTGAGTACATGTTGCGGCCGTAGGCGAACATGATGCCCTGCAGGGACGCGAGCAGTCCGATCAGGGCGAAGAGGGCGAGCACCGCGGCGAGCTGGTCGCCGACGATCGCGCGGAAGCCGTCGAGCAGGGGCTCGCCGGCGGTGCCCGTGGCCTCGGCCCCGATCACGCCCGTGTTCAGGAACAGCACGAGCAGTCCCGTGACGATGAGGGTGCCGCGAGCCCAGAATCCGGCCTTGGGGATGTCGCGGGTGGGGTTGTGCGATTCCTCCGCGGCGAGGGGCAGTTCTTCGATGCCGAGGAAGAACCACATCGCGAACGGGAGAGCGAACAGGATCGGCAGCACTCCGTGTGGCAGGAACTCGGTCTGGCCCGGGTCGGGCGCGATGTTCCAGAGAGCGTCCCAGCTGAAGGCGCCGGAGAAGATGGCCATCAGGGAGAAGACCAGGATGATGCCGATCGAGATGATCGACACGACGATCGCGAAGCGGAAGGAGATCGCCGCGCCCGCGGAGTTCAGCGTGATGAAGACGACGTAGAGGATCAGGTACCAGAGCCACCCCGGCAGTTCCAGCCCCAGCAGCTCGCTCGTGATGCCGTTCGCATACGACGCCGAGAAGTAGACGATCACCGCCGTGGTCGCCACGTACTCGATGGTCTCGGCGGCGCCGGTCACCAGGCCGCCCCACGGGCCCATCGCGGAACGGGCGAACGAGTAGGCGCCGCCGGTGTGCGGCATCATCGCGGCCATCTCGCCGATCGCGAAGATCATGCCGTAGTACATGAGGACGAGGATCACGAAGGCGATCAGCATCCCGCCGAAGCCCGCGAAGTCGATACCGAAGTTCCATCCGGAGAAGTCGCCGGAGATGACGGCTGCGACCGCGAGCCCCCACAGTCCCCAGACGCCGGCGGATCTCTTCAGCGTCCGTTTCTCGAAGTACTCGCTTCCGGCACGTGTATAGGTCGCCCCAGCGACCTTGCGGGACTCACTGCTCTGCTCAGACATCCGCTCTCCGTTCGCATGCACACAGGCGCCGGGTGCACCTTGCGGATGATTGTGGCAGTCAATGGTGGTTTCGTCTACCTTTAGACGCCGAGGTGATCTACTCTGAGGGCGAAGCCGGTCGGCCGATCGCTTCACCACGACGACGGGAGCGAGAAGATGTCGGGAAACCTGAGCATCGAGCAGCTGGATGCCGGCATCGCCGCCGGCGAGATCGACACGGTGATCGTCGCCTTCGCCGATGCGCAGGGACGGCTGGTCGGCAAACGGGTCTCCGCGAGGCTGTTCCAGGAGGACATCCTGCATCACGGCGCCGAAGCGTGCGACTACCTGCTGTCGGTCGATGTCGACATGAACACGGTCGACGGCTACGCGATGTCGGGATGGGATCGCGGGTACGGCGACATGGTGCTGCGGCCCGACGTCGCGACCCTCCGCCGCATCCCGTGGCTCGATGGAACCGCGCTCGTGATCGCCGACCTGGTGTGGGGGAACGGTGAACCGGTGGGGCCCTCGCCGAGAGCCATCCTCGATCGGCAGCGCGACCGTCTCGCCGAGCGGGGCTGGACAGCGTTCTCGGGCACCGAGCTCGAGTTCATCGTCTTCGACGACACCTATCGCGAAGCATGGGCCCGCAAGTACGAGGGGCTCACACCGTCGACCGATTACAACGTCGACTACAACCTGCTCGCCTCCACGCGCCTCGAACCCCTGCTGCGCGACATCCGCAACAGCATGGACGGCGCGGGACTGTACTGCGAGGGCGTGAAGGGGGAGTGCAACCTGGGGCAGCAGGAGATCGCGTTCCGCTACGCCGAGGTGCGCGAGACCGCCGACCAGCATGCGCTCTACAAGAACGGCGCGAAGGAGATCGCGGAGCAGCACGGACAGGCACTCACCTTCATGGCCAAGTTCAACGAGCGCGAGGGCAACAGCTGCCACATCCATCTCTCCCTACGTACCGCCGACGGCACCCCGGTCATGGCGGGGGACGGTGAGCATGGGTTCAGCCCGATCATGGAGCACTGGATCGCCGGCATCCTCGCGACCCTGCGCGAATTCACCCTGCTCTACGCGCCCAACATCAACTCGTACAAGCGGTTCGCGAAGGGCAGCTTCGCCCCGACCGGCGTCGCCTGGGGCATCGACAATCGCACCTGCGCGCTGCGCGTGATCGGCTCCGGCTCCGGCCTCCGGGTCGAGAACCGGGTGCCGGGCGGCGACGTGAACCCCTACCTCGGCATCTCGGCGATCATCGCCGGGGGCCTGCACGGCATCGAGAACGAGCTGCCGTTGCCCGAGTGCTTCACAGGCAACGCCTACGAATCCGGCGTCGAGCACCTGCCCACCACCCTCCGGGAGGCGGCGCAGCTGTTCAGCGAATCATCCATCGCCCACGCGGCGTTCGGCGACGACGTCGTGGACCACTACCTGAACCAGGCGCGCATCGAGGTCGAGGCCTACGACGCCGCCGTCACCGACTGGGAGCGCATCCGTGGTTTCGAGCGGCTCTGACCTGGCCCCGCTGATCGGTGTCACGACCTATCTCGAGCGGGCGCAGCAGGGGGTGTGGGATGTGCGGGCGGCGTTCCTGCCCGAGCAGTATCTGGCCGGGGTGACGGATGCCGGCGGCATCGCGCTGCTGCTGCCGCCACAGGACCCGGCGTCGGCGGAGGCCGCCATCGCCGGCATGGACGGCCTGATCCTCTCCGGAGGTGCGGATGTCGCCCCCGAGCTCTACGGCGAGGAGCGGCATCCGCTCACCGATCCCGCACGCGTGGACCGCGACGCGTGGGAGCTGGCGCTGTTCCGTGCGGCCGAGCGACGACGCATCCCGGTGCTCGCGATCTGCCGAGGGCTGCAGCTCGTCAACGTGGCACGGGGAGGCACACTCCAGCAGCATCTACCCGAATCGCTCGGCACCGAGCGGTACCGCCTCGGCGGCGGCATCTTCGCCGAGAACGACATCGAGGTCTCGGGCGACACCACGCTCGCCGAGGTGCTCGGTGCGGGCGGCGTGCGCGTGCACAGCTACCACCACCAGGGCATCGATCGCCTCGGGGAAGGGCTGATCGCGGCTGCGCACTCCGACGACGGACTCGTGCAGGCGTTCGTCGACACCTCGGCCGGCCACATCGTCGGCATCCAATGGCATCCGGAGGAGAACGCCGACGACCGGCGCCTCTTCGCCGATCTCGTCTCACAGGCTCGTGCGCTCGCCGCGCGGCGGAAGGAGGGCGCCCGATGAGCGCGTTCACAGTCATCAACCCGTCGACCGGGAAAGCGATCCGCGACGTCGCCCGTGCCGATGCCGCCGAGACCGATGCCGCGATCGCCCGAGCCGTCGCTGCTCAGCGCCGATGGGCGGCGCTCGTCCCGGTCGCGCGGGCCGATGCCCTCCGGTCGTTCGCCCGTGCTGTCGAGGGCGCGGTCGAGGAACTGGCGCAGCTCGAGGTGCTCAACTCCGGGCATCCGATCGGCTCCGCCCGGTGGGAAGCCGGCCACGTGGCCCAGGTGCTCAACTACTACTCCGCCGACCCGGAGCGGCTGTCCGGGCGTCAGATCCCGGTGGCCGGTGGCCTCGACGTCACCTTCCACGACCCCTACGGCGTGATCGGCGTCATCGTGCCGTGGAACTTCCCCATGACGATCGCGTCCTGGGCGTTCGCGCCGGCGCTCGCCGCGGGCAATGCCGTGGTGCTGAAGCCGGCCGAGCTCACACCGCTCACCGCGCTCCGCCTGGGCGAGCTCGCGCTCGAGGCGGGGCTCCCCGAGGGGCTGTTCCAGGTCGTCACGGGCTCGGGCTCCGTCGTCGGCCAGCGTCTGGTCGAGCATCCGGATGTGCGCAAGGTGGTCTTCACGGGCTCGACCGAGGTCGGGATCGAGGTCGCCGCCGGATGCGCCAGGGCGCTCAAGCCCGTGACGCTCGAGCTCGGCGGCAAGAGCGCGAACATCGTCTTCGCCGATGCCGACCTCGAGCGGGCGGCGGCGGGAGTCCCGGGCTCGGTGTTCGACAACGCCGGCCAGGACTGCTGCGCACGCAGTCGGCTCCTGGTGCAGCGCTCGGTGTACGACCGCTTCCTCGAGCTGCTCGAACCGGCCGTGACCGCGTGGCGCGTGGGCGACCCCGCGCGTGAGGACACCGACATGGGGCCGCTCATCTCGGCGGGGCACCGCGACACCGTCGCCTCGTTCCTCGACGGCGCCGACATCGCGTTCCGCGGGAGCGCGCCCGAGGGAGACGGCTTCTGGTTCGCGCCGGCCGTCGTGCTCGCGGCTCCTGCCGACCGCATCGCCCAGCAGGAGGTGTTCGGTCCCGTCCTCGCGGTGATGCCCTTCGAAGACGAGGCCGACGCGATCCGCCTGGCGAACGACACGGCCTATGGTCTCGCCGGCTCGGTGTGGACCGAGAGCCTCGGGCGCGGGGTGCGTGTCGCGCGTGGTGTGCGCAGCGGCGTGCTGTCGGTGAACTCTCACTCCTCGGTGCGGTACTCCACGCCCTTCGGCGGCATGAAGGCGTCGGGGCTGGGGCGCGAGCTCGGGCCGGACGCCGCGGAGCACTTCACCGAGACCAAGAACGTCTTCTTCGCGACCGATGAATCCTGATCGTCGCGCAACCCACCCCATCCGGAACGGAGAACCCACATGAGCATCGATCTGACCCAGCGACTGAAGGACCGCGTCGCCATCATCACCGGTGGCGCGAGCGGAATCGGGTTCGCCACCGCGCAGCGCTTCGCAGCGGAGGGTGCGTTCGTCGTGATCGCCGACGTCGATCCGGCCACGGGCGAGACGGCGGCTGCCGAGGTGGGTGGGGTGTTCCGCCGGGTCGACGTCGCCGACGAAGACCTGGTCAATGCGCTGTTCGACGGCGTCGCCGAGGAGTTCGGACGTATCGACATCGCCTTCAACAATGCGGGCATCTCGCCGGCGGACGACGATTCGATCGAGACGACCGAGCTCCCGGCGTGGGATCGGGTGCAGGACGTGAACCTCAAGAGCGTGTACCTGTGCAGCCGCGCCGCGCTGCGTCACATGGTGCCGGCGGGACGCGGGTCGATCATCAACACCGCCTCCTTCGTCGCGCTGCTCGGTTCGGCGACCTCGCAGATCAGCTACACCGCGTCGAAGGGCGGCGTGCTGGCGATGTCCCGCGAGCTGGGGGTGCAGTTCGCGCGCCAGGGAGTGCGGGTGAACGCGCTGTGCCCCGGACCGGTGAACACCCCGCTGCTGCAGGAGCTGTTCGCGAAGGATCCGGAGCGGGCGCAGCGGCGCCTCGTGCATGTGCCGATGGGACGCTTCGCCGAGCCGACGGAGCTCGCAGCGGCGGTCGCCTTCCTCGCCTCGGACGACTCGTCGTTCATCACGGCGAGCGCCTTCGTCGTCGACGGCGGGATCACGAACGCCTACGTCACCCCGCTGTGAGCGCCCCTCACCTCGCTGTGACAGGGTGAAGGCATGAGCGAGCACCCCCACGACGGCGACCTCGTCGAGGTGCGCAGAGCGGTCTACCGGCCGTTGCGGCGCGGCAACGCCCTGGAGGACACGGTCGCCCGGCTCGTGCAGACGATCCGTCTCGGCGTCGTCGCTCCGGGGGAATCCCTGCCGCCCGAGCGCGAGCTCGCGGCATCGTTCGGGGTCAGTCGCGACACCGTGCGCGAGGCGATCCGCGAACTCGCGGACACCGGCTACCTGCTCCCGCGGCGCGGCCGGTACGGAGGGACGTTCGTCGCCGATCCGCTGCCGCACCCGACCGTGTCGGGCACCGTGACCGCGGAGGAGATCGACGATGTGCTCGGGCTGCGCCTGGTGCTCGAGACCGGTGCCGTGCGTGCCGCGGCGAGCCGATCGCTCGACGCCGCGACGCGCGCCGACCTCTGGGCGCGGCACGAGGCGGCTCTGCCGGCCGGGCCGGATGAATACCGGCGCCTGGACACTTTGCTGCACCTGGCGATCGCCGAGGCCGCGGGCATCCCCTCGCTCGTCGCGCTGGTCGCCGAGAACAGGGCGGATGTGAACGCCTGGCTCGACACGTTCCCGCTGATGCCGCGCAATATCCAGCACTCGGGCGCGCAGCACGAGGGCATCGTCTCGGCGATCCTCGCCGGACGCCCGGATGCGGCCGAGGCCGCGATGCGCGATCACCTCGCCGGATCCGAGGCGTTGTTGCGCGGCTTCCTCATCTGATCAGCGCTAATCGGTCGCGACTTCGACGATTCGCAACGGATATCGTTGCGAATTGATCAAGAGACTTCCGATTTCGCTATACCTGGCGACTTTCCTGTGCCAGACTCGCGGCAAGCGAATCTCAATGGGGAGGCTCCATGCCCGACACCACCCGAACGTCGACGGCGACACTCGACGCACCCACCGTCACCGGTGCGGTCCGCATCGATGGCGTGACCAAGCGGTACGGCACCGCCATCGCGGTCGACGACCTGAGTCTCGACGTGCAACCGGGCGAGTTCCTCTCGCTCCTCGGTCCGTCGGGCTGTGGGAAGACGACCACGCTGCGTATGATCGCGGGCTTCGAGTATCCGGATGCCGGGGACATCCTCATCTCCGGCCGCAGTGTCCTGAACCTGCCGCCCTATCGGCGCGAGGTCAACACCGTCTTCCAGGCCTACGCCCTGTTCCCGCACCTCACGGTCGCCGAGAACGTCGCCTACGGTCTGCAGCAACGGCGCGTTCCCAAAGCCGAGCAGCGGGAGCGGGTGAGTGAAGCGCTCGACATGGTGCAGCTGCGGGCGTTCGCCGATCGCAAGCCGACGCAGCTCTCCGGCGGCCAGCAGCAGCGGATCGCGCTGTCGCGGGCGCTCATCAACCGGCCGAGCGTGCTCCTGCTGGATGAGCCGCTCGCGGCGCTGGACCGTCAGCTGCGCGAGGAGATGCAGCTCGAGCTCAAGCTTCTGCAGGCCCGCCTCGGTACGACTTTCGTGTTCGTCACGCACGATCAGGCCGAGGCGCTGTCGATGAGCGATCGGATCGCGGTGATGCGCGCGGGACGGATCGAGCAGCTCGATGCGCCCGCGGCCATCTATGCGGAGCCCGCGTCGGCCTACGTCGCCTCGTTCATCGGGCAGCAGAACTTCGTGCATGGCACGGTGCGTGCCGACGGTGAGGCCGTCGACACGGCGATCGGCGTGATCGCCGGTCGCTGGGGTGGCGAGCGGGTCGCCGCCGGTCAGCCGGCGGTCGCTGCGATCCGGCCCGAGTACGTCCGCCTGGAACAGGGCGAGGGTGCAGGGGTCCGCGGTCGTGTGCTCGGGGTCTCGCATCTCGGCGAGACACTGCAGGTCGCTGTGCGCATCGGCGAGGATGCCACGTTCCTCTCGCGCATGCCGGCGCCCACCGCGCCGGAGGTCGGAGTCGACGACGAGGTCCGTTGCGTCTGGAATCCCGCGGATGCACGGCTGTTCGCCGCGGACGGCATCCCCACGACGGCGACGCACGTGATCACCCTGCCCAAGGACGGCGGCCGGTGACCGGTACGCCTCCGGTGCGGGTGCTCGCGCACCGGAGCGCCGCGCGGGTGATCCGCACCGAGCTGACCAGGCGCGGCTTTCTCGCCACCGCCATCATGGCGGGCGGCGCGGTCGTGCTCAGCGCGTGCGCACCGGGCCAGAACGCCGCGGCCGTGCACGCCAAGGGGGGACCGCTCGAGGACAAGCTCTCGATCTACAGCTGGGGCGACTACGACGCGCCGGAGGTGCTCGAGCAGTTCACAGCCGAGAGCGGCCCGCGCATCGTGCTCGACGCCTTCAACTCGAACGAAGAGCTGATCGCCAAGCTCGTCGCGGCGCGGGGCACCTCGGGCTACGACATCGTGGTGCCGACCGGCGTCTTCGTCGGACCGATGGCCGAGAACGGCCTCCTGCAGAAGTTCAACCTCGACCTGTTGCCGAACATGAAGCACGTGGCGCCGGAGTTCCGCGGGCGCTCGTGGGATCCGGGCAACGAGTACTCCGTGTGCAAGGCATGGGGGACGACCGGTTTCGTGTACGACAAGAGGGTGATCTCCCGAGAGCTCACGACCTGGAACGACTTCATCGACGCCGCACAGAACGAGGCCTCCGGTTCGACCTCGGTGCTCGACGATCCGGCGCCGCTGCTCGGCATCTACTTCTGGGCGAACGGTATCGACTGGACCACCACGGACCCGGACGACCTCGACGCCGTCGAGAAGTTCCTGGTGAAGGACCTCGCGCCGCACATCTCGGCGTTCGACTCGTACCCGGGAGGTTCGTCGATCCCGCAGGCCTCGCACGCGCTGCTGCAGTCCTACAACGGCGACGCGCGGCTCGGCATCTTCGAGTCCGACGACCCCGATCGGTGGCAGTGGGTGCTGGGGAGCCCCGCGACCGAGCTGTGGATGGACAACTGGGCGATCGCCGCCGGTGCCCCGCACCCCGAGGCGGCACACGCATTCATCGACTTCGTGCTGCAGCCCGACGTGCAGCTCGCACAGGTCGACTACATCGGCTACGACACCGGCATCTCGGGGATCCGGGAGGAGGCGGAGGCCGCGGGGCTGGAACGGCTCGACATGGTGTTCTTCGACGAGGAGCAGGTGGCCACGATGCACGAGGGCAAGCTGACGGACGCACAGGACCGCGTCGTCTCGATCTGGAACTCGATGAAGGCGGCTGCCGGTGCCTAAGCTCAAGTTCGGTCTCGCCATCCCGGCCTGGGTGTGGTTGCTCGTCTTCTTCGTCGCCCCGATCTTCATGGTGATCGTGTTCAGCTTCGGATACAAGCCGAGCATCTTCGCCACGCATGCGCTCGACCACCTCTCGTTCGACCGCTACCTCGAGGCGCTCTCGCCGACCTTCTTCAGCACGTTCCTGAACACGCTGTGGATCGGCATCCTGGGCACGGCCCTGTGCCTCGTGATCGGCGGGCCGGTCGCCTACTGGATCGCGGTGAAGGCACCGCCCTCGAAGCGGGGGTTGCTTCTCGCGCTGGTGATGGTGCCGTTCTGGACCAACTTCCTGGTGCGTACCATCGGCTGGCAGGTGATCCTCGCGCCCGAGGGCTGGCTCTCGCAGCTGCTGCAGGGGATCGGGGTCATCCCCGGTCCGCTCGACCTGCTGTACTCGCGCGGCGCCGTGCTCCTCGGCGTCGTATACAACTACCTGCCGCTGATGATCCTGCCGCTGTTCGTCGCCTTCGACCGGGTGTCGGGACCGCTGCGCGAGGCGAGCAAGGATCTGGGTGCGAACAGCGTGACGACGTTCCTCCGGGTGACGGTGCCGCTGGCCCGACCCGGCATCATCGCCGGCGTGCTCCTGGTGTACATCCCGTTGATGGGCGACTACATCACCGCCACCGTGCTGGGCGGAGCGAAGGGCAACATGATCGGGCAGGTGGTGGCGAGCCAGTTCCAGACCGCGCAGAACTGGGCATTGGGCTCGGCGATGGCCGTGCTGCTGATCATCGTCATCATGCTCTCGATCGCGGTCGCGGCCGGACTCCTCTGGCTCCTGACCCTGCCGCTCAGACAACGCAACCGACTCGTCCTGGGGGAGGGATCATGACCGATACGAAGACCGCCATGACGGCACCGCGCGTGCGCCGGGGAGCCGGACGCTTCGTGCTGCCGATCTGGGCGGCGCTGGTGTTCCTGTTCCTGTTCCTGCCGATTCTCGTGATCATCGCGTACTCGTTCAACGTCGGGCGCCTGCTGGTGTCCTGGGACCACTTCGGCTTCGACTCGTTCCTCGCGATCGTGAACAAGCCCGCGATCCGCGATGCCGTGCTCGTGTCGGTGCGCACCGGTCTGCTCGCGGCTCTGCTCGCCACGGCGCTCGGCACACTGGCGGGCATCGCGATGGCACGCAATCCCGGCAGGTGGGTGTGGTGGTTCCTCGGGCTTCTGCTGCTCGTGTCGGTCACGCCTGAGATCGTCGACGCGGTCGCGCTGCTGCCGTGGCTGGTGTTCCTCGGGCAGGATGCCGGGATAGGCATCTTCAACGACGGCACGATGAGACTCGTGGTGGGGCAGTCGCTGTTCTCGATCGCCATCGTGTCGTACATCGTGCGGGCGCGGCTGGTCGGGCTCGACGCCCGCCTGGAGGAGGCATCGGCCGACCTCTACGCGCCGCCCGTGCGCACGTTCCTCAAGATCACGCTGCCGCTCGCGATGCCGGCCGTGCTCGCCGGGTTCCTGCTCTCGTTCACGCTGAGCCTCGACAACACGGTCGTGTCGGCGTTCGTGCAGGTGTCGGGAACGACGCCGTGGCCCGTCTACGTGCTCAGCGCGCTGCGCAGCGGCTTGCGTCCGGAGATCGCCGCGGTGTCGACGATCATGCTCGTGCTCACGCTGTTGGCGCTCGCGCTGGTGGCCGTGGTTCTGAAGAGGGCGGGGGACTCGGCGACCGAGATCGCCCGCACGATGGCAGGGGGTTGAGCGTGGGATACGCAGATCTGGTCTTCACGGGTGGCGTGCGCGGAGGGCGGGTGTTCCTCGCCGATGCCGCGCGCACCACGGCGCACGCGGTCGCCGTGACGGACGGGTTCATCAGCGCGGTGGGGCACGACGTCGCGGCGCTGATCGGGCCGGAGACCGAGGTGATCGACCTCGCCGGCGGACTGCTGGTGCCCGGTTTCCAGGACGCGCACGTGCACCCGGTGTGGGGCGGGTTGGACATGCTCCGCTGCGATCTGTCCGCTCTGGCCACCCGCGAGGAGTACCTCGACCGGATCGCCCGGTATGCGGCCGCGCACCCGGACGACGAGTGGATCCTCGGGGGCGGATGGCAGATGTCGGCGTTCCCCGGAGGCACACCGACGGCAGAGGACCTCGACTCCGTCGTGCCCGATCGCCCGGCGTTCCTGCCGAACCGTGACGGACACGGTGCCTGGGTCAACTCCCGTGCGCTCGCGCTCGCCGGCATCACCCGCGAGACGGCCGACCCCGCGGACGGGCGGATCGAGCGCGATGCGACTGGTGCCCCCAGCGGCACGCTGCACGAGGGCGCGATGGGCCTGGTCAACCGGCTCCTGCCGACCGAGGCGCCCGAGCGACTCGTCGAGGCGCTCCTGCAGGGGCAGCGCCACCTGCACTCCTACGGGGTGACGGCCTGGCAGGACGCGATCGTCGGCACCGAGTACGGCGATGCGGGCGATCCGCTCCCGGCCTATCGGACCGCCGCCGCATCCGGGGCGCTCACCGGTCGCGTCGTCGGCTCCCTGTGGTGGGATCGATCACGGGGCCTGGAACAGATCGACGACATCGTGCGCCGTCGGGACGAGAGCACGGTCGGCCGCTTCCGGGCGCGCAGCGTGAAGATCATGCAGGACGGCGTCGCCGAGAACTTCACGGCCGCGATGCTGGAACCGTACTGCGACGGCCACGGGCACCCGCGCGAGGATTCGGGGATCTCCTTCGTCGAACCGGAGCTGCTCAAAGAAGCCGCGACCCGGCTCGACGCCCTCGGCTTCACGCTGCACTTCCACGCGATCGGCGACCGCGCCGTGCGCGAGTGCCTCGATGCGGTCGAGGCTGCCCTCGTGCAGAACGGTCCGCGCGGCAACCGACACCACATCTCCCACATCCAGGTCGTGCACCCCGACGACATCCCACGGTTCCGGGCCCTCGACGTCACCGCCAACATGCAGATGCTGTGGGCGACGCTCGAGCCGCAGATGGTCGACCTCACCATCCCGTTCCTCGGAGCGCAGCGCAGCGCGTGGCAGTACCCGTTCGGCGACCTGGTGCGTTCCGGTGCCGCGCTCGCGGCGGGCAGCGACTGGTCGGTCAGCACGCCGAACCCGATGGCGGCGATCCACGTGGCCGTCAACCGCCGTTCCGCGCCGACCGAGTGGGAGGGCGACTACGAACCGTTCCTCCCGGAGCAGGCGATCGACCTCGCCACGGCCCTCGTCGCCTACACGGCGGGATCGGCGCGGGTGAACCACCTCGACGACACCGGGACGATCGCGGTGGGGATGCGGGCCGACCTCGCCCTGCTCGACCGGGATCCGTTCGAGCATCCGGCGGAGGAGATCGGTCTGACCGAGGTGCGCGGCACCTGGGTCGAGGGAGTGCGGGTGTTCGACTCCGCGGGCGACTGAATGACACCACACCGACAATTACGCCGAGGGAAATCGGGGGGAGTAGCTCAGGGCCCCTCGGTCGCTAACCGCCCCCAGACCTGGTGCGTTGCGATCTCGTCGGCGGCCGCCGGACGCACAACTATCTGCGTGCGAAAGGTGGGGCCGGCGTAGACCTCGGGAAGCCACCAGTCGAACACATCGACGTGAGAGCGGAGTTTGCCGCCTAATCGTATATCGGTCGCTCTTCGCGATGTGGCGCGGGTTTCGCTGGTCCGTCCCCCGAATGGTGGACAGACAGGTTCTGCTGGAGTGCGGGATGCTTGTGCGCGCGGCGGGTCGAGTGAGGGAGAAACACAGTGAGATATCGAACAAAGGTTTCGGCTGGGGCGGTGGTGGCCTCCCTGGCTCTGATCTGTACGTGGGTGGGTCCGGCATATGCGTCCGAGGATGTTGACACGGTTTCGGTGGCAGACGTTGAGCGGGCTCTTGCCGGAGTGAGGGCAGGTTTGGTTGAGGATGCGGCGGCGTCTTCGCGTACAGATGATGCGGTGGCGGTGCTCGATGTCGGGGGAAGCACGGCTACCGTGCCGCGGGATGCGTCCGAGGGAGTGAAGCTCGCCGTCGGGGATGCTGTGGTGGGCATCAGCCTTCCTGCGGCGGAAGGGGGTGAAGCGGGCGTCTCATTGGAATCGGGGGCTGTCGCATACCCCTCGGATAACGGTGTGGCTAACACGGTCGTGCCATTTTCAGATGGTGTGCAGATGCTCACCACGATCGCTTCATCGAAAGCTCCCGAGCGCTTCGCCTACGGAATCGACGTTCCTGTCGGCGGTTCGGTGATGTTGGTCGAGGACGGATCAGCGGTGGTTGCGGATCGAGATGGCATCACGGTGCTCACAACGAATGTGCCATGGGCGGTCGATGCGAACGGCGCTGCAGTTCCGACTCGATACGAAGTTGATGGCACTCAGCTCGTGCAGGTCGTTGAACACACTGCCCGCGATGTGGCCTATCCGGTCGTCGCCGATCCGACCTATTGGTGGGGAGGGAAAACGTGGATCCCCGCGAACAAGGTCTCGATCAGTCAAACTGCGTCCATCCTGTACGCACTGATTCCAGGATTTGTTGGCCCGGTAGCTCTCTACAACGTGGGGCTGGGGCTTTGCAACCAGGCCGGTAAGGGCATCTGGGTGTACTGGACCTGGGCGGGTGACATCTGGTGTACAGGACCGTAAGGAGATAAGGAGCTTCAACCATGGTCTCTCTCAATGAACTTGGCCCTATGGCGAAACGGAAGCGCAGTCTTCTCATCATCAGCTGCGTGGCGCCTGTCCTCGCGCTGGTCGCAGCTATCGTTTTCTGGAATGACCCTCCAATGCTGAGCGCGATCGCTGCAGCGATCTTGCTGCTCATGATGACGGCGCTCTATCTTGTAGAAAGAAGATTCTCCAGAGCCCTTATCGCGGCTCTGAGGCGTCAACAAACATGAAGTGACGAACGAGAAGGGGTGAGAGCGGCTGCGCTCACCCCTCCGCTGTTCCGGACTAGCGGCTAGTGCCCTCGTTGAGGTTCGCGTGGGTCGTAGCGAGGGCTGTAGTCGGGCTCGTAGTACGAGGGTCGAAGGTCGTCATCTGAAAACCCGTGTTCTCGCGTCAGCCTGCGGCGGCCTCGTCGGCCACGGAGAGCGCTTCGTCGAGCACGGTGAGTCCGCGCACCAGGTCTTCTTCGCTGATCACCAGCGGCGGGGCCACGTGCATGCGGTTGAAATGCGTGAACGGCCAGACACCGGCCTTCTTGGCGGCAGCGGCGAAGGCGCCCATCGGAGCGGCATCCGCGCCGGAGGCGTTGAACGGCACGAGGGGCTCGCGCGTCTCCTGGTCACGGACCAGCTCGACCGCCCAGAACAGTCCGAGACCGCGCACATCCCCGACGCTCGGGTGCTTCTCGGCCCAGGAGCGCACAGTCGGACCGACCACGCGTTCGCCGAGGTCGCGCACGCGCTCGAGGATGCCGTCGCGACGGAACACCTCGAACGTCGCGACGCCCGCCGCACAGGCCAACGGGTGCCCCGAGTAGGTCAGCCCGCCGGCGAAGGGCATCGTGTCGAAGGCGCTGGCGATGCGGTCGGAGATCACCACGCCGCCGAGGGGCACGTAGCCCGAGTTCACGCCCTTCGCGAAGGTGATCAGGTCGGGGCTGGCGTCGAACGCGTCGATGCCGAACCATTCGCCCAGTCGCCCGAATCCCACCATGACCTCGTCGGCGATGTAGACGATGCCGTAGCGGTCGCACAGCTCGCGCACGCCCTGCAGATATCCGGGCGGCGGCACCAGCACGCCGTTGGTGCCGACGACCGTCTCGATGATGATCGCCGCGATCGTCTGCGGTCCCTCGAGCTGGATCGTCTGCTCGAGATGCGCGAGTGCTCGTTCGGGCTCCTGCTCCGGGGTCTCGGCGTGGAACGGCGAGCGGTACAGGTACGGTCCGAAGAAGCGCACGGCGCCGGAGTCGACGGTGTCGTTCGCCCAACGCCGCGGGTCGCCGGTGAGCGAGATCGCGGTCGATGTGGAGCCGTGGTAGCTGCGGTACATCGACAGCACCTTGCGACGGCCGGTGAACTGGCGGGCCATGCGCACCGCATACTCGTTGGCCTCGGCGCCGCCGTTGGTGAAGAACACCTTCTCAAGACCTTCCGGCGCGACCTCGGCGATCAGACGCGCGAGTTCCCCGCGCACGTCGTTGGCGATCGCGGGCTGGATCGTCGCGAGACGCCCGGCCTGCTGTTGGATCGCCGCGACCAAGTCGGGATGCTGGTGCCCCAGGTTCAGGTTCACGAGCTGGCTCGAGAAGTCGAGGTACGCGTTGCCCTGGTAGTCCCAGAACGTCGAGCCCTCGCCCGCGGCGACGGGAAGCGGATCGATCAGGCCCTGCGCGCTCCAGGAGTGGAACACGTGGCCGCGGTCGTCCGCACGCACCTGCGCTTCGGCCTCGGGCGCGGGGAGCGGGTGCGAGACGCCGTGGCGGTCGGTGAAGTTCGTCATCGTGGTCGCTCCTCGTCAGTGGTTGCTCGGGAAGCCCAGGTCGACCTGGGAGGGCGTGTGGTCGGGCCACCGGGTGGTGACGACCTTGGAGCGTGTGTAGAAGTGCACCGACTCGGGACCGTAGATGTGGGAGTCTCCGAACAGCGAGTCCTTCCATCCGCCGAACGAGTAGGCGCCGATCGGCACCGGGATCGGCACGTTGACGCCGACCATCCCGACCTCGATGTCGAACTCGTACTGCCGGGCCGTGCCGCCGTCGCGCGTGAAGATCGCGGTGCCGTTGCCGTAGGCGTTGGCGTTGACCAGCTCGACCGCCTCGGCGTAGGTCTCGACGCGCACGACCGACAGCACCGGGCCGAAGATCTCGTCGTCGTAGACCTTCATCCCCGGGGCGACCTCGTCGATCAGGCTGACGCCCAGGAAGAAGCCCTCGGAGTCGAACTGCTTCTGCGTGCCGTCGACGACGATCTTCGCGCCCTCGCCCTCAGCCCCCGTCACGTACGAGGCGACCTTGTCGCGGTGCTCGCGGGTGATGAGCGGACCCATCTCGCTCGCGGCATCCGTGCCGGCACCGATCGTGAGGCCGCCGATGCGGTCGGCGATCGCGGTGACGAGGTCGTCGGCGATGTCGCCGACGGCGACCAGCACCGAGACGGCCATGCAACGCTCGCCGGCGGAGCCGTAGGCGGCGGAGACAGCAGCGTCGGCAGCCGCATCGATGTCGGCATCGGGCATCACCACCATGTGGTTCTTCGCGCCGCCGAGCGCCTGCACCCGCTTGCCGGCGGCGGAGGCGCGCTGGTAGATCGAGCGGGCGATCGGGGTCGAGCCGACGAAGCTCACGGCGTTCACCCGCGGCGACTCCAGGATCGTGTCGACGGCCTCCTTGTCGCCGTGGACCACGTTGAGCACGCCGTCGGGCAGCCCGGCCTCGGCGAAGAGCTTCGCGAGCCACACGGAAGCCGACGGATCCTTCTCGCTCGGCTTGAGCACGACCGTGTTGCCGCAGGCGATCGCCGAGGCGACCATCCACAACGGCACCATGACCGGGAAGTTGAACGGGGTGATCGCCGCGACGACGCCGACCGGCTGCTTGACCGAGTGCACGTCGACACCGCGTGACACCTGCTCGCTGCGTTCACCCTTGAGCAGATGCACGAGTCCCGCCGCGAACTCGACGTTCTCGATGCCGCGCGACACCTCGCCGGCAGCGTCCGAGAGCACCTTGCCGTGCTCGGAGGTGACGATCGCGGCGAGTTCGGGTGTGCGCTCCTTGAGCAGCTGCCGCAAGCGGAAGAAGACGTCGGCGCGCTTGATCAGGCTCGTCTCGCGCCAGGCGGGGAGCGCGGCCGCCGCCGCGGCGATGGCGGAGTCGACCTCGGCGGTCGAGGCGAATGCGACCTGCTTCGACACCTGGCCGGTGGCGGGGTCGAAGACCTGGCCGGTGCGGGCCGCTTCTGCGGCCTCCACTCCGTTGATGACGTGACGGACGATGTCCACGATGTTCCTCCGAGGCTGAAGAATACGGATTCGAACACTCTGACTGAACGTTCGATACGCTGATGTTCCTCAATGATCACAGAGCGGAAGAGCGTCGAGTGGTGTCAGAACGTCAGGACTTGAGCCCGCATCGGACAGATCGTCCGAGTCGGGCAGGGGGTGTGCTCACGGTGGCCGACGTTCTCGCCGATCCGGTGCTGCAGGCGGGCGCACCGGACGTGGTCGTGGGCGGCGCCGCTCTCGATGCCGACGTGCGCTGGGTGCATGTCTCCGACAGCGCAGGAGTCGCCCGACTGCTCGACGGCGGCGAGCTGCTGCTCAGCACCGGGGCGGGATGGCCGACGGCTCCGGACGAGCTGCGCGACTTCGCGAGAGCCCTGCACCGTGCGGGGATCGCGGGCATCGTCGTGGAGCTCGGGTCCGGCCAATCGCAGATCCCCGATGCCGTGACCGAGGTGTGCCGGGACGTCGGTCTCGCCCTGATCGCCCTGACCAGCGAGATCAAGTTCGTCGCGGTGACGGAGTCGGTGCACAGATCGCTCATCGCCGCTCAGACGGATGCGCTGCACGAACGCCAGCGCCTGCACGAGCTCTTCACTGCGCTGAGCCTGCAGGGCGCTCCGGCCGACGTCGTCGTCGCCGAGACCGCGAGAGCGCTCGGCGCGCCCGTCGTGTTGGAGAACCTCGCGCACGAGGTGATCGCGCTCGAGACCCTGCGGATGCCGGTCGCGCAGGCGCTCGGACAGCTCGACGCGGCCGATCGCATCCCGGTGCAGGCGCGGGGGGTGCGGTGGGGAACCCTGCTCGCCCTTCCGGGCCCCGTGCACCCGGCGGGCCGGCACACGGTGCTCGAACAGGGGGCGACGGCACTGGCCTTCGGCTGCCTGGCGGACGGGGGCGACACCGAGTGGTCGCTGCTCGCGCAGCGGGGCATCATCGACGATCTGCTCGGCGCGCGGTTCGCGAACCCGGCCGACATCGCCGCCCGTCTGGCTTCGGGCGGGTTCGCTCTTTCGGGTCGGCATTGCCACGGCATCGTCGCCCGCGGGGCGGAGTCGGCGGCCGAGCTCGCCTACCGGGCTCGGCAGGCCGGGGCCGCCGTGGTCGCCGCACGCGTGGGAGAGGACGACGTCGCCCTGCTGTCGCTCCCTGAGTCCGCCCCGCTCACCGATGCTCTCGCCGTGCGCATCGCGGGGCCCGCGCGCACGGTCTTCGTCGGCCCTCCCGCCGAAGATGTCCTGGGGCTGCTCGCTTCGTTGCGCGCGGCGAGAGACCTCGCGGCGAGCGACCGCTCCGAATCCGGCCCGCGCGTGCGACGCGTCGACGACCGTCCGCTGGAACGCTTCGTCGCCTCGCTGCGCGACGATCAGCGGCTGCTCGCACACAGCGAGCGGATGCTCGCCCCGGTCGTGGCGTACGACCGCGAGCGGCGCGGAGACCTGCTCGACGTGCTCGCGGCGCTCGTCACCCACCCCGGGAATCGCTCCGCGGCGGCGGCCGCGAGCCACCTCTCGAGATCCGTCTTCTACCAGCGGCTCACCCTGATCGGTGATCTGCTCGACGTCGACCTCGACGACGGGGAGACGCTCGCCGCGCTCCACCTCGCGCTGCTGGCGAAGCGGAGCGCGGTGCCGGTGGCCTGACCCGTATCCGCCCGATCGGTGCGCGCGAGGGTCAGAGCACCGACTGCGCGCGTGTCAGCACGTCGCGCAGGATCTGCTCGATCTCGCGGAATTCCGAAGGCCCGACGGTGAGCGGCGGCGCGAGCTGGATCACGGGGTCGCCGCGGTCGTCGGCGCGGCAATACAGACCGGCCTCGAACAGGGCGGGGGAGAGGAAGCCGCGCAGCAGCCGCTCGGACTCGTCGTCGTCGAAGGTCTCCTTGGTCGACTTGTCCTTCACGAGCTCGATGCCGAAGAAGTAGCCGTCGCCCCGCACGTCGCCCACCAGCGGCAGGTCGAGCAGCTTCTCGAGCTCGGTGCGGAACAGCGGGGAATTCTCGCGCACGTGCGCGTTCAGCCCCTCCTCGTCGAAGATCGCCAGGTTCTCCAGAGCGACAGCGGCCGACACCGGGTGCCCGCCGAACGTGTAGCCGTGCGGGAAGGACAGATCGCCCTTCGAGAAGGGCTCGTAGATACGGTCGCTGACGATGGTCGCGCCGATGGGGGAGTAGCCGCTCGTCATGCCCTTGGCGCACGTGATCATGTCGGGCACGTAGCCCAGGCCCGTGCACGCGAAGGTGTGACCGAGGCGGCCGAAGGCGCAGATGACCTCGTCCGAGACGAGCAGCACGTCGTGGCGGTCGCAGATCTCGCGGACGCGGGCGAAGTAGCCGGGAGGGGGCGGGAAGCATCCGCCGGAGTTCTGCACCGGCTCGAGGAACACGGCGGCCACGGTGTCAGCGCCTTCGAAGAGGATCATCTCCTCGATGCGGTCGGCCGCCCAGCGTCCGAATGCCTCGAGGTCGTCGGCGGGTCCACCCATCTCGGCCGCGCGGTAGAAGTTGGTGTTGGGCACGCGGAAGCCGCCGGGGGTGACGGGCTCGAACATCGACTTCATCGCCGGGATGCCCGTGATCGCCAGCGCGCCCTGCGGGGTGCCGTGATACGCGACGGCGCGAGAGATCACCTTGTGCTTGGCGGGCTTGCCCTGCAGCTTCCAGTAGTGCTTCGCGAGCTTGAACGCGGTCTCGACCGCCTCGCCGCCCCCGGTGGAGAAGAAGACCTTGTTGAGGTCGCCCGGCGCCTCGTCGGCGAGACGGTCGGCCAGCTCGATCGCTGCCGGGTGCGCATACGACCAGAGGGGGAAGAAAGCCAGCTCGGAGGCCTGCGCCGCCGCGGCCTCGGCCAGCCGACGCCGACCGTGGCCGGCGTTCACGACGAAGAGTCCGGCCAGGCCGTCGAAGTATTCCTTGCCCTTGGCATCCCAGATACGATGCCCGTCTCCCTTGACGATGATGGGCACACCCGACTCCGCCATCGTCGACTGCCGGGTGAAGTGCATCCAGAGATGGTCCTTCGCCATCGTCTGCAGTGCGGACTCGGAAGGGATGGTGCGTGCGGTGCTCATCTGGTCCCCCAGTTGTAGAGCTGCTTCTGCAGCTTGGCGTAGATGAAGGTTTCGGTGGAGAGGACGCCATCGATCGGGCGGATGACGTCGTTGATCAGCGCGAGCAGGTCGTCGTCGTCCTCGCAGACGACCTCGGCGAGGACGTCGAACGAGCCGACCGTGATGACCACGTAGTCGACGGACTCGATCGCGGCGATGGCCTCGGCGACACGGCGCGCGTCGCCGGACACGCGGACGCCGATCATGGCCTGGCGGTGGAAGCCCAGCTGCATCGGGTCGGTGACGGCGACGATCTGCATCACACCCGACTCGGTGAGCCGCTGCACCCTCTGGCGCACCGCGGCTTCGCTCATCCCGACGGTGCGGCCGATCTCCGAATACGAACGACGGCCGTCCTCTTGGAGCAGCTCGACGATCGTCTTCGAGACCGCATCGAGGGAAGGGTGCTTCTTCGCCGGACTCATGGTGCGATCTTCGCACTCCGCAATGCGCTCGGCAACCGATTTCGCAGAATCTGGCGATTCGTCCAGCGGAATCGGCAGGAAATTTAGCTCTCGAGCGGACCCAGCCAGGCGTTCGCCGCCGTCGAATGCGCGGATTCGGGGTCGGAGGGGTGGAACGCCCCGGCCAGCACGTCGCGGTAGAGACGCGAGAGCTCGTTGGCGGAGAAGTACGACCCGCCGCCGGCCACGAGCATCGCCTCGTCGACCACGTGCTTGGCCATCGTGATCGCCCGGTGCTTGACGCCGGAGAGCTGCGGGAACCAGCGCGCGCCGTGATCGACGCCGTCGTCCACATCACGGGCGAGGGAGGCGATCTGCGGCGGCAGAGCGTCGTAGGCGATGGCCATGTCGGCGATGCGCCAGCGGATGTCGGGGTCCTGGCTGTAGGCGAGGCCGGTCTTCTTCGAGTGCCGCTTCTGCGCCGTCGTCACGGCGAGCTCGAGCGCTCGCCGGGCGATGCCGGTGTAGACGGAGGCGAGCAGGATCTCGAACACCGAGAAGATGCCGAACACGATCGGATCGGGGCTGGGCCCGGGGTCGATGCGCCGCACCACGTGCGCGGCATCGGCCACGGCGCCGTTCAGCCGGGTGGTGCGGCTCTGCGTGCCCCGCATGCCGAGGGTGTCCCAGTCGTCGGACGTCGTGACGGCGTGCGTCCGCTCCACGAAGGCGAACACGAGCTTCGGCCCATCGGGGCTGGTGGTGTCGAGGCCGTGCAGCCCCAGCCGCGTCCAGACCGGAGCGAGGGAGGTGAAGATCTTGGTCCCGGTGAACGCGTAGCCGCCGTCGCCGTCGGGCACGGCCGCGGTGTCGCTGCCGAACAGCACCAGGTCGTTGCCGCCCTCGCTGATGCCGAAGGCGAAGACCTCGCCTGCCGCAGCGCCGTCCTGCACGAACTCGAGGCCGGGGACGCCTCTGTCGGAGAAGACCTTCGCCACGCCGGTCCACACGAGATGCATGTTGATGGCCAGCGCCGTCGCCGGCGCGGCACCGGCGAGACGCTGCTGCAGGATCGCGGCCTCGGCGAGTCCGAGCCCCGCCCCTCCGCGCTCCTTCGGCACCAGGATCGACAGGTAGCCGGCCGCGCGCAACTCGTCGAGGTCCTGCTGGGGGAAGGTGTTCTCGCGGTCGTGGATCGGTGCGCGCTCGCGGATGCGCTCGAGAAGGTCGTCGGGCAGGAGCGTCGCAGGGTCGAATGTCATGCCAGAGCCTCCAGAAGCTGACGGACGGATTCCTCCGGGCGGTCGCGGTGCAGGGAGTGTCCTGCACCCTCGACGACGGAGAGGGTGATCAGGGGGTTCGCCGCGAGGACCTCGTCGGCGAGTTCTCCCGTGAAGATGCTGTAGACCGCGGGGTCGGCGCCGATCACATGCGTGGGCACGGTCAGACGCGCAGCCTCTGCCCGTACGTCCCAGGGCTGATTCTGGGCACTGGTCTGCTCCACCGCCCACGCGCTCGCACGCAGCACCGCGTCGACCTTGAGCTCCTGATCCTGCGGATGCCAGTGCGGATGCTCCGCCTGCACCACTTCGAGGCGGGTGTCGGCGAATGCGCGCTCCTGGCTCCGTCGCACGATCGCCGCATCGCGCCCGCCCACATGGATCGCGGGGTCGATCAGCACCAGCCGTCGAGTCCATTCCGGGGTCGATGCCGCCGCGACCGTGCTGGATGCGCCGCCGAGCGAATGGCCGATGACCGCGTCCCACGCGCCGCCGCCGTCCGGGAGGGTGGCGGCGAGATCGGCACCGTACGCGGCCACCGAGTAGTCGAGAGCGCGCGGTGCATCGCCGTGACCCCGCAGGTCGACGGCGGTCGCGTGCCATCCCGCTGCGGCGAGAGCGTCTCCGAGACGCCACATCAGTGCTCCTGAGGAACCGAGACCGTGGACGAGGAGGGCGCGACGGGATGCCGACGGGGAGCCCCACGAGATACGGGGCAGGGTGAGCGGGGCGGGCATGGCACCAGCCTACGACCGGTGGTGTTCAGGCGGCCGGGATCACCCGAGCCGCGTCAGGCGAGCGGCACCAGCGGTGGGAGGTCGGCGGCGATCGTCAGCACGCGCTCCGCGGCCGCGTGGCCGGCGGAGAGGCGCGCGGCGAGGTCGGCTCCGTCGAGGGTCGCCGCCAGGAAGCCGGATGCGAACGCATCTCCCGCGCCGACCGGCTCGACGACGTCGACCACGGGAGCGGGCACGAAGATCGGCTCGTCGTCGCCATGGAAGGCGGTGGCGCCGACATCGCCGTCCTTGACGACCAGCAGCGCGCAGTTCGGGAGGAAGGCGCGGATCTCGGCGGGTGTCGCGGTACCCCAGATGCGTTCAGCCTCGTCTCGGCCGACGAAGGAGATGTCCGCGGTGTCGGCCAGGCGGGCGAGCGTCTCTGCGGCCTCCTCCCTGCTCCACAGCGGACGCCGGTCGTTCACGTCGAACGACACGAGGGCTCCCGCGGTGCGGGCGTCGGAGAAGAGCTGGTCGACCGTCTCGCGGCACGACGCGGACAGCGCGGGGGTGATCCCGGTGGTGTGCACGATCCGCACCCCGTCGAGACGCCGCGCGGTCAGGAACCCCGGCTCCATGCGGGAGGCAGCGGATCCCCGACGGTAGTAGTAGACGGAGGAGGATTCGGCGCCCGGGTCCTTGAACATCACTCCGGTGGGTGCGGCATCGTCGCGCTCGACCCACAACTCCACACCCCGCCGCTCGAGCTCTGAGGCGACCCTGTCGCCGAGCGGGTCGTCGCCCAGGCGCGACGCCCAGGCGACGCGGTGTCCGGAGGAGGCGACGCCGGCGGCCACGTTGGACTCGGCGCCGGCCAGGCCGATCGACGCCTGCGCGGCGTCGGCGAGCGGGGCATCCGTCGGAGTGATCAGCGCCATCGTCTCGCCGATGCAGACGATCTCGGGGGCAGAGGTCGAAGAGATGGGGGAGCTCATGAGGGGGTGACCGCCAAGGGTTCGGTGTCGGGATGCGGACTCGCGTCGCGGTGACGCAGATCGGGGAAGGAACGGACGAAGACGACGGCCACGAGCAGTCCCACCGCGGCGAAGATCGTGGCGGCGAGGTAGGCGCCGCGCCAGTCGCCGACATCGACGAGGAAGCCGGCGACCGCGGATCCGGCGGCGGCGCCGATGAGCTGGCCGGTGCCGGCCCAGCCGAAGGCCTCAGCGGTCTCGCTGAACTTCACGCTGGCCGAGGTGATCGCGAAGAGCACGGCGAGAGCCGGAGCGATGCCGATGCCGGCGAGGATCAGGGTGCCGCCGAGCCAGAACACGTTGAGCATGACCATCGTCAGGCCGAGGCCGATCGTGACGATCAGCAGACGGCGCGCCATGGCCCATGGCCCGATGGGGATGTGACCGAAGGCCAGACCGCCGGCGAGGCTTCCCGCCGAGAATACGGCGAGCACGAGACCGGCCGCGAGGCTTCCGTGCTCGAACGTCGCGACGACTCCCACCTCCACAGCCGCACAGGCTCCGATCAGGAGGAAACCGATCACGGTCGCCAGCAGTACAGGCGGCTTGAGTACGACCTTGCCCAGAGCGTTGCGGCTCCGGGGGATGCGGACCCGTCCGACCTCGGGGGAGAGGATGAACCAGGCGCCGCCGCCGACGAGGATGATCGCCACCAGCAGCAGGCCCTCCGGCGTGCCGATCTGGGTCGAGACGAGCGTGATCACGACGGGGGCCAGCACCCAGATGATCTCCTGCAGCGAGGCGTCGAGGGAGAACAGCGGCGTGAGGTTCGAGGAGTTGACGAGCTTCGGGTAGATGGTGCGCACCGCGGCCTGGACGGGCGGGGTGGAGAGTCCGGCGACCATGCCGAGAGCCATGTAGCCCGGTACCTCGAGCGGCAGCAGTGCGAGGCACAGCACCGCCACGACGCACACCGACAGTGTGAGCGTGAGCACGCGTCGCATGCCCCAGACGCCCATCCAGCGGCTGGTGATGGGACCGGCGATCGCCTGGCCCACACTGGTCGCGGCGAGGACCAGGCCTGCCGATCCGTACGACCCGGTCTGCTGCTCGACGTGCAGCAGGATCGCCAGCGACATCATTCCATTGGGGAAGCGCGCGGTCAGCTGAGCAGCGATCATGCGCGCCACTCCCGGCGTGCGAAGAAGATCCCGATATCCCGCCACCAGACCACGGTACCGGGCCGCGGGGTCGGCCGCGGAAGAGGTCGATCCGCGACACGCCCGCGACACGCCGAAGGACGATTTCCACAGGAATCCGAATGTCCGCGGGGCGTCGTATCGTCCCCCCTGTGGATGGATCGCTCACAGCGGCTTCCCAGCCGCGATTTCACGCGGTTCGAGTGCCTCCGGACGAGGGCTCAGCCTGTGGAAGAAACGGTGGAGAACCTGTGTTGTATCTGTAGAGAACGGTGGATAACTACACGGATGTAACTACTACCCCTTGTGGTCGCCCCCAATGTCGGTCCCCATATGTAGTATTGAAGTCCCGGCAGGGGGTCTACCGGGAAACAGCCTGATGAGAAGCAGGCCAGAGATTTGAGGGGTTACGAAAAAGATGTCGATCACGGTCTACACAAAGCCTTCCTGCGTTCAGTGCAACGCCACCTACCGTGCCCTCGATGCCAAGGGCATCGAGTACGAGATCCTCGACCTGTCGGAAGACCCGACGGCACTCGAGCAGGTCAAGGCGCTCGGCTACATGCAGGCACCCGTCGTCGTCACCGACGAGGGTCACTGGTCGGGTTTCCGTCCCGACAAGATCGACGAACTCGCCTCCCGTCTGGCGTGACGCCGCATGAGCGCCGTCGCGACCGCAGCGCCGCTCCTGATCTACTTCTCGAGCGTCTCGGGTAACACCGCGCGGTTCATCGAGAAGCTCGGACTCCCGTCCCGACGCATCCCCCTCCACCGACACGAAGAAGACCTCGTCATCGACGAGCCCTTCGTGCTGGTCACCCCCACCTACGGCGGGGGAGCGGGACGCGGCGTCGAGAAAGGCGCAGTTCCGAAACAGGTGATCCGGTTCCTCAACGATGAGCGCAACCGGCGCCACATCCGCGGCGTGATCTCCGCGGGCAACACCAACTTCGGCGACGCCTTCTGCCTCGCCGGTGACATCATCAGCCGCAAGTGCAACGTGCCTCACTTGTATCGGCTCGAGATCTTCGGCACACAAGACGATGTGGATCGCGTGAGCGACGGATTGGAACGACGGTGGCAGCTTCAGTGACCGAGACAGTGGCATTCAAGGCGAACCCCTCTTACGAGGGTCTCGACTATCACGCCCTCAACGCGATGCTCAACCTGTACGACGCGAACGGGAAGATCCAGTTCGACGCCGACAAGCGCGCCGCGCGGGAGTACTTCCTGCAGCACGTGAACCAGAACACGGTGTTCTTCCACTCGCTCAAGGAGCGTCTGGACTACCTCGTGGAGAAGGAGTACTACGAAGGCGCCGTCATCGAGAAGTACTCGATGGAGTTCATCCAGAAGCTCAACGACCTCGCCTACGGCAAGAAGTTCCGTTTCGAGACGTTCCTCGGCGCGTTCAAGTACTACACGAGCTACACGCTGAAGACGTTCGACGGCAAGCGCTACCTCGAGCGCTTCGAGGACCGCGTCGTGATGACCGCCCTCGGCCTCGCCGACGGCGATGAGAAGCTCGCGGTCGCGCTCGTCGAAGAGATCATCTCCGGTCGCTTCCAGCCGGCCACCCCGACATTCCTCAACGCCGGCAAGGCGCAGCGCGGCGAACTCGTCAGCTGCTTCCTGCTGCGCATCGAAGACAACATGGAGTCGATCGCCCGCGGCATCAACTCGGCTCTGCAGCTCTCCAAGCGCGGCGGCGGCGTCGCCCTGCTGCTGTCGAACATCCGCGAGTCGGGTGCGCCGATCAAGCAGATCGAGAACCAGTCCTCCGGCATCATCCCCGTGATGAAGCTCCTCGAAGACAGCTTCAGCTACGCCAACCAGCTCGGTGCGCGTCAGGGCGCCGGTGCGGTGTACCTCAACGCCCACCACCCCGACATCATGCGCTTCCTCGACACCAAGCGCGAGAACGCCGATGAGAAGATCCGCATCAAGACGCTGTCGCTGGGCGTCGTGGTTCCGGACATCACGTTCGAACTCGCCAAGAACGACGAGGACATGTACCTGTTCTCGCCGTACGACGTCGAGAAGGTCTACGGCGTTCCGTTCGGCGACATCTCGGTCACCGAGAAGTACCGCGAGATGGTCGACGACCCGCGCATCAAGAAGACCAAGATCAACGCGCGCGAGTTCTTCCAGACCGTCGCCGAGATCCAGTTCGAGTCCGGCTACCCGTACGTCATGTTCGAAGACACGGTGAACAAGGCCAACCCGATCAAGGGTCGGATCAACATGTCCAACCTCTGCAGCGAGATCCTGCAGGTGAACACGCCGACCACGTACAACGACGACCTGTCGTACGACAACATCGGCAAGGACATCTCCTGCAACCTCGGCTCGATGAACATCGCGCTGTCGATGGATGCCGACGACCTGGGGCAGACCGTCGAGACGGCGATCCGCGCCCTCACCGCGGTGAGCGACCAGAGCCACATCGGCTCGGTGCGGTCGATCGAGGACGGCAACGACCGCTCGCACGCGATCGGCCTCGGCCAGATGAACCTGCACGGATACCTTGCCCGCGAGCATGTGTACTACGGCTCCGAAGAGGGCATCGACTTCACGAACATCTACTTCTACACGGTGCTGTTCCACGCCCTGCGGGCGTCCAACAACCTCGCGATCGAGCGGGGCACGACGTTCGACGGGTTCGAGGACTCGAAGTATGCGTCGGGGGAGTTCTTCGACAAGTACATCGACCAGGCGTGGGTTCCCGCGACCGAGAAGGTCAAGGAGCTCTTCGCCGGCAAGCACATCCCGACCCAGGACGACTGGGCCGAGCTGAAGGCGTCGATCCAGAAGCACGGCATCTACAACCAGAACCTGCAGGCCGTCCCGCCGACCGGGTCGATCTCGTACATCAACAACTCCACGTCGTCGATCCACCCGATCGCGTCGAAGATCGAGATCCGCAAGGAAGGCAAGCTCGGTCGCGTCTACTACCCGGCGGCGTTCATGACGAACGACAACCTGGAGTACTACCAGGACGCGTACGAGATCGGCTACGAGAAGGTCATCGACACCTATGCGGCCGCCACGCAGCACGTCGACCAGGGTCTGTCTCTGACCCTGTTCTTCAAGGACACCGCCACCACGCGTGACATCAACAAGGCGCAGATCTACGCATGGCGCAAGGGCATCAAGACGATCTACTACATCCGTCTGCGTCAGCTGGCGCTCGAGGGCACCGACATGGCCGAGTGCGTCTCGTGCATGCTCTGACCTGACAACCTGTCGACCCGAGAACGCGGCTGAAACCCGAGAAACGACGAAGAAATGACTCCTGAAAGACTCAAGCTGGTCTCCAGCGTGCAGGCGATCAACTGGAACCGCATCCAGGACGACAAGGACCTCGAGGTCTGGAACCGTCTGGTGAACAACTTCTGGCTGCCCGAGAAGGTGCCGCTGTCGAACGACGTGCAGTCGTGGAACACGCTCACCCCCGACGAGCAGCTGCTCACCATGCGGGTGTTCACCGGTCTCACGTTGCTCGACACGATCCAGGGCACCGTGGGCGCGGTGTCGCTGATCCCCGACGCGATCACCCCTCACGAAGAGGCCGTGTACACGAACATCGCGTTCATGGAGTCGGTGCACGCGAAGAGCTACTCCTCGATCTTCTCGACCCTCGCGTCGACGAAGGAGATCGACGAGGCGTTCCGCTGGTCCACCGAGAACCCGAACCTTCAGAAGAAGGCTCAGATCATCATGGACTACTACCAGGGCGACGACCCGCTCAAGCGCAAGGTGGCCTCCACCCTTCTGGAGTCGTTCCTCTTCTACTCGGGCTTCTACCTGCCGATCTATTGGTCCTCGAAGGCGAAGCTGACGAACACGGCCGACCTGATCCGCCTCATCATCCGCGACGAGGCCGTGCACGGGTACTACATCGGCTACAAGTTCCAGAAGGGCCTCGAGAACGAGACCCAGGAGCGCCGCGATGAGCTCAAGGACTACACGTTCTCGCTCATGTACGAGCTCTACGACAACGAGGTGCAGTACACGCAGGACCTCTACGACGGTGTCGGTCTGACCGAAGACGTGAAGAAGTTCCTGCACTACAACGCCAACAAGGCCCTCATGAACCTGGGCTACGAGGCGATGTTCCCCTCCAGCGTCACGAACGTGAACCCGGCGATCCTGTCGGCACTCTCGCCGAACGCCGACGAGAACCACGACTTCTTCTCGGGGTCGGGCTCGTCGTACGTCATCGGCAAGGCCGAGGCCACCGAAGACGACGACTGGGACTTCTGAGAAGTCTTGGAGACTCTCTGAACTTCGTGCACCAGCGAAGGTCTACCGGGTGGAAGAGCCGCGGAATCACTCGATTCCGCGGCTCTTCTCGTGGGCCAAGCGGGCTCGTCGCTCCTCCTCGCGCTTCGAGTACGTGGCGGCGCGGATCGCATCGTCGGATTCCAACCCCGTCCCCAAAGCTCCGCCGAGTGTCGCGGCCGACGCGACGAACCAGGTGAGCACGAACAGATCCTCGACGCCGACGGCACGGCCGAGGGCATCGCTCATCACCGTCGTGTCGAGGACGAACAGCGCCCAGGCCAGGTTCACGACGTACAACGCCAGATAGCAGATGATGATGCCGATGGTCAGAGTCAGCAGCGTCGAAGTGTTGTAGAGACGGGATCTCTCTCGCGCCTGTGGCGAGTCGTTGTCGGGGCGGTCCCAGAGCCTGCCGTCGATCACGATCCAGGCGATGATGATCGTGATGGAGGCCAGCGTCGCCGCAGTCAGTCGCCAGCCGGACAGCGAGATGGCGAGCGACCACACCGTGGGCTCGATGGTCGCCACCGCCCCGGTAGCCAGGGCCGCCACCAGGGCGGACTTGAGCCCAGCGGCGAGCAGCCACGGACGGTTCGCCAACACCATGCCCAGAAGTACGCGTCCCCGGGCGCTGATGCGGGGAAGCGGCAGACGCTGTTCCCGGGGCGAGGCGGGTTCCGCCATGCCGCTGACGAGTCCTCGCACCGCGTGGCGGGCGCGGGCCTGCACGCGGTAGCCGCCCAGAGCGGGCAGTGACAGCACCGCGGACTGGCGTCGCGGATCGATCGCCGCCAGCAGGTAACGGCCGTCGTCATCACGAAGAGGAAGCTCGGTGACGCCGACGACGAGGTCCCACCGGTTCTGCTCGGCGTGCGCGCGAAGGCGTTCGAGGGCGGTGTCCACGTCTTCAGAACCGACGGTGAACGGCTCGCTCACGAGTTCGACGATCCAGCCCCCGGCCTCAGACGAGACCGGGGGTGTGAGGTCGGTCATCCGACGCGCGACGGCCGTGGGCGAAGCCGGGTCAGCCACGAGACCCACTCGGATCGGCTCCATCTCCGCAACCTACACCCGCCTCGAGACGACCGCATCGGCAACTGCGGCTCCTGAGGTGATCGGCGTCTGTCATGGGCCACCCATAGAATTCGGGAATGCGCACGCACAGAAGCCGCCTTGCAGAGCCATGCCCCTGACGCGCGAGATGCTCCTCCACGAGATGGAGGCGACCCTCGACCGCATCGGTGTCGGCATGAACGACTGGCCCGAGCGGGTCGACGTCGCGACGCTGTCACCACGTGGTCAGCTCGTGGCGCTGCTGCTCGTCATGGACGTGAGCCCCAGACGTGTGAACGGCTGGCGATTCCGGTCCGCTGAAGACGACATCGTGCGCTTCCTGCCGCGGAAGACCCTGCCCTGGGACTCCGACACGGCCGTGTTCGCGCTGCAGGCCGCATTGAAGGTCGATTGCATGAATTACATCTGCGGACCGGCTCTGCGGGGCGCGGAGAAGGCGATGGCTGACGGTTACGTCGATACCGCCTTGTACGAGGCACTCGACGCCTGCGCGATCCACCTTGCCGGCCTGATGCACGGGCGGATCGCGACCCGTTGGAACGTCGACAAAGACCTCAAGACGGCCAACCGGCTGCTGGCCTCTTTCCTCCCACCCGGAGTCCTCGACCTGACGGCCGTCCACGACGGTGACGAGTGGGCGGAGCGAGCCCGGCAGCTGGCCCGCGCGCACCCGGTCGACGATGTCGAGCCCCTGATCCGCCACCTCGCGGTGCTCGGTCACAAGACCCCGTCCCAGACCTGGCAGCGACAGCTGCAGGAGGTGCTGCGTCCCGACGCTGCTCGCGCTCTCGTCGGGGAATGGGTTCGTGCGGCACGGGAGACGGAAGTCGCCGAAGACGGTCATCTCTACGCGCCCTCTAACGAAGACCTGGTGCGGGCCGCCGTCATCGCCGCAAGCTCGATGGACGTGACCGAGGTGCCCGCAGCGGTGCTGGGTGCCCTGGTGCGGCAGGGCGCCGAGACCCGCCCTCCTTCCACGGAGTCTCTGGCGCTCCGTGTGGCCAGCGCTGCCGTCGACACGCTCGCGCAGCGCTCCGCCGACGGCGACCTGGCCGAACTGGAGGCCCTTCTCGACGACATCTCCCGCCGCGACCTTCTGAAGCGGATCGGTGCCGCACTGGGGCCGGAGGCCGTTGCGCGCGCGGGGAAGCGCGACGCCGAGCTCAAGAAGGAGAAGGCCGCCGCCGTGCGGGCGAAGGCGAGTCCCATCCCGAAGCTCCTGCGCGGAGAGGTCGACCGCATGCTGGAAGAGCACGTGAACGGCACTATGCGCGAGCTGGGCTTCCGTAAATCGGGCCGCACCTGGCGCCGGTGGGTGGATGCACGCGTGGAGGTCGTCGATTTCTACTCCAGCGACCTGTACATGAGCGTGCAGTACGGGGTGCTGTTCGAAGGGCTGCATCCCGAAGGCGGCCCGGCGACGCAGCGGGACCCGAAGCGGGTGAAGCCCTTCGAGCTCGACCTGCTCGTGTCCGACACCGGATGGTTCGCTGACGACGACGTGCTCGACCTGCTCGCCGAGCGCGTGCGCACGGAGATCATCCCGTTCCTCCAGCGCTGCGGCGACCGCACCGCGCTCTTCGAGCTGCTGCTGCACGGGGTGGGTCTGCCGCCGGTCGTCGACCGCGGGGATCCGAGGTTCCGCGACACGGACTACTCCGTGTCCTTGCGCAGGAGGCCCGCGCAATCGGGTGTTCTGCTCGGAGCGCTCGCCTGCATCGACGGGGACCGTGCCGCAGCGGAGAGCTGGCTCGGCGCGGCCGACCGGCAGGTCGATCCCCTCAGTCACCATGCCACGAAATCCGAGATCGACTACTGGCGGACGCGCGTCGCCGCCCTCCCTGCGTCGTAGCATCATCTCGATGCCCGAGGAGACCGCCGCCGAAGCGCGCGTGCGTGTGAAGGTGACACGCACGCTCGTGCGCAATCCCCTCGTCGTGGGCGCCGTGCTGCTTCTCGCGGCCATCGCATTCACGCTGCTGGGCGATGACCTGAGCTTCTTACCGTTCCTGCTCATGCTGGTCGGCGGCTGGTGCTTCGGCTTCGCGTTCGTGAATGCGACGCAGGGAATCGTGCCGGCGCGCAACGGGGCGGTGCTGCATCTCGGCGTCGCCGTCGTCCTCGGTGCGCTCGTCGCGTTCGTGGTGGAGTTCGGGGGAGACCTGCTCGATCCGTTCCCCGAGGCGGTGCGCGGGATCGCCGTGGTCCTGCAGCTTGCAGCGATACCGGCCACCGGGTGGATCTGGCTCGCACTCATCGGCCGTGTCACCGACTTCTTCGCGCGCCGTGACACGAAGAAGAAGCCGCCGCCGGTGACACCGGACTGGGAACGGGAGGAGAGTGGCGACGGGTCGATCGTGCGATTCCCCGCCATCGAGCTCCGGATGCGTGCGCTCACCCAGGCGATCGTGGCGATCGTCGTGGTCGCCGGACTGTTCGGTGTCGCACTCCTGATCGCACTCGACGACATCGTGATGCGGATGGGGCCTCGGATCGCGATCGTCCTCATGGGAATCGTGGTCGGACTTCCGGTGTACCTCGTGTTCACCGCGATCCTGCGCCGACGCACTGCGCAGTGCACGGTCGCCTTCGGGAACGACGAGCTACGTGTGCAGGTGGACGATGAACTCCACACGATCCCGTTCCGGAACCTCGAGTTCCTGCGCTGGCGGTGCCGCAGCGATTACGCGCGCATCGAGGTGCGCGGCTCCGGTGCCGATCTGTCGTTGTTCGCCGGGCTCGCCACACCGCCGCGAGGCTTCTCCGCCGAACTCCCCGCCCTGCCGCGACGGGTGTATCGACGACTCGAGCTGGCAGGACTCACCGTCGAGAAGGCCCGCCGGGGCGAGGTCATCACGTTCCGCGCGCCGTCGGAGCCGTCGTCGCGCGCACCGGCGCACTGAGCGCATGTCCGTGACCCGTGCCAGGATCCGAGCATGGAGAATCTCCGCCTCCGGATCTGGTCCGAGAACGACCTCGAGCTGCTGCGCGCGGCCAACACCCCGGAGATGACCGCGCATCTCAACGGCCCGGAGACCGAAGACGAGATCGTGGAACGGCACGCCCGCTACCTGCGTCTGGTCGCCTCCGGTGAGGCGCGGATGTTCGTCATCGAAGACGGTGAGGGACGCTCTCTCGGATCGATCGGCCATTGGCACGTCGTCTGGCGGGAAGAGCCTGCGCTCGAGACGGGATGGTTCGTTCGGCCTGAGGCGCAGGGGCACGGTGTGGCGTCCGCCGCCCTTGCTCTCCTCATCGACGAAGCCCGTGCGCATCGCGAGGGCCGACGTTTCCTGACCGCATTTCCCGGGGTCGAGAACCCGGCATCGAACGGGGTGTGTCGACGCAACGGATTCACCCTGGCGGGGAGCTTCACGGAGGAGTTCCGCGGTGCCGAGCTGACCGTGAACGAATGGGCACTCGACCTCACGGAGTGACCGAGATCACTCCGCGGGATACTCCTGGGCCTTGAGCAGTCGGGCCAGGTGTGCGGCGTTCCTCGTCGCCGTCCCGATGGCCGACGCGACCTTCTCGGGTGTCTCATCGAGATCCTTGTAGTCGACGGTGTGCATCGCCTCGCCGTTCCAATAGACCGAGCCCTGTGCGGCGACCGTGTATCCCACGTCGTTCAGTGACTGGAAGAGGATCGCCGCGATGTGGTGCGCGCCGTCTTCATTCCCGACGACGCCCGCGATGGCCACCTTGTCGAACAGGGTGGGGCGGCCGCGGGCGTCCGTCTCGCCGAGCTCCGCATCGAGGCGTTCGAGCACGCGCTGTGCGACGCTCGAATGCTGCCCCATCCACGTGGGGGTGACGAGGACGAGGATGTCGGCGTCCAGCACTCGCCGACGGATCTGGGGCCATTCGTCGTCGCCACCCATGTCCTTCTCGACACCGGGGCTGAGGGAGAGGTCGACGGCGCGGACCACGTCACCGGTGACGCCGTGGTCGGCGAGGCCGTCGAGCAGCTGCGTCGCGAGGAGATCGGAGCTGGAGGGCGCGGGCGACGGCTTGAGTGTGCAGGAGATGGCGACGGCGGTCAGTGGTGTCTTCATGCTCCGAGCAGACCAGACGAGGAAGAACATGCACAGGGGGTTTCCGAGTCCGGGCTATCCTGGTAGACGGCACCGACGACAGGAGATCCCGTGATCCTCAGCTTCCTCTTCTTCATGATCCTCTTCATCGGAGGGATCCTGCTGATGGGCATCTCGTTCGGGCTGCCGGCGTTCCAGGCTCTCGCCTTCTGCGGTGGGCTCCTGCTGGTGACCCTGGCCATGGCCTTCCTCTTCCGCCAGGGCGGCTCGGCCACCCGCCGGTCGAACAACTGGTCGGGCAACGCCACCGAGTGACTCCCCGCGGTCCGCGGGTCGTCAGGCGTGGCGGCTGACCGCCGACGGTCGACGGTTCACCGTCGTCTGGCGAGCCTCGCTTCGAGGTTCGCCCTGACAGCGGGCCACTCCGGCTCGATGATGGAATACTCCACGCTGTCGCGCAACGCGCCGTTGCGGTAGCGGCTCATGGCCCGCATGATGCCGTCCTGCTTGGCGCCGAGCCGCTCGATCGCCGTGCGCGACTGGAAGTTCACCCATTGCGTGGTCAGGCCCACGCGGAAGACTCCCAGCGTCTCGAACGCGTGCCGGAGCAGCAGCAGCTTGGACTCGGCATTCGTGCCCGTGCCGTGTGCCGACGGTCGGTTCCACGTGAAGCCGATGTGCAGCCGGGGAACGTCGGCGACGATGTCGTAGTACGACGTGAGTCCCAGGATGCGACCAGTGGCGTCGAACGTCGTGTAAGGGACCATCTCGCCCTTCTCGACGAGCCCGAGCCGGCGCTCGACCTCCGCGGCGACACCATCGGGTGCGGGTACCGAGGTGTACCAGGCCGTCTTCCACAGGTCGCCCTCCTCCACGGCCTCGATCAGTCCATCGACGTGGGCGCGTTCGAGGGGACGGAGTTCGACGAGTTCGCCGGTCAGGGTGACAGGGGAGGGCGTGACGAGGAAGGGCATGACGATATTCAACCAGCGACGAGGATCGTCTGACGCAGCAGCCGCTGGTAGGCCGTGACGAGCTCGATCGTGACCTCCAGCTCGAAGGCCAAGCTCGCGAGATGCGGACCTCGAACCGCTTCTGCTTCCGCGTAGGCGCGCGGCGTGATGAGCTGCGACGCCGCCCATTCATCCGCCTGGCGCTCCTGCTGGGCGCGGATGGCGGGGGCCGGGGCGGGAACGTGGCCGAGAGCGGCGTGTCCGAGCTCGTGCGCGAGCACGCTGCGAGTGGTGCGGACGCTCATGCCGGGGCTGAGGCGGATCGTGCGAGTCGCGGGGTCGTAGCCCCCGCGCGTTCGACCGGTCCGCTCGACGACGCGAACCCGCTGTTCATCGGCGAGCCGGAGAAGGTGGTGCATGGTCACTCCTCCCGTGCCGATCTCGCGCCGGGAGCGGTGCCCGGCCTATTCGTAGAGGTCGTCGGTGTCGGCGTCGTGGCGGACACCGGATTCGAAGGCGACCTCTCGGGTATCTTCGCGCGGGCCGGCGACATCGGGCGCGCGTCGGATCGGCGTGATGCGCGCGACGGCCTCTCCGTCGGCGCGGAGACGTTCTTCCGCGCGTGCCAGCAGCACGTGGGGTTCGACACCGAGATCGGCGCACACCGCGTAGACGACGGGGACCGGGATCGCACGCTTGCCCGTCACGTAGTTGTCCAGTGCGCTGCGCGCGATCCCGATGGTGCGCGCCATGGCGGCGATGCTGCTGCGCGACGCGGCGATCTCGGCACGCATCTGGCGCCCGACAGCGTCGTTGAAATCCTCGGCAGGTGTCTTCACCCGGCTCACCATAGCAGCGAGACGACGCCAAAATGCTGCCATTCTGGTCCATTCGACCGCCATGCGGGTTCGCTCGTGGCGGTAGTGTAGGCGTATGGGGACAGAATTGCGTCATTTGCTGGCATCCGAAGTCGACGGGGCCCGGTTCCACGCCGGAGTGTCCTTCTCCGAGCTCTCCGCGCGCTCGGGCATCGACCCCGATGCCCTGGGGAATCTGCTCGACGGCATGGAGGACTTCACGGTGGTCGACCTCGCGCGCATCGCCGGAGTCCTCGGCGTTCCGGTCACGGCACTGATTCCCGGCGCCGCGACCGAAGATTCCTGACGACGTCGGTGCGGGGCGGTAGCGTGATGCGCATGAAGACAGTGCCGTTCGGATCAGCCACCGCCCCCGCCGTGATCGCCGGCATGATGCGCATCGACGACAAGGACGACGCTCACATCCGCACGCTGTACGGCACCGCGCGGACGGCGGGCATCGACTTCTTCGACCACGCCGACATCTACGGCGGCAGCATGCACCATTGCGAGGCGCGGTTCGCCGACGCGTTGCAGCTCACCCCGTCCGAGCGTGACGAGATCGTGCTGCAGACGAAGTGCGGCATCGTGCCCTCGCAGGGGATGTTCGACTTCTCGTACGCGCACATCCTGGCGCAGGTGGAGAGTTCGCTCGCGGCGCTGCGCACGGACCGCCTCGACGTGCTCCTGCTCCACCGCCCCGACGCGCTCGTCGAGCCCGACGAGGTGGCGCGCGCGTTCGACGACCTGGAGCGCGCGGGCAAGGTCAGGGCGTTCGGCGTCTCGAACCACACGCCTCGCCAGATCGACCTCCTCCGCACGGCGGTCCGGCAGCCGCTGGTCGCGAATCAGCTGCAGCTGTCGATCACGCACGCGCCGATCATCGCGCAGCCGGTCGCAGCCAACATGGCCGGACAGGAGCAGAGCGTGGTGCGCGACGGCGGTGGCATCGTGGAGTACTGCCGCATCAACGACATCACGATCCAGGCCTGGTCGCCGTTCCAGGACGGGTTCTCCCACGGGGTGTTCCTCGGCAACCCCGAGTACGCGGAACTGAACGCCGTGATCGATCGCCTCGCAGCGGCGTACGACGTCGCGCCGATCGCCATCGCGACCGCGTGGATCACTCGCCACCCCGCCGGTATGCAGGTCGTGCTCGGTACCACCACACCCCAGCGGGTGCAGGACGCGGCGGCCGGAGCCGACATCACGCTCACGCGGCCCGAGTGGTACGAACTGTTCCGCGCCGGCGGGCATCTGCTGCCGTAGCCCGAGCGGCACGGCGCGGCGTCGTCTACCCTGAACTCATGTCGTTCTTGTTCTCGCTCCTCGTCATCGCGCTGATGATCGGTGCACTGATCGACATCATCACGCGGGACAGCTCGCTGGTGAAGTTCCTGCCGAAGCTGGCGTGGATCATCGTCGTGATCCTGCTGCCGTTGATCGGTGGCCTGCTGTGGTTCGGGCTCGGGCGTGACTACGGCGAGTCCGGCATCCAGATGCCGCGGATGCGGAGAGCCGAGCGACCCGCGACGCCGACCGATGTGCGTCCGGCGCCACCCAGGGAGACCCGCACGACGGAGCAGCAGATCGCCGACCTCGACCGTGAGATCGAGGAGTGGCGATTGCGCCAGGAGATCGAGAAGAAGCGCGGCACCGACGGCGAGGGGCCCGCCGGGGCGGCGAACGCCGGCTAAGCAGCGGGTTCGCGGTCGAACGACTCGCGGATCGCCTCTTCGAGGGTCGGGTATCGGAGCTCGAATCCGGCCGTGGTGAGCTTCTCCGGCAACACCCACCGACTCTTCAAGATCAGCTCGGTCTCGGTGCGCATGCCGATCGCTCCGAGTTCCAGCATCCACCGCGGCATCGGCACACCGATGCGCGCGCCCAGCACCCGACGCACCGTCGCCATGAATTCGACGTTGTCGACCGGGTGCGGAGATGCGGCGTTGACGGGCCCTTCGAGGGAAGGCGTCTGCTCGAGGAACTCGATGATGCGGGCCACGTCTTCGATGTGCACCCAGCTGAAGCGCTGGCGGCCGCGACGGGCGCCGGGGAAGTGGCCGGTGCCTGCGGCCCGACGCGCAGCGCTGACCGGCCATCGTCCGTCGTACTGGGGTCCGCCGAGCCCGAGCCGGGCGAGGTCTTTCACCGGACCGAGGACACCGCCGTGGCCGAGGACGATGGCGCTGCGCAGCGCGACGCGTCGCGTGGAGGGGAGGTCGTCGGCGAACAGGGCCTTCTCCCAGGCCTTGGCGACCTCGACCGAGAACCCGGTGCCGATCTCGCCGGTCGACTCGGTCATGGCACGGTCTTCCGCATGACGGTAGATGGTCGCGGTCGAGGAGTTCACCCAGAGCGCCGGCGGCGTCGAGGCGCGGGCGATCGCGGTGCGCAAGGATGTCGTCGTGTCGAGGCGTGAGCGGAAGATCTCCGCGCGATTCTCCGGTGTGTAACGACAGTTCACGCTCTTGCCGGCCAGGCCGACCACGAGGGCCGCGCCATCGACGGCGCGGTCGATCTCGACCTGGTCGCCCCAGCGGATGTCGGCGCCCGAACGGGAGATCGTGACGACTTCACGGCCCTCGGCGCGGAACCGCGGCAGCAGGAATCTGCCCATGAAACCCGTGGACCCGCCGACCACGACCCGTCCTGCGCTCATGCCATCTGCTCCGTCTCGGAATGGTGGATGCGATAAGTGAAGTCGCCTCGATACTCGTACACGCGGCCCAGCAGCGGCGCGTCGACGGTCAGCGACATGCGCTGACGGTCGAGGGCGTCGTCGAAGCGTTCGGTGAGGCGGATCACGGGGGTGACCGCACGGGGGAGGCGCACCCGAAGGCGTCCGAGACGCAGGCCGACCGCGCGACTGGTGAGGTGCAGGGCCCCGTGGTGGACGTCCACATCGAAGCAGGCGGCGAGGAGGGCGGGCTCTCCGAGCTCGTCGACCACGCGACTGTGTCGCGTGAGTGCGGCCGCGTCGCGCATGGTCCACGCGCCGTGACGAAACTGGAAGGTGCGCTCTCCGATGGCCCTCGACGCGATGGTCCGATTCTCCACGCGGAACGGCACATCGCGCTCCCATCCTGCGGCGACCACCCCGCGGCGCTCGAGCAGCCGGAGCAACGGCCACAGCCATCGCCGCGGGGTGCCGACGCGCCCGAACACCCCTTCGCCGATGCCGACGGCGCCGTCGGGGATCGCCTCGAAGTACGTGCGAAGCCGGGGATGCAGCTCATCGATGCGCTCGCCGAGCGCCCGGGCGTAGGGAGACTGCGGCACGGGCGTCACGTTTCGAGCCTAGCCCGGTCGTCGGGGTCCCGATCCGCGCCCCGTCCTGTTCAGGATGCGGGTCTCAGCAGTCGATCGAGGAGCGCGAGCGCTTCGTGCTGCGGTGCGGTCTCATCGAGCAGCCACTGCGTCTGCAAGCCGTCGGACGCCGCGACGACGAGGGCGGCGACCGCATCCGGGTCGATGTCGTCGCGGATCCGGCCGTCCTCCTGCTGGCGTCGGACGACGTCGGCGAGTCGGGCGCGGAGGCGGCTGAAGCGACCGGTGGCGAACGTGCGGGCCGCCGGGTGTCCCTCTTCGAGAGCGGTGGCGACGAGGGTCGAGTAGAGCTGGACGAGGCCGGGGATCGCGCGGTTGGTCCGCGCGGATTCGATCATCATCTCGACCGGTGTCGCATCCTCCGGGGGAGAGCCGGACTGCCGGGACGGGGCCGTGCTCTCCTCGTAGACGGCGACGAGGAGCTCTTCCAGCGAGCCGAAGTAGTGCGTGAGCGCCGCATGGGTGACCCCGACCTCGCGAGCGATCGCCCGCAGGCTCGTGCGGTCGGCGCCGCGCTCGGCGAAGACCTCGATCGCGCGATCGAGGATCTCCTGTCGTCGAGCGATCCCCTTGGCGTACGCGCCGCGTGGGCGGGGAGGATCGGCGTGATCGGACGTGTCGGGGGGCATGTGGCGAGTCTAGTCAATCAAAACTTCCGCATGGAGGTATTTGGTGATAGCGTGCCTGCACGGGACAGCGGTCCCGCCACGTCACCGATGACCGAAGGAGCACGACCGATGACGATTCGGACTTCCCTGCAGCTGTTCACGATCAAGGACGAGCTGGAGGCCGACCTCGAATCCTCCCTGGCGGCGGTCGCCGCCCGCGGATTCACCGCCGTGGAGCCCTATGACTTCGTCCGCCGCGCCGAGCCCCTCGCTGCCGCACTGTCCACCGCCGGGTTGGTCGCCCCGTCCGGCCACGCCTTCCTGGCGTCGGAGTCGTTCGTGAACCCCGACGGCAGCGGCACCACGGTGCCGGTGCCGTCGCCCGCAGAGGTCTTCGCCGCAGCGAAGGTGCTCGGCATGGACACGGTCATCGATCCGTACACCGAGCCCGCGCGCTGGGAGTCGGTCGAGCAGATCGAGCAGACCGCGCGACTGCTGAACGAGGCGGCGGAGATCGGTGCGACCGTGGGCGTGCGCGTCGGATACCACAACCACGCACACGAGCTGGAGGCCGTGTTCGACGGCGTCACCGGATTGGAGGTCCTCGCGGGCCTCCTCGACGAGCGCGTCGTGCTCGAGGTCGACCTGTACTGGGTCGCCCGCGGCGGCGTCGACCCCGTCGCGCTGCTCGAGCGTCTGGGCAGCCGCGTCGTGGCCGTGCACGCCAAGGACGGCACGCTCGACCCCGCGCTCGCCGGCGCCTACCCGCCCGCCGACCAGGTGGCCGCGGGCGAAGGATCCGTTCCGCTCGTCGAGGCCATCGCCGCGGCTCCGGCCCTCGAGCTCGCGATCGTGGAGTTCGACCACTACGAGGGCGACCTGTTCGACGCCATCGAGCGCAGCCGGGTGTACCTCGACGAGAAGGTCGCCGGCTGATGGTGGGCGCCACCCGTTCGTTCGAGGACGGCCCCGTCGGCGTCGGCATCATCGGCGCCGGGAACATCAGCGATCAGTACCTGTCGAACCTCACGACGTTCCCGGATGTGCGCGTCCTCGCGATCGGCGACCTGCTCGAGGACCGCGCGCAGGCGCAAGCCGAGAAATACGGCGTCCCGCGCTCCGGAGGCGTCGACGCGGTGCTCGCCGATCCGGAGATCGACATCGTCGTGAACCTCACGATCCCTGCCGTGCACGTCGAGGTGTCCGAGGCGATCATCGCGGCGGGCAAGCATGTCTGGACCGAGAAGCCGATCGGCGTGAGCCGTGAGGAGTCCCGCCGACTGCTGGAGAAGGCGGATGCGGCCGGTCTCCGCATCGGAGTCGCCCCCGATACCGTGCTCGGACCGGGTGTGCAGACGGCGAAGCGGGCGATCGCGCGCGGCGACATCGGCCGTCCGCTGTTCGCGCAGACCACGTTCCAGTGGTCGGGGCCGGAGATCTTCCACCCGAACCCCGCATTCCTGTACGCCAAGGGCGCGGGCCCGCTGCTCGACATGGGCCCCTACTATGTATCGGCCCTCGTGCACGTCTTCGGCCCGGTCGCCTCGGTCGCGGCACTCGGGCTGCAGGGGACGCGGACGCGGCGTGTGCAGGTCGGCGAGTTGGCCGGTCAGGAGTTCCCGGTCGAGATCCCGTCGACCCTGAGCGTGCTGATGGACTTCGAGCAGGGAAGCCAGGCGCAGAGCGTCTACAGCACCGACTCGCCCGTCATCCGGCAGGGGATCGTCGAGATCACCGGCACCGAGGGCACCATCGTGATCCCCGACCCGAACACCTTCGGCGGCGCGATCTCGATCACCCGACCGCTCACGCGTCTGTTCATCCCACCGGAGCCCGTCCAGCAGGACATCATCGACGTCGAGCAGGAGGGTGTGCTCTCCGGCCGCGGCGTGGGGCTGCTCGACATGGCACGCTCGATCGCCGCCGGTCGCCCGCACGTGGCGACGGGGGAGTTCGGCTACCACGTGCTCGACACGCTCCTGTCGATCGAGGAGGCCGCCGAATCGCGCAGCTTCGTCGAGGTCGAGAGCACGCTCGATCAGGTCGGTTCGATCGCCTCTGACTTCGACCCGTTCGAAGCGACGCTCTGATCGCAGCCGGTGGCGGCGCCGGTGGCGGCGGCGGAGGTTCGGATCACCGAGCCTTCGTCGCCACCGACCGGATCAGGGGGCAGGTTCGCGCGTGCTGATCAGGCAGCGCGTCGATCAGGCGGCGGGCTCGCGCAGACGGACGAGTCGCTCGTGCCCGGTCTCCTCCAGTTCGGCGATGTCGTCGCGCGACTTCAGGAAATCGGAGAACGAGCGGTAGCCGAGGGCCTTCTCGCTGAAGGACGGATCCATGCGGCGCATGTGCGTCTTGACCGCTGAGCTGTGCAGCCACTCGTCGGCGTCGGCCTTGTCGTGGCCGAGACGCAGCGCGCGTTCGAGCAGTTGGGTCGCCTCGCCCTGCTCGTCGAGCTTGGGCTCCTCGACCTTGGGTGCGGCCGCCTTCGACTTCGCCCGGCGCGGGGACTTCGTCTTGACCGCGTCCGCGACATCGGGCACAGCCTCGGGCGCGGGCTCCGCGACGGCCTCGGCCTTCGCGGCGACGGCGGGCGCCGCCTTCACGGGGCGGACCACACCGGGAAGCGAGTCGTAGGATTCGAACTCGTCGCACGCGGCGGCCAGCGACTTGGCTGTGGAGCCTGACACTCCGACGCCGATCACGTAGCGTCCGAGACGCTTGCACCGCTGAGCCAGCGGCACGTAGTCGCTGTCGCCCGCCACGATCACGACGTGCGTGAGGTCGGGCAACCGGAACATGTCCTCGACCGCATCGACGGCGAGGCGGATGTCGGCGCCGTTCTTGGCGTAGGCGGCTGCCGGGAACAGCTGCACGAGGTCGACGGCGCGCGCCACGAGCTGCGAACGGTACTCGGCGTTCACGGGAGACGACCAGTCGGCGTAGGCCCTCGTGAGCACCAGGGTGCCGAACGAGGCCGCGTAGTCGATGATGGCGCCGACCTCGATCATCGCGCGACTCAGTCGGTCGGTGACCTCGGGATCGTTCGGGTTCTCGCTGATCCGCTGACGGTCCTTGCCGTAGGCGTTGCGTCCGTGCACGCGGTCGTACCAGGAGATGACGATGTTGTCGAAGTCGAGGTAGACGGCCACGCGGGCATCGGTGGTCTCGGCCATGATCAGACCTCCTCACGGGGATAGCGGACGCCGATCTGCGCTCTGATCTCGTCGAGAGCGCCCATGATGGCGACGCTCTCGGCGATGGGCAGGATGTCGCCCTCGAGGATGCCGTCGCGGACGAGCCGCTCGGCGGCGAGTGCCTGGTACTGCATCCCGCGGCCCTCGACCTCGGACGTGTAGGTCTCGTGAACGGAGCCGTCGGGGAGGACGACCCGGAACGTGGTCGGGCTGTACCAGACCGCATCGATGTCGATGCGGGCGGCCGTGCCGATGATGCTCGCGACGTTGGGTCCGGCGGCGCGCGACGACGACAGACTGGTCGAGATCGCTCCGCCCTCGTGCGTCATGACGGTCGCGACCTCGGAGTCGGCTCCGGTCTCCACGAGCCGGCCGACGGCGTGGAGCGTGGTCGGTGCGCCGAGGATGTCCCAGATGAAGGAGATCGGGTAGATCCCGAGGTCGAGGAGCGCGCCGCCGCCGAGCTCGAGGGCATTGAGGCGGTGGGTGGGGTCGGAGGGCAGCAGTTGCGTGTGGTCGGCGTTCACTGCGCGGATCTCGCCGAGGACGCCGTCGGCGATGAGCTCGCGGATGCGGACCATGTGCGGCAGGTAGCGGGTCCACATCGCCTCCATGACGAGCAGGCCGCGTTCGGCCGCAAGCGCCTGCAGATCCTCCGCCTCCGCGCGGTTCAGCGTGAACGCCTTCTCGGCGAGCACGTGCTTGCCGTTCTCGAGCGCGAGCCGGGCGTTCTCGTGATGCATGGGGTGCGGCGTCGACACGTAGATGATGTCGACGTCGGGATCGGACACGAGCGCCTCGTACGAGGGGTGCGCGCGGGGGATGTCGAAGCGGGCGGCGAACGCGTCCGCCGACTCCTGCGAGCGGGACCCGACGGCCACGAGGTCGAGCCCCGCGGTTCTCAGATCGGACGCGAATGCGCCGGCGATACCGCCGGTCGCGAGGATTCCCCACCGAAGACCTGTCATGGTCTCAGCGTAGGGGGTGTGCCGGCTGTGACGGACTGTTACATCCCGTGACGCCCGGCATCGGCGCCCTGGCAGCGGAGGCTCGACGGCTCCTACCGTGACGCCATGACCGAACCCCTCATCATCGGCGCCATGGTGCGCACCCTGGGCGCGTACCCCTCGGGCTGGCGGCAGCCCGGCGCGCATCGTGATCCCGCGTCCGACGCCGACATCCTGCGGCACATCGCGCGGGAGGGGGAGGACGCCGGCCTCGACTACCTCTTCTTCGGGGACTGGCTCGCCACCGGCCCGGATCTGGAGTTCCGCGACCCATACCTGCTGGCCCGCATCGATCCCGTGAGCGCCGTGCTCTTCCTCGCGGGGGTGACCTCGCGGATCGGCCTGATCGCCACGGTCAACACCACGTACGCCGACCCGTACACGACGGCACGCTCGCTGGCGTCCCTCGACGTGCTCACCCGAGGCCGTGCCGGGATCAACCTCGTCACCGGCGCCGAGCCGCGTGCAGCGGGCAACCACGGCCGCGAGGAGCACGCCGACAACGAGTCCCGCTACGACCGGGCGGAGGAGTTCGTCGAGGCACTGCGCCGACTGTGGGACTCGTGGGGCGAGGACGCCTGGATCGCCGACGCCGACCGCGGGGTGCTGATCGACCCGGAGGCACTCCGCGCCGCCGACCTGCGGGGAACGCAGGTGCGCGTCACGGGACCGCTCAACGTCGCCCGCCCGCCGCAGGGACAGATCCCGATCGTGCACGCGGGGACGTCGCCGCGCTCGAGGGCGCTCGCGGCCACCGAAGCCGATCTCGCGCTGACGGCCGCGCCCACGCTGGCCGATGCGATCGCGACCCGTCGACTGCTGCGTGACATCGCGGCGGAATCCGGACGATCGCCGGATGCGCTGAAGGTGATCGCCCCGGTGCTTCCCGTCGTCGCGGACACGGATGCCGACGCGCGACGCATCGTGGAGCGGCTGCTCGCCCTGGTGCCGCTGGCCGAGGGGCACCAGGCGGCCAGAACGGCGTTCCCGTCGAATCGCACCGTCGCCGCGCTCGCCGATGCATTCGACGTCCCGCTCGACGACCCGCTGCGCACCTCGACCTTCGACGCGCCCGTGACCTCTGCGGAGGCCCTGCGGCTGGGAGAGCGCGGCGCCGCGCTGATCGAGCGCCTCGGCATCATCGCCGGGCTGCGCGTCTCCGCATCGAAGGTCTCGGGATCGGGCATCGGGAACGGCGATCCGCTCACATGGCGGCACCTGGTCGCCGCGCATGCGGTGCCGGCGGCGTTCGTCGTGGGAGACGCGGCGACGATCGCCGACCATTTCGAGACCTGGCGTGAGGAGGGCGCCGCGGACGGGTTCAACGTGCTGTCGGCGTTCCAGCCCGCGCAGTTCGAGGCTTTCACGCGACAGGCGGCTCCCGAGCTGCGCCGTCGCGGCCTGCTGCGAGACGCGCAGGAGAGCACCCGAGCGACCCTCCGCGACCGTCTGCGCATTTCCTCGTATGTCGACGCGTGACCACGCGTGTCGCCACGCGACATCCGGAGTCGGCCACCTCGCGCCGGAGGAACCGCGATTCCTACGGTGAAGTCACCTCACCACAGCACCCGAAGCACCGCACAGCACCCGAAGCACCGCACCCGAATCCTGGAGGCCCACCCATGAACCGTCGTCTCATCCGCGCCGCGGCCATCGCGCTGCCGCTCGTCCTCGCGGGCAGCCTCGCCGCCTGCGCGTCGACGCCCGCACCGGCGAACTCGCCTGCCGAAGGCGGCGACCCCGTCACGGGAGGAACGCTCACCTACCTCGAGCACCAGGCGTACACGAACCTCTACCCGCCGCAGGCCGGCTTCTACCCGAACGGCGGCATCGTGAACAACATCGCGGCCCGTCTCACCTGGCAGAATCCGGAAACGCTCGAGATCGAGCCCTGGATCGCCTCCGACTGGACCGTGAACGACGACGCCACCGAGTACACGTTCAACCTGAACCCCGACGTCACGTTCTCGGACGGCACGGTGCTCGACGCCGCGGCCGTGAAGAAGAACTTCGACACCTACGGGCTGGGCGATGCCGAGCGGGGACTCACTGTCTCCGAGGCGATCAACAACTACGCCAGCAGTGAGGTGGTCGACGAGGACACCGTCACATTCCATTTCTCGGCGCCGTCGCCCGGGTTCCTGCAGGCGACCTCGACGATCAACTCGGGCCTCCTGTCGCCTACGACCCTCGACGGCACGATCGAGGACTTCGGTGCGGGCAACGCGGCCGAGATCATCGGCTCGGGGCCGTTCACCGTCACGGGAGAGAAGCTCGGCACCGAGTACACGCTCACCGCCCGCGACGACTACGACTGGGGCCCCGACAGCGTCGACAACGACGGCCGCCCCTACCTGGATGCCGTGCACGTGCTGATCACGCCGGAGGACTCGGTGCGCATCGGCTCGCTGCTCGCCGGCCAGGCCGACTACGTCCGCTACGTGCAGGCGTTCGACGAGGACCGCGTCGAGGCGGCCGGCTTCACGCTCTACGCCCCGCAGACCCGCGGGGTGAACAACTCGATCGCCCTCCGCCCCGAGAACCCGCTGCTCTCCGACATCCGCGTCCGGCAGGCGATCATCTCCGCCGTGGATGCGCAGGAGGTCGTGGACACGCTCTTCACCGAGAACTACCCGGTGGCGACCTCGGTGCTGTCCTCTCAGGCCCTCGGCTACAAGGACGAATCAGAGCACTACGGGTACGACCCGAAGAAGGCCGAGAAGCTGCTCGACGAGGCCGGATGGAAGCCCGGTGCCGACGGCATCCGCGAGAAGGACGGAGAGCGTCTCGCGATCACGGTCTACGAGGCGAAGCCCCAGCCCCTGTCGAAGCAGACCCTCGAACTCGTCGCGCAGCAGCTGGCGAAGGTGGGTGTCGAGCTCTCGGTCAAGCCCGGCGACGCCGGCAGCTACGCCGAAGACACCCGTGACCCGCTGAAGACCGGCTTCTACCACTCGATGGTCGGCCGGGCGGATCTCGACGTGATCAAGAGCCAGTACTTCACGAAGAACCGCGACGTGCTCATCTCGAAGGATGCGAAGCTCGACGAGCTGCTCCTCGCGGTGGCCTCCGAGCCCGACGCCGACAAGCGCGTCGCTGCGTCGCAGGCCGTGCAGGACTACATCGCCGAGCAGGCCTACGTCATCCCGCTGTTCGAGGAGCCGCAGGTGTACGGCACGGCGACATATGTGCACGGCGTCGCGTTCGAGTCGGTGGGGCGCCCGACGTTCTCCGGCGTCTGGCTCTCCGAGCACTGATCGGCATGGTGCGTCGATGAATTTCGTCCTCCGACGAGCCGGGCAGGCCGCGATCGTTCTGATCGCGGCCTTCACGGCCACCTTCTTCCTGCTGCAGCTGTTGCCGGGCGATGCGATCCTGATCAAGTTCTCCGACCCCAGCCTCGGGCTGTCGCCGGATCAGCTCGACAGCATCCGCGCCACGTACGGTGCCGACCTGCCCTGGTGGCAGCAGTACGTGCACGCAGGGCTCGGCTTCCTCGCCGGGGACTTCGGATTCTCGACGCAGTTCGGCACGCCGGTGCTGGCGATGCTCGCCGAGGCGCTGCCGGCGACACTGCTGCTCGCGTCGCTCGGACTCCTCGTCGCGCTGCTGCTGGCGGTCCTGATCGCGGGGCTCTCGTCCCTCGCGCCGTTCGCCTGGCTGCGTGATGGTCTGCGCCAGATCCCCGGACTCTTCGTCGCCGTGCCGGTGTTCTGGCTGGGCATCCTGCTCATCCAGGTGTTCTCTTTCGGACTCGGCTGGGTGCCGATCGTCGGGGCCGACCCGGCGAGCGGGCTCATCCTCCCCGTGCTGACCCTCGCGGTGCCGATCTCGGCGCCCTTGGCGCAGGTGCTGGTCCGGGCGATCGATCAGGTGCAGGCGCAGCCGTTCGTCACGGTGGTGCGCGCGAAGGGCGCGCCGCCGCTCTGGGTGCTCACGCGTTCGGTCGCCCGCAACGCCGCGGTGCCGACGTTGACCATCGCCGGCGTGCTGTTCGGAGAGCTCGTCGGGGGAGCGGTCGTGACCGAGACCGTGTTCGGTCGCACGGGAGTGGGCAGGCTCACGGAGCAGGCCGTCGCGAACCAGGACATCCCGGTGCTGCAGGGCGTCGTGCTGCTCTCGGCTCTCGGTTTCGTGGTCATCAGCTTCGCGGTCGACCTCGTCACCCCGCTCATCGACCCGCGCCAGCGGACGCTCACGCGCTCCCGCCCATCCGCCGCGTTCGCCCCCTCGAAGCCCGCACCCCAGGAGGTGTCAGCATGACCGCTCCCGTGATCGCCGAGACGAGCGTCGAGCCCGGAGCCGTGCCGGCACCGACCCCTCAGGAGCAAGCGCCGGCACCTCGGCGGCGTGGTCGTCTGCACGGCCGCGCCTGGGGCCTGTATCTGGCGCTCGCCGTCGTGGCGCTCGCCGTGCTCTGGGCAGTCGTCCCCGGGGTGTTCGCCCCCGGCGACCCGCTCACCGGCGTACCGGCCGACAAGCTGCTGCCGCCGAGCGCCGCCCACTGGTTCGGAACCGACACCCTCGGACGCGACCTGTTCGGACGCGTCGTCCATGGCGCGGTGCATTCGCTCTCCGGCGCGCTGATCGCGGTCACGGTCGGCCTCGCGCTCGGCACGGTGCTGGGCGCGATCGCCGGGGCCGTGGGCGGTGTGGTCGATGACGTGCTCATGCGCGTCGTCGACGTGCTCCTCGCGATCCCCGGGCTCCTGCTGTCGCTGTCGGTCATCATCCTGCTCGGATTCGGCACCGTCAATGCCGCCATCGCGGTCGGTCTCGGCAGCGTCGCCGCCTTCGCCCGGCTGATGCGCGCCGAGGTCGCCCGCGTGCGGCGCACCGAGTACGTCGAGGCGGCCTTCGGCAGCGGCGCCACCTTCTTCGCGGTGCTGCGTCGGCATGTGCTGCCCAATTCGCTCACACCCATCGTGGCGCTCGCTGCGCTGCAGTTCGGCACCGCGATCCTGGCGATCTCGACTCTCGGTTTCCTCGGCTACGGCGCCCCGCCGCCCACCCCGGAATGGGGGCTGCTGATCGCCGAAGGACGCAACTACGTGGGGACCGCCTGGTGGCTCACGGCACTTCCCGGTCTCGTCGTCGTCGCGGTCGTTCTCAGCGCCAACCGCATCAGCCACCGCATCGGAGGGGGGACGCGATGAGCGTTCTGGCTGCGACGGATCTGCGGATCTCCTACGGGGGTCGCGAAGTCGTGCACGGCATCTCGTTCGAGATCGAGGAGGGCGAGACCCTCGCGCTCGTCGGCGAGTCGGGATCGGGCAAGTCCACGACCGCTCATGCGCTCCTCGGTCTGCTTCCGGCCGGCGGGAAGGTCGATGGCGGGACCGTGGCACTCGGAGACCTCGACATCTCCGGATGGACCGATCGCGCGCTGCGGGGCATCCGCGGCGCGGAGATCGGCCTCGTGCCGCAGGACCCCACGACCTCGCTCGATCCGGTGCGTCCGATCGGCGCGCAGGTCGAGGAGATCCTGCGCCTGCACGGACACCGGGACCGGCGTTCGCGTCGCGCGCGTGCGATCGAGCTGCTCGACCGCGTCGGCATCGACGATCCGGACCTGCGGGCGCGCCAGTACCCGCACGAGCTCTCCGGCGGTATGCGGCAGCGCGTGCTGATCGCGACCGCGATCGCCCTGCAGCCGCGCCTGCTGATCGCGGACGAACCGACCAGCGCCCTCGATGCCACCGTGCAGCGCAAGGTGCTCGACCTGCTCGACGAGCTGCAACGTGAGGAGGGCACCAGCATCCTGCTCGTGACCCACGACCTCGGTGTGGCCGCCGATCGCGCGGAAAGGCTGGTCGTGCTCAAAGACGGCCGGATCGTGGAGCAGGGCCCGAGCGCAGTGGTGCTCGCTGCGCCGTCCGACCCGTACACGCGGCAGCTGCTCGCCGATGCTCCTGCATTCACGACCGGATTCCGCCGCCCGGAGGCGCCGCCGTTCCTGCGGGACGCGGCGGCCGTCGCCGCGGAGAACCCCTATGCGATCGTGGCCGAGGGGCTCGTGAAGGAGTTCCGCGTCGCGGGGCGCGAGCGCTTCCGCGCGGTCGACGACGTCTCGTTCCGTGTGCGTCGGGGCACCACTCACGCTCTCGTCGGGGAGTCCGGGTCAGGCAAGACGACCACGGCGCGGCTGGTCACGCGCTTCCATCAGCCCGACGCCGGCACGATCGAGGTCGACGGCGAAGACGTGACCCACGCGAAGCGCGAACAGCTGCGCGCGCTGCGCCGACGCGTGCAACTCGTCTACCAGAACCCGTTCGCCTCGTTGGATCCTCGTCAGCACATCATCGACATCGTGGCGGAGCCGCTGCAGAACTTCCGCGTCGGATCGAGCGCCGAGCGCCGAGAGCGGGCGCTGGCCCTCCTCGACCGGGTCTCGCTCCCGGCCGACGTCGCGAGGCGCACTCCGCGCGAGCTCTCGGGTGGCCAGCGACAGCGCGTCGCGATCGCCAGGGCGCTCGCGATCGATCCGGAGGTCGTGGTGCTCGACGAGGCGGTGTCGGCACTGGACGTGACCGTGCAGGCGCGCATCCTCGAGCTGCTCACCTCGCTGCAGTCCGAGCTCGGGCTCACGTACCTGTTCATCTCGCACGACCTCGCGGTGGTGCGCAGGATCAGCCACACGGTCTCGGTGATGCGTCGTGGCCGGATCGTCGAGGAAGGACAGACGGAGGAACTCTTCCGCGACCCGCAGCACGACTACACCCGGGAGCTGCTCGCCGCTGTCCCCGGACGAACGGAGACCGTCGTATGACCACCGCACCCACCGTCGCCTTCTTCACCCGCCTGCTCGACGACGCTGCACCTGTCGAGAGGTATGCGCTCGCGACCGCGCAGATCCAGCAGGCCGAGCGGCACGGGATCGGGCGGGCCTGGGTCGCCCAACACCACTTCCACGCGGCCGAGGGCGGGCTGCCGTCCCCTCTGGTGTTCCTCGCCCACGTGGCCGCCGTGACCCGCGGCATCCGGCTCGGAACCGGGGTCATCACCCTGCCGCTGGAGGATCCGGTGCGGGTGGCCGAAGATGCCGTGGTCGCTGATCTGCTCTCCGGGGGGCGCGTGGATCTGGGACTCGGCAGCGGGGGGACACCGTCGTCGTTCGTGCCCTTCGGGGAGGACGTACGCGACAAGGCACCGACCTACGACCGCAAGCTGCGCACGCTGCTCGACGGGCTGGCGGGTCGCGACATCGGGGCGGGCAACACGCTCTACCCGGATGCCGGAGATCTCGCCGACCGCATCTGGCAGGCCACCTTCTCGGCGCCCGGTGGGCACCGCGCCGGGGTGCACGGGCACGGACTGCTGCTCTCGCGCACGCAGCCTCGCCGCGCCGACCGGCTGCACGCACCGCTCTCCGAACTGCAGGATCCGATCATCGACGCGTACCTCGAGTCGCTTCCGGCCGGGGTGGAGCCGAGGATCACCGCGTCGCGGACGGTGTTCGTCGCGGACGACCGCGCCGATGCACTGCGGTTCGCCGAGGTCGGGCTGCGCCGGGCGGCGGAGGGCTTCCGCCGACAGGGGCAGACCATCCCCGGAGACAGCATCGACGAGTTGATCGCCGCTCTCGACACGCACCTGGGCACGCCCGAGGAGGTGGCGGAGTCGCTCGCCGCCGACACCACCCTCGCCCGCGCGACCGAGGTGGCCTTCCAGGTGCACTCGGTCGACGCCCCGCACGAGCACGTGCTGCGATCCATCGCCCTCTTCGCCGATGAGGTCGCGCCGGCCCTCGGCTACGCACTCAGCCCTTCCGCCCCAGACACCCTCACCATCAAGGAGAACGCATGACCGACGACATCGTGGACCGGATCGTGGAGGTGACGCCGGAGGTGGATGCGCTGCGCCGTCGCCGGCCGGTCACCCGAGAGCAGTTGCAGGCGAGCTTCGACGCACTCTTCCGACCGGTCACGGTCGAACACGTCTCGCAGGCGGAGCGCGAGCTCGTCGCCGCCTTCGCGACGGGGCTCGCCGGAGCGGATGACGCGACCGCGGTGTTCTATGCCGACCGCGCACAGGACGCGGATCCGGAGACCGCGAGCGTCGTGCTCACCGAGGCCGACGGCGCGGCCGTCAGCGGACCCTTCGGCGTGTACACCGAACTGGGTCTGCAGGAGGAGAACACGGAGGGGGAGCGGTACGTCCCCTCCGACGCGGTCACCGCGGTCATCGGTGAGCGCCTCGCCGCCGCCCTCGCACACACGCACTTGCTCGTGTTCCGGCCCCGCGAGGCCTCGGGAGCCGACCTCGGGCGGCTGCTCGACGCCGGGTGGTCGACCGACGGGATCGTGACGCTGTCGCAGCTGGTGTCGTTCCTCGCCTTCCAGCAGCGCGTCGTCACCGGACTCCGCGTGCTCGGGGCCGCGGGGCTGGCGACCGCTCCCGATACCGCCGTCTCCGAGGAAGAGGAAGCCGCATGACCATCGAACAGACCGTGCTCCGGCACGACGACGCTCCGCACCCGCACGCCTTCACCCGCGGGGAGGTCGGCTGGGTCCCGCACCTGGACCCCCTCGCGGAAGACGAGCTGACTGAGCGGCACTACGAGGGTCTCGTCGACGCCGCACGGGCGAAGAACGACTACTTCCGACTGCTCGCCCGCGACCCCGAGGTGCTCAGGGCGCGGACCCTCGTCGACAAGGACATCTTCTACAACGCGGCCGAGGGGCTCCCGCGTGCCGACCGCGAGCTGGCGGCCACTGCGGCATCCCGCCGCAACGGCTGCGTGTTCTGCGCGTCGGTGCACTCGCGGTTCGCCGCACACCACAGCAAGCGCGTCGACGACGTCGACCTGCTGCTCGACGAGGGCGTCGATGCGGACCTGGGCGAGCGGTGGAACGCGATCGTCGCGGTATCCGTCGCGCTCACCGATACCCCCAGCGCATTCGGCGAGGAGGGGATCGGGCGGCTGCGCGCGGCAGGGCTCGACGATCTGGAGGTCGCCGACGTGATCCACGGTGCCGCGTTCTTCAACTGGGCGAACCGGCTGATGCTGTCGATCGGACGGCCGGTGGCGCCGGCCTGACCCGGAGCCCTGCGCTATGGCAGCAGGATGATCTTGCCCGAGGCGGCGCCGGATTCCATGAGCTCATGGGCCTGCGCCGCTTCGGCGAGCGGCAGCTGCGGTCCGAGCTCGATCGTGAAGTCGCCGGTGTCCAGGAGTGCGATCGTCTCGGACAGCGCCTCGGCGCGCCAGGCGAGTTCCTGGTCGGTCAGCGGCACCGGCGATCCACCGGAGAAGGCGCGGATGCCGAAGGACGCAGCATCCGGACCCCGCACGATCGTGGCGATGCGGTTGCGGTCGGACACCAGCGCGAGCGAGGTCTCGATCGCCTCGTCGGTGCCCGCGCAATCGAGCACCACCGTGACGGCGGACGGAGCCGCCTCGCGGACCCGGTCGAGCAGGCCGTCGCCGTAGGCCACCGGGATGGCGCCGAGCTCGCGCAGCTGGTCGTGACGGGCGGGGCTTCCGGTCGCGATCACGGTCGCGCCCCAGGCGACGGCGAACTGCACGGCTGCCTGTCCGACGGCCCCGGAGCCTCCGTGCACGAGCAGCACGTCGCCCTCGGTCACCCCGAGCGAGCGCAGCGCCTGGTAGGCGGTTCCGGCGGGGATGCCGATGCCCGCGCCCTCTGCGGTGGTCACGGAGTCGGGGAGCTTCGCGAGGTTCTCGGTCGGGACGGCGAGCGCCGAAGCGTAGGTGCCGTGCCCATCGCGGATCGCCACCCGGTCGCCGACCGCGAAGTCGTCGACGCCTTCGCCGAGCGCTTCGACGACACCGGCACCGTCGAAGCCGACCGGACGAGGTTCGGTGATCGGCGGCGACGGGCGCTTGCCGCCGCGCAGCTTCGCATCGATCGGGTTCGCCCCCGCCGCCTCGATGCGGACGACGACCTCGCCGCGGCCCGCCACGGGGTCGGGGATCTCGATCAGATGCAGGACAGCGGGGGAGCCGATTTCGGTGTACACGATCGCGCGAGCCATGCATTCAGGCTACCCGCGCCGACACGGGCAGTCGCGGATCAGCGCCCGGACAGCACCTTCATGATGCGCTGCGGCGACACCGGCTGTGCGGTGCCCAGACGCTGCGCGAACACGCTCACGCGGTACTCCTCCAGCAGCCAGCGCACCTCGACGAGCGCGGGCGACGCGTCGGCCGAGAGCGGGATCGTGCCACCGGCGTCTTCGAAGGCCTTCGCCATCCGCTCGTACTCGGTCATGCGCGCGCGGTCCTTGCCGGGCTCGCTGGACAGGGTCTTCAACCGGTCGAGCATCCCCTCCAGGTACCGGGGGAAGTGCGTGAGGCGGTCGACACCGGCGGTGGAGACGAACCCCGGATGCAGCAGTCCGCTCAGCTGGGTGCGGATGTCGTTGAGCGGTCCGAGCAGGGCGAGGGAGTTCTGCGACTTGATGCCGCGCTCCACGTCGCGTGACTTCGTGAGGATGCGTGCGACCAGGGAGACGCAGGCGAACAGCTCGTCGACGAGGACGGCGGAGACCGCATCGCGCACCCGGGCGAAGCCCGCTTCGTCGCGCACGATCCCGTCGGGCACGATGCCTTCGATGACTGTGCGGGCGACCGCCGCACGCGCGTCCTCGATGAGGGCGGCGGCCGACGGATAGGGCGAGGCGGCGAGTGCGAGCTTCTCCTGGCTGGTCAGGTGCTCCTGCACGTACGAGGAGGGCGAGGGCACACCCAGCAGCACGAGACGCAGCACGCCGTCGCGGGTGGCGGCCGCCGCGGCATCCGGGGTCGATTCGACGCGCACCGACACGCTCTTGCCCTGGTCGACGATGGCCGGGTACCCGCGCACGACCCCGCCGGCGACGCGGGTGTCGAGCACCTCGGGCAGTTCTCCGAACGTCCACGCCGTGAGGCCGGTCTGCTCGAGGGGCGCGGACGCGATGCGTTCGATCCCCCCGCGTTCGGTGCCGCGTCTCGCTCCCGTCCCCCCGGAGCGGGGAGGAGCTGCGATCGAGCGGGCGACGCTGCTGCGGGCGCGGTCCGAGAGCTGGGTCTGCAGCGCCCGCAGGTCGCGTCCGGAGCCGACGATCCTGCCGCGTTCGTCCACGGCGCGGAAGTTCATGCGCAGGTGCGGGGGCACGCGCTCGTCGTCGAAGTCGGCGGCGGAGACCAGCTGGTTCGCGAGCGGCTGGATGCGGCGGGCGAGCGCCTCCTTGAGCGTGCGCGGAGGCAGGCCGCCGTGCGACTCCGGCCCCTCCTCGACGAGCTCGGCACCGAACTTCTCGGCCCAGTCTGCGGCGGGGACCACGTGGCGACGGATCGCCTTGGGGAGGGCGCGCAGCAGGCCCGTCACCAGTTCGGCACGCAGGCCGGGAACCTGCCAGTCGAAGCCGCGGTCCTCGATCTGCGCGAGGAGCGGTAGCGGCACGACCACGCTCACGCCGTCGTCGTCGGCGCCCGGCTCGAACCGATACGCGAGGCCGAGCACCTGGTCGCCCTGGGTCCACCGGGTCGGGAACTCGCGCTGATCCGCACGCTCCTCGTCGTCGATCAGGTCGCTCTCGCGCATCACGAGCAGCTTCGGCGTCGTCGCCATGGCCTCTCGCCACCAGCTCTCGAACGACCGCACGTCGAACACCTCGGCGGGGATGCGCTCGTCGTAGAAGCGGAACACGGCTTCGTCGCCGGCGAGGATGTCGCGGCGACGCTCGCGCTCCTCGAGCTTCTCGAGGCGCTTGCGCAGTTCGGCGTTGCTGCGCCAGAACGCGCTCACCCGCTTGTCGAGCCGTGTCGGATCCCACTCGCCCTCGACGAGAGCGTGCCGCACGAACAGCTCGCGTGAGGCAGCGCGGTCGATGCGGGCGAACTGCACGCGCCGACGCGGGATGATCTCGAGGCCGAACAGGGTCACCTTCTCGAAGGCGACCGCAGCACCGGCATCCTTCGACCAGTGCGGCTCGGTGACCTGACGCTTGGCGAGGTCGCCGGCGAGGGGCTCGGCCCAGGCGGGGTTGATCGCGGCGACCGTGCGGGCGAACGTGCGGGAGGTCTCGACGATCTCGGCGGCGATCACCGCCCGCGGACTCTTCTTGCGCAGACCGGAGCCGGGGAAGATCGAGAAGCGGATGCCGCGCGCCCCGCGGTACTCGGCGATGCGACGGCCTTTCGGTTCCTTCGCAGGGGAGTGCGCCTTGCCTGCGGGGGCGGTGCGCTCGTCGAGGATGCCGATCTGCGAGAGCAGGCCCGACAGCAGTGCGCGGTGGATGGCATCAGGATCGCTCGTCCCGCCGTCGTCGCCCGCTCTCCGGTCGTCACGGGCGCGGTCGGGCGTCTTCACGAGCGTGCGCAGCTGGCGATGCACGTCGAACCACTCGCGCACCCGCACGTAGTTGAGGTGCTCGGAACGGCACAGCCGGCGGAACGCGCTCGAGCCGAGCTCGCGCTGCTGCTCACGCAGGTGGTTCCAGAGGTTCAGCAGGGTGAGGAAGTCGCTGGTCGGGTCGACGAAACGCGCGTGCAGGCGGTCGGCCTCGTCCCGGCGCTCCTCCGGTCGCTCCCGCACGTCCTGGATCGTCATGCCGGAGACGATCGCGAGCACGTCACGCGTCACGGTGCCGCCGGAGTCCGCCTTCCCGGCCTCGATCAACATGCGTGCGAACCGGGGATCGATCGGCATGCGCGAGATGTCGCGACCCGTGCGGGTGAGGTGCGGAGCGCCGTCGCGGCGGGACGGCTCGACCGCGCCGAGCTCGGTGAGCAGGTCGAACGCGGCCTTCACACCCCGGGAGTCGGGCGGGGTGAGGAAGGGGAACGCCGTGATGTCGCCGAATCCGAGCGACAGCATCTGCAGGATGACCGAGGCCAGCGAGGTGCGCAGGATCTCGGGCTCGGTGTACTCCGGGCGCTTGTCGTAGTCCTCCTCCGAGTAGAGGCGGATCGCGATGCCGTCGCTGGTGCGGCCCGCACGGCCGGAACGCTGATTCGCCGACGCCTGGGAGACGGCCTCGATGGGCAGGCGCTGCACCTTGGAGCGGTTGCTGTACCGGGAGATGCGGGCGGTGCCGGTGTCGATGACGTACTTGATGCCGGGAACCGTGAGGCTGGTCTCGGCGACGTTCGTGGCGAGGATCACCCGGCGGCGCACACCGGCCACCCGGCTGCGCTCGAACACCCGATGCTGGTCGGCGGCGGAGAGGCGTCCGAACAGGGGCAGCACCTCGGTGGGGGCGCGGTCGTTCGCGTAGGCGCCGCGCACGGCATCGGCGGCGTCGCGGATCTCGGCCTCGCCGGGGAGGAAGACGAGCACATCGCCCGGTGCTTCGCGGTCGAGCTCGCGCAGGGCCGTGACGATCGCCGAGACCTCGTCCTCCGGCTCGGACGGCGCGTCCTGCTCGTCCGTATCCTCGACCGGCCCGCGGTAGCGGATCTCCACCGGATAGGTGCGTCCGGAGACCTCGATGATCGGCGCCGGGGTGCCATCCGGCGCGGCGAAGTGCTTCGCGAAGCTCTCCGGATCGATCGTCGCCGAGGTGATGATCACCTTCAGGTCGGGGCGCTCCGGGAGGATGCGGGCGAGGTAGCCGAGCAGGAAGTCGACATTGAGGGAGCGCTCGTGCGCCTCGTCGATGATGATCGTGTCGTAGCGGGTGAGCAACCGGTCGCGGTGGATCTCGTTGAGCAGGATGCCGTCGGTCATCAAGGCGATGCGCGTGGCGTCCGACACCTTGTCGGTGAACCGCACCTTGTATCCGACGAGCGTGCCCAGCTCGACGTGGAGCTCTTCGGCGACGCGCTCGGCGATCGTGCGGGCGGCGAGGCGTCGCGGTTGCGTGTGGGCGATGCGCTCCCGACCGAGTTCCAGGGCGATCTTCGGCAGCTGGGTGGTCTTTCCCGATCCGGTCGCACCGGCGACGATCACGACCTGGTGGTCGCGGATGGCGTCGGCGATCTCAGCCCTGGCGGCGCTGACCGGCAGCTCCGGGGGATAGGAGATCACGGGGGAAGACATAGCCCTCCATCGTATGCCGGGATCGGTCATCCACGCACCGATGCCGGCCTCTACGATCAGGGGGGTGATCACTGCTCTCGCCCCCGTCCGGTGGTTCCACGAGTTCGGACGACCTCCGCGCATCCTCGGGCTCGACGTCGCCCGAGGACTGGCGATCCTCGGCATGGCCGGAGCGCACATCGGCGAGACCGAGCCGTTCGACTGGTTCGACCCGTCGACGTGGACCGACCTGGTGCATGGACGCTCGTCGATCCTGTTCGCGGTGCTCGCGGGCATCTCGATCGCCCTCATGACGGGACGCAGCGAGCTGCCCGAACGTGAGCGCATCCCCGGCATCCGCCTGAACCTCATCGGCCGGGGCGCGGTGATCTTCGTGATCGGCCTGGCCCTCGAGATGTTGAACACCCCGATCGCAGTGATCCTCACGCTCTACGGTCTGCTCTACGTCGCGGTCATCCCGTTCCTGCGCTGGAGGCCCTGGCAGTTGCTGACGGGGGCGGCGGTGCTCGCACTCCTCGGTCCGGCGCTGCTCGCGTTCCTGAACGCGGTGATGCTGAACCCCTACGGTTCCGGCATCGGGTTCGTGCTGTACGGCACGTACCCCATCACGGTCTGGATGTCACTGGTGCTGGCCGGCATGGCCCTCGGACGCCTGCGCGTCGAGCGGATGCGCACCGCGGCGGTCGCGCTCGGCGTCGGATTCGCGCTCGTGGTGGTCGGGTACGGTCTGGGCGGGGTCGGCCACGCCGCCGGTCTCGCCGGCGACGTCGGGAACGGCTCATCGGGGACGGAGGTCTCGTCGGGCAGCTCGATCGTCGACCCCGGCTTCGTCGACATGGGCACGGCTCCCACCGGGTGGAAGGCCTACGCGCAGGCGCTCGCCGAGACCGACCCGCTCCGTGCCGTGCTCACGGCGGTCTTCGCCGTCGACCCGCACAGTGGAGGTACGGCCGAGATCCTCGGGTCCGGCGGGTTCGCCCTCGTCGTCATCGCCCTGTGCCTGCTGCTGAGCACACCTCTGCGCTGGGCGCTGCTCCCGCTGGGTGCGCTCGGTTCCATGCCGCTCTCGGCATACAGTGCGCATGTGCTCTCGATCATGCTGGTCGGTGGACCGGGGTCGTTCTTCACCAGCAACACGTTCTGGGCCGCGACTGCGATCGGTCTGCTCCTGCTGACCACGCTCTGGTCGATGTTCTTCGGCCGCGGACCGCTCGAACGCCTGGTCGGTCGGGGAGCGACGGCGATGGCGTCGGTGCCCCGGAGCTGACTCTGTCGATGCCGACCACGTCGCCGACCATAGGGCCGACCACCTCGCCGACCACGACGAGGGCCGAGAAGACGATGTGCTAGCGTGGAACGGCGACGCTTTTCTGGCGTTCGCGACCGACCCCGATCTCGGGTCGGACTGGGGAGTTTCGAACTGGGGAGTTCACACCACCGCGTTGCGGCGATCCATTCGCCGTCTCGATGTCGTCGAGTGCGCGGGGGATGACGCCTGCGCGTTCGGAACGGCATCGACTGGGGAGTCACGGTGGGGAACACGAGTTTCGGGCGACGGGCACGCGGTGCCGTCGCATCAATGCTGACGGCCGGCCTGCTGATCGCGGGTCTGTCCGGTGTGGGAGCGACGGCGGCTGCTGCAGCCGACGTGCCGCCGACGACGCCTCCGCAGCTGCAGCGCGATGAGAACGTGGTGACGTCGGATCCGATTCCGACCGTCCAGATCGACAACGGATACGTGTGGGCGCAGACCACGATCGGCACCACCGTGTACGCGGTCGGCAAGTTCGACAACGCGCGTGAGCCGAAGGCCGCGCCCGGCACGGCCCTCACCGCACGCTCGAATGTGCTGGCGTACGACATCGTCTCCGGCGCGCTGTCGTCGTTCGCCCCGAAGGTCAACGGCGTGATCAAGGCCGTCGCGGCATCGCCCGACGGCACGCGCATCTACATCGGCGGATCCTTCAACAGTGTGAACGGCAAGGACCGGTGGAACTTCGCGGCGCTCGATGCGAAGACCGGCGAGCTGGTCCCGCAGTTCGCGCCGTCGATCGGTGGCAGTGGCGTGTACGCGATCACCACCGACGGATCGAACATCTACCTCGGGGGTCTGTTCACTCAGGCCAACGGCGTCGCCCGGAAGAACCTCGCCGCCTTCGACCAGAAGAACGGTGCGCTGCTGAGCTGGGCTCCCCAGGCCGACCGCCAGGTCGATGCCCTGGTGATGGATCCGGCCGGCACGAACGTCATCGTCGGAGGGCGCTTCTCGACGGTCAACGGCAGCAGTCTCCGTGGCTCGGCCGCTGTGGACAAATCCACCGGTGCAGCGGACACCTCCTGGGGCATCTCCCAGGTCGTGAAGAACAGCGGGAGCAGCAGCAACTCCGGTATCTTCGCCCTCGCCACCGACGCGAACTCGGTCTACGGCACCGGGTGGAGCTGGGCCGGCGGGGGCAACCTCGAGGGCACGTTCGCCGCAGAGGCGGGAACCGGAGCGGTGCGCTGGATCGCGGATTGCCACGGCGATCACTACGGCGTGTACTCGACCGGCAAAGTTGTCTACACGACGAGCCACATGCACTCCTGCAACACGATGGGCCTGCAGCCGCAGAAGAACCCGGCGGTCTACCAGTACGCCGAGGCGTACACGGCCGATGCGCGCGGCACCCTCTCCGCGAACACCTACTCGGGGTACGCCAACTGGGCGGGAACCCCTGCGCCGTCGCCCTACCAGTGGGCACCGGACTGGTCGGTGGGCACCACCACCGGACTCGGCCAGGCGGGCCTGTCCATCACGGGCGCGGGCGACATGATCTCGATCGGCGGCGAGTTCCGATCCGTCAACGGCGGTCAGTTCGAGGGACTGGTCCGGTTCTCCACGAACCCGCCTGGCGGCGCCAAGGACGGTCCCCGTGTCGCCGCTGCGGACTGGAAGCCCACGGCGGGCACATCGCCCGTCCCCGGGCGCGCTCGCGTGACGATCCAGACGAACTGGGATCGGGATGACCTGACCCTCACCTACGAGCTGTACCGAGCCGGAACCGCTGAACCTGTGGCGAGCACGACTGCGGACGGCACCTGGTGGAAGCGCGCGACGGTCACGCTCGATGACCCGACGGCGACGCCGGGCGCGACGCAGAGCTACACCGTGGTCGCGAAGGACGCCGCCGGGAACACCGCGACCAGTGCGAGCGTGAACGCGAAGGCGAACGCGGGGACCGTCTCGGCATACACGGCCAAGGTCCTCGCGGACGGTCCCTCGCTGTACTACCCGATGGGAAACATCTCGAAGGATTGGGCGGGCGCGAACACCCCGGTGAACGGGTCGGGCGCCACGGTCTCGTCGGCCGGCATCGAGAACAGCGGCACGGGATCGACCGCCTTCAACGGCACCACGACCGGCCGGGTCTCGTCCGACGCCAAGGCGGCGGTGTCGAAGGATTTCTCCTCGGAGATCTGGTTCCAGACGACCACGAAGACCGGCGGCATGCTCATCGGCTCCGGAGCCGCCAAGACGGGAAGCTCCGCGACCGTCGACCGACAGCTCTACATGACGAACAGCGGCACTCTGACCTTCGGCGTCTTCGCCGGTCAGACGCGCGCCACGGTGGCAGGGGACAAGGCGCTGAACGACGGAACGTGGCATCACGCGGTCGTCTCGCAGAACGCGGAGGGGATGAAGCTCTACGTCGACGGTGAGCTCGTCGCCTCGGATCCCGCGGTGACGACGTCCAGGACCGACTCCGCCTACCTCCGCATCGGCGGCGATGCCCTCGCGGGCTGGCCGTCGGCTCCCTCGTCGAACTACTTCAAGGGTGCGCTGGACGAGGCCGCGGTGTACCCGTTCGCGTTGAACGCGGATCAGGTGCGGTCGCACTTCCAGCTGGGGAAGGGCATGAAGGCTCCGACGGCGGCATTCACGGCGCAGTCGACCGATCTGAGCGTGGCGGTCGACGCGTCGGGCTCGTCCGCGGACGGCGGAGCATCGATCAGTGCTTACGCCTGGGACTTCGGCGACGGTTCGACGGCCACGGGCGCGACCGCGACGCACGAATACGCGGCAGCGGGGACCTACACGGTGCGCGTGACGGTGACGGACAGTCGTGGACTGTCGGCATCGAGCGAGAAGCAGGTCGTGGTCACGGCCCCCGTCGTCGCCGATGTCGTCGTGGCATCGGACGGGTTCGATCGTGCGGTCGATTCCGGCTGGGGCACCGCTGATGTCGGTGGTCTGTGGACGCCGATGCAGGGCAAGTCGACCGCGCTCTCCGTGGCAGAGGGTGCCGGGGTGATCGACCTCGCCGCAGGGCAGACGCGCGAGATGCTGCTGGACGATGCATCGGTGCGGGATTCCGCCACGACGATGTCCTACACGCTCTCGGCCGGTCCGGAGTCCGGCACGGCGTACGTCGGTGCGGGTTCTCGTCGCGCCGGCGACAGCGGGTTCCGAGCCCTGGCCTGGCATCGCGCCGATGGGGCGGTCTGGGTGGTGATCCAGCGCAACGGGACGGCGATCGCCAGCGCGGCGGTCCCCGGTCTGACCTGGAGTGCCGGGACGATGTTCCACCTGTCGACGGAGACGTCGGGTTCACCGTCGACGACCATCCGCGCCAAGGTGTGGGCCGACGGCCAGCCCGAGCCGGCGGCGTGGCAGGTGTCCGCGACGGATACGACGTCGACGCTCCAGGGCGAGGGATCGCCGTCGGTGTTCTCGTATCGGGCCGGCAGCGCGACCGGCACGAACATCGTGCGGGTGCACGAGGTCAAGGCCATCCGCTCGGGCGAGTGAGCTCAGGAACGAGTACGCGGGTGGGGGCACCGGATCGGGTGCCCCCACCGGTGTCTCTCAGAAGTGCGTGCCGCCGTCGATGCGCACCTCGGTGCCCGTGATGAAGGCACCGTCCTCGCTCGCGAGCATCGCCACGACGCCGGCGACCGACTCCGGTCCGGCGAAACCCTGACCGATCGCGGGCGCGAGCTTCATGAACAGGCTCATGTCGGCGTCGGCGGGCAGGCCCGGACCGTTGCTCTGGTTGCTCTGGCCGGATCCGTCGGTCATGCCGGACGAGATCGACCCGGGCTGCACCGCGGTGAAGCGGATCCCGCTCTTCGCGTATTCGGCGGCGAGCGCGTGGGTCATCGACTGCACGCCGCCCTTGCTGGCCGCGTAGGCAGCCATGTAGGGGTGCGCGAAGCCGGCTGAGGTCGAGCTGAAGTTCACCACGGCGGACGACGAGCCGTCGAGCAGTGCGGGGATCGCCGCGCGGATCACGAGGAACGTGCCGACCAGGTTGATCCGGATGACCTGCTCGAACTGGTCGAGCGTCGTCTCGTGGGTGTGCGAGGAGCGCAGGATTCCGGCGGCGTTCACGAGCACGTCGAGTCCGCCCAGAGCAGCGACGGCCTCGGCGACGCCGGCAGCCACGGAGGTTTCGTCGGCGATGTTCATCGTGACGGTCGTGAGGCGTTCGGCGAGTGCGCCGGCCTGGGCGACCGTGTCTTCGAGACCCGCGGTGCTGACGTCGGCGGCGACGACGCTGCCGCCTTCGCGGAGCATGCGCAGCACGGTGGCCTGACCGATGCCCGACCCTCCGCCGGTGACGAGCGCCCGACGTCCTTCGTAGCGGTTCATGATCTTCCCTTTCGTGGTGAATGTCGTGGTGGATGCGGTGATGGTGTCGCGAGGCGACGTTCCGTTGTAGGCAGACTATGCCTGTATGGCAGAACGTGCCACATAGACCCAACCTGCCGCGGCGTTCGCCTATTCCCGTACGCTGTGACGGTGGAGACCTCGACCCTCACCGAACGCCGCCGGGCCGCGACCGAGCGGGACATCGCGGACGCCGCCGCCGCGCTGTTCGCCGAGCAGAGCGTGGCGGGGGTCACCGCCGAGCAGATCGCGGCGCGCGCGGGTGTCTCGGTGCGTACGTTCTACCGGTACTTCGCCCGGAAGGAAGACGCGATCACGCCCATCCTCAGCGTCGGCGCCCAGCGCTGGCAGGAGGCATTCGCGCAGGTGGGGGAGCTTTCGCTGCGGGAGCGGATCCCCGCCGTGATCCACGCCCAGCTCGCCGAGGACGGGTCAGGGGAGCGGTCATCCGAGGGGCTCGAACTCGACACGATGCTCGGCGTGCTCCGGGGCCTCGACGACGACACGGCGATGCGCGATGTCTGGCTGCGCGTCAACGACGACTCCGAGCGTCGACTGCGAGCGATCCTCCGGGAGCGGGGGATCGCGGTGTGGGATGCGGCTCTGCTCGCCGCTGTCGCGACGGCCTCCATCCGCGTCGGTCTCGAGCAGTGGGCGGCGGATCCCGACGGTGCTCGTCCCGCGGAGCGCGCTGTCGAGGCCTTCCAGGCCATGTCGCAGGGGCTCGACGGGCTCGACTGACTTCTTTCGTCACCGGCCGGTCCGACCTGTCATCACAGGTCATAGGCTGGAGGCATGACGATTCCTGCACTCGAACTGAACGACGGCAACTCCATCCCGCAGCTCGGCTACGGCGTCTTCAAGGTGCCGCCGGCAGAGACCGAGCGGGCGGTGAGCGAGGCGCTCGAGATCGGCTACCGCCACATCGACACCGCCGCCATCTACGGCAACGAAGAGGGCGTCGGCGCCGCCATCGCCGCCTCCGGCATCCCGCGCGACGAGCTGTTCGTCACGACGAAGCTCTGGAACGACCGTCACCACGACGACGAACCGCGCGCCGCCATCGGCGAGAGCCTCGAGAAGCTCGGACTCGACGAGGTCGACCTCTACCTCGTGCACTGGCCGACCCCGGCCAAGGACGACTATGTGCACGCGTTCGCGAAGCTCATCGAGCTCCGCGAGGCGGGTCTCACCCGCAGCATCGGCGTCTCGAACTTCCTGGTCCCGCACCTGGAGCGCACGGTCAAGGAGACCGGCGTCGTCCCGGCCGTGAACCAGATCGAGCTGCACCCGGCGTACCAGCGCCGCGAAGAGGTCGCCTGGGCCGACGCGAACGGCGTCCGCATCGAGGCGTGGGGTCCTCTCGGCCAGGGCAAGTACGACCTCTTCGGCATCCCGGCGGTGGCAGATGCCGCCGCAGCGCACGGCGTCACCCCGGCACAGGCGGTGCTCCGCTGGCACCTGCAGAAGGGCATCATCGTGTTCCCGAAGTCGGTGCGCGCCGAGCGGCTGCGTGAGAACCTCGACGTCTTCGGCTTCGAACTGACCGACGCCGAGATCGCGGCGATCGACGCCCTCGACCCGCTCGACGGCTCCGGCCGCGTCGGCTCGCACCCGGACGAGGTCAACTGACCCCGCTCCCGTGGGACGGAGCCTCGGGCTCACATGACGCCCCGTGTCGCATCGCGCGACACGGGGCGCCGTCGTGAGTACCGTCGAGGCATGACAGCTCCGTTCCGCGTCGTCGCCGTGTCGGGATCCCTGCACGAGCCCAGCAAGACGACCGCCCTCGTCCGCGCGATCACCGCCGCCATCGCCGAGCGCGCCGAGGTCGAGTCGCAGCTCATCGAACTGACGCAGATCGGTCCGGGACTGGCCGGCGCGCTGCAGCGCGATCAGCTGCCGCCGGAGGTCGAGGCGCAGCTGCAGGCGATCGAATCGGCCGACCTGCTGATCGTGGGCAGCCCCGTCTACCGGGCGTCGTTCACGGGGCTCTTCAAGCACCTGTTCGATTTCGTCGGCCAGTACGACCTGGTGGGCAAGCCGGTGCTGCTCGCCGCGACCGGCGGCGGCGAGAAGCACGCGCTGATCATCGAGCACCAGCTGCGTCCGCTGTTCGCGTTCTTCCAGGCGCTCACCCTTCCGCTCGGCGTCTACGCGAGCAACACCGACTTCGACGGCTACGAGATCGCCTCCGAGGTGCTCGAGGCCCGCATCGCGTTGGCTGCCGAGCGCGCCCTTCCGCTGGTGGGGTACGCGGCATCGCGTCCGATCGAGCTGCTCGTCGGCTGACCGCACCCCCTCCGCGCGGCGTAGCGTGAAGGCATGACCAATCGGCTCGCCGACACTCTCAGCCCGTATCTCCGCGCGCACGCCGACAACCCCGTCGACTGGTACCCGTGGGGCGAGGAGGCATTCGACGAGGCGCGGCGGCGGGATGTGCCGCTCCTGATCTCGATCGGCTACTCGACCTGCCACTGGTGCCATGTGATGGCTCGGGAGTCGTTCGCCGACCCGGCCACCGCCGCGCTCATCAACGACGGGTTCGTGGCCGTCAAAGTCGACCGTGAGGAGCACCCGCAGGTGGACGGCGCCTACATGGCCGCGGCCTCCGCCTTCACGCAGAACCTCGGCTGGCCGCTCACCGTGTTCGCCACACCGCGTGGGCGCACCTTCTATGCCGGCACCTACTGGCCACCGGAAGCCCGGCCGCCGATGCCCGCATTCCGCGACGTACTCGCGGCGGTGCGGGAGGCGTGGACGCTGCGTCGTGCGCAGGCGGAGGAGTCGGCGGGTGCCGTGACCGACGCGCTCGCCCGGGCGGCGGAATCCACACCATCCGACCTGCCGGACATGGTGGCGATCGCCGCGGCGGCCGCGTCCATCGCGCAGCGCGAGGATCGGCAGTTCGGCGGCTTCGGAGGTGCGCCCAAGTTCCCCGTCGCCACGACGCTGCGATTCCTGCAGCATCCGCTCGTGCGAGAAGGCGCGCCCGAGGCGGCGGCCGCGGCGGCACGCGCGCTCGCGGCGATGGCGGGTTCGGACCTGCGCGACGCCGATGGAGGATTCTTCCGTTATGCGACACAGCGTGACTGGACCGTGCCGCACTACGAGCGGATGCTGACCGACAACGCGCAGCTGCTCGAGATCGCGCGCGACGCGGGAGACGAGCAGACCGTGCGGGGCATCGCCTCCTTCCTGATCGACATGCTCCAGCGCGACGGCGGGGGATTCGGTGCGGCGCAGGACTCGGAGTCGACGATCGACGGCGTGCGCAACGAGGGCGGGTACTACCTCCGCGCCCTCGCCGACCGCGCGGGTCTGGAGGTGCCGGCGGTCGACGGGAAGGTGATCACCGGTTGGAACGGACTCGCGATCGGCGCCCTCGCCCGGGCGGGGGCGGCCTTCGGGGAGCAGGGCTGGATCGACGCGGCCACTTCCGCTGCGGAACAGGTGCTGCGGATCAACCGGGATGCCGACGGTGCCCTGGTACGTGCTTCCCTCGACGGGCGGGCATCCGCCGCGGTCGCGACCGCCGCCGACCTCGGGCTGCTCGCCGACGGTCTGTTCGCGCTCGCCCTGGCGACGGGCGACGCGGGGTGGGCGGTGGAGGCGCGCGTCGTCCTCGACGAGGCTCTCAAGGGGGCGGCCGGTGACGACCCGCTCCTGTCGGCCCAGGGCATCGCGACGTCGCCCGATCAGACCGATGGCGACCTGCCCTCAGACGCGGCGGCCGTCGCCGGTGCCGCCCTGACGGCCTGGTGGCTGGGGGCGGGGGAGCGATATCGCGAAGCGACCGTCTCGACGGTGCGCGCGCTCGCAGAGCGCTCTCGGGAGCAGCCGTTCGCCCACGGCACGCTGCTGCGGGTGGCCGCGGGACTCGCCGTTCCGCCTCGCCAGCTCGTCGTCGTCACCGAAGCACGTGACAGCGCCCTGGCCGTGGCGGGCAGGGGTGCGGACGCCGAGGTGGTCGCCGTGGTCAGCGCCGAGCAGGCACGATCGTTCGCGGATGCGGGATTCGCCCTGTTCCAGGGCAAGGATGCGACGACGGAACGCGCCTACGACTGCCGGGCGTTCGTGTGCCGACTGCCGGTGAGCGACCCCGCCGAGGTGACGATCGCGCGCTGACGCTCGGCCCTCGCTCGCGCCAGGGCTCCTACGCGGGGAACGAACCGGTTTCGATGGAGGAGCGGGCATGGCCGTGCAGCAGATCGAGTGGGTCGACATCCCGGCGGGAGCACTGCAGCGGGGAACGCCGCTCGATCAGGTCGACGCCCTCACCGTCCGGTATGCCCACACCGGCGTTCCCCGAGCCTGGTACGAGAAGGAGACGCCGCGCACGCAGGTCGTCGTCCCGGCGTTCCGGCTCGCCCGCACCCCGGTGACGGTGGCGCAGTGGAGGGTGTTCGCGGAGGCGACCGGCGCCCGTGCCCTCTCCGGCATCGACGAGCATCCGGTGGTCGGGGTCTCGTGGGACGAGGCCACCGCCTACGCCGCCTGGATCGGCTCGCAGCTCGGCGTGGACGCCCGGCTGCCGACCGAAGACGAGTGGGAGCGGGCGGCGCGCGGCGACGACACCCGCGAGTTCCCGTGGGGTGACGAGTACGTCACGGGCCGGGCGAACCTGTTCGACCTGGGACTCGGCACCACGACACCCGTCGGTTCGTTTCCCGACGGCGCCAGTCCGTTCGGGGTGCTCGACATGGCGGGCAACGTCGACGAATGGACCTCGACCCTGTACGCGCCGTATCCGGGGGCACCCGACGACGTCCCTGCCGTCGAGGACTGGGCGGCCGACCCGCACATCACACGCGGCGGAGCGTTCCGCCACGACGTGGATCTTGCCCGCTGCGCCCGCCGACACGGGGCGTACGAGGAGGACCTCGTCGCTGTGGGCATCGGGCTCCGGCTTGCGGCGCCCGCGATCGCGACAGCGTGACTGTGCAATCTGACTAACCGTCGCCCCGGGAGCGCCGGTCGATTGTGCGGGATGCGCAGCTTCCGGTGCGCCGATTGCCCAGTGGATGCGATCCGTTCTACTGTTGCGCGACAGCAGGCGGTGCCGCTCGGGGGCCGCCCATGGATCACAGCAAGGACGCTCTGACGATGCCCCTCCCCACCCGCGCCGGACTCGACGCCGTTCCCGCGTACCGTCAGGGGCGCTCCGCCCCGGCCGGTGCTTCGAAGCTCTCCTCGAACGAGTCCCCGCATCCGCCGCTGCCCTCGGTCGTCGCGGCCGTGCGCGACCGCCTCGACGGCATCCACCGCTACCCGGACATGAGCGCTGCCGCCCTGCGCGAACGGCTGGCCGACCGCTACGGCGTCGATCCGTCGGAGGTCACGGTCGGTGCGGGGTCGGTCGAGATCGCCGCTCAGCTCATCCACGCGGTCGCCGGCGATGGTGACGAGGTGGTCTTCGCGTGGCGGTCGTTCGAGGCGTACCCGTCCCTGGTTCGCATCGCGGGTGCCACGCCCGTCCCGGTGCCGCTCGACGCAGACCACGGACACGACCTCGACGCGATGCTCGCGGCGATCACCCCGCGCACCCGCCTGATCTTCGTGTGCAACCCGAACAACCCGACGGGCACCGTGGTCGGCGCCGACGAGCTCGAGCGCTTCGTCGCCGCGGTGCCGCACGACGTGCTCGTGGTGATCGACGAGGCCTATGTGCACTTCGATCGCACCGAGAGTCGAGGTGCCGGCATCGAGCTGTTCCGGCGGCACCCGCATGTGGCGGTGCTGCACACGTTCTCCAAGGCCTACGGGCTCGCGGGCCTGCGCATCGGCTATGCGATCGCCCCGGCCGCCGTCGCCGAGAACCAGCGCAAGGTCGCCGTGCCGTTCGGCGTGACCGACCTCGCGCAGACCGCGGCGCTCGCCTCGCTGGACGCCGAGGACGAGCTCGCGACGCGCATCGACGAGGTCGTCGTGCAGCGCGACCGGCTCCATGCCGTGCTCGTGGCGGCCGGATGGCCCGCCGTCCGGTCCCAGGCGAACTTCGTGTGGGTGCCGTCCGCCGACCGCACCGCGGAGCTCGAGCACCTGCTGCAGGCGGGCGGCGTGATCGCGCGCGCCTTCGCCGGGGAGGGCATCCGCATCTCCTCGGGCTCTGTGGAGGACATCGACCGGGTGGAGGCCGCGCTCGCAGGCGCCGCCCGGGAACGCGGTGCCGCTGAGCGTGTGGAGGTCGGCGCATGACCGATGACCGCATGACCGAGATCCCCCCGACCACCACGACCACCAAGGGTCTGCACCCGGGCCTGACCCGCCGCCAGATCTCGATGATGGGGCTGGGCGGTGCGATCGGCGCCGGGCTGTTCGTCGGATCAGGTCAGGCGATCAGCATCGCGGGGCCCGCCGTGCTGGTGTCGTACCTGGTCGCGGGCGGCATCGTCGTGCTCGTGATGGCGATGCTGGCCGAGATGGTCGCCGCCCGGCCCAGCTCGGGGGCTTTCAGCTCATATGCCCAGAAGGCGATGGGACGCAGCGCCGGCAGCGCGGTCGGCTGGCTCTACTGGATCCAGCTGGTCGTGGTGATCGCCGCGGAGGCGACCGGTGCCGGTGCGATCGTGGCCAACTGGACACCGGGCATCCCGGCCTGGGTGTGGGTGCTGATCTTCGTCGTCGCGCTCACCGCGGTGAATCTGTTCGGGGTGCGCAACTACGGCCGCTTCGAGTTCTGGTTCGCGGCGATCAAGGTCGCGGCGATCATCGCCTTCCTCGTGGTGGGGGTGTGCGCGATCGTCGGGCTGATCCCCGGTGTGCCGGCGACCGGCATCGCGAACCTGGTCGACAACGGCGGCTTCGCACCGAACGGCATCGCCGGGATCGCCGGGGCCCTGCTGATCGTCGTCTTCGCGTTCGGAGGTACCGAGGTCGTCGCGATCGCCGCCGCGGAGTCGAACGATCCCGCGCACAACATCCGCCGCATCGTGCGGGAGGTGCTCGTGCGCATCCTCGTCTTCTACGTCGGATCGATCTTCGTGATCGTGGCTGTGCTGCCCTGGAACGACCCCGCCGTGAAGGCGGGGCCCTTCTCGGCGGTGCTCGAGACGCTGAACGTGCCCGGCGTCGGTCTGGTGATGGACCTCATCGTGATCATCGCGCTGCTGTCGGCCATGAACGCCAACATCTACGGCGCCTCGCGCATGGCGTATTCGCTGGGGGAGCGCGGGCTCGCCCCGCTGGCCGCGACCCGCACGAGCCTCAAGGGCGTGCCGTTCGTCGCCGTGCTGGCCTCCGTGGCGTTCGGGTTCGTCACGGTCGGGCTCAACTGGGCCTTCCCTGACGTGGTGCTGCCCGCCCTGCTCAACGTGGTCGGCTCGACGCTGCTCGTGATCTGGACCGCCACCGCGGTGGCGCAGATCATCCTCCGCCGTCGCGCGGATCGTGCCGGCGAGGCGATGCCGATGCGTATGTGGGGCTTCCCCTGGCTGTCGTGGCTGTGCCTGGTGCTGCTCGCCGCGGTGATCGCCCTCGCGATGATCGATGAGGCCGCGCGCATCCAGCTGCTGCTCACGCTGGGTCTCACCGCCGTCCTCCTCCTCGTCGCCCGGGCGACCAGGAGCGTGGCCCGGCCCGGCGTCCCACGGGAGTAGCGATGCGCATCGATCGCCTCGACGCCCAGCTCATCCGCCTGCTCACGGAGTCGCCGCAGCTACCGATCCTGGAGTGCGCACGGCGACTCGGGATCGCGCGCGGCACCGCGACGAGCCGGCTCGCGCGCCTGCACGAGGGCGGGGTGATCGAGGCGATCGTGCCGCGGATCGATCCGGCGGGTTTCGGCTACGGCGTCGTCGCGTTCTGCCTGGTCGAGATCGATCAGAAGGTGGGGCACGACGACGTGGCGACGGCTCTTGCGGATGCCGTCCCCGAGATCGTCGACATGCACACCGTCACGGGGGCCAGCGACATGCAGTTGCGGCTGGTGGCGCGCGATGCCACGCGGTTGCAGGAGGTGCTCGACCGGGTGGCCCTGGTGCCGGGCGTCGCACGCACCGCCTCGTCGATCGCGATGCGCACGCATCTCTCGGGCCGTGTGCTCCCGCTGGTCGAGCACGTGGCCACGGACGAGGTGCTCTAGGGCCACGACGATCCCGCTAGCATCGTCGTCATGGTCGCTGCTCCCGTGCTCGTGGATCTCGACCGCGACAGCGTCGCGATGGGCGACGACATGTCCTCCCATGCGCACCGCCGGTCCTTCCCGGACGGCACGCGCCTGGCGGATCTGCTCGAGGCGACGCATCCCGAGATCGAGAACCGCGGATGGTCGTGGGTCGCCGTCGTCGACGGCACCGTGTCGGCGGTGTGGTCGGTGGACCACGGGGTGCGTCTGCTGGTCAGGAACCGCCGACTGCGGGGGTCGGCGTCGCCGATCCCGGTCGTCTTCCGGTACTTCCTGCAGCTCGATCCGCAGTGGCTGCACGGGCGACTGGCAGCGGGCGCTGCGGCGAATCGGGATGCCCTGAGCAAGGAGTACGCGCCGCTCGCGGCCGAGCGCCTCGAAACGGAACAGCGCCGCCGCGAGCGGGAGGTTCCGGAGAAGCTGCTCTCGGCAGCGGCCGTCGGCGCGCTCGCGCGGCTCGGCGCGACGATCGACCTGCACTCCGACGTGCGCTGTCGGTTCTTCGCCGCGGGCGAGCGATGGGTCGTCGGGCGTTCCGACTCCATGACGGTCGTCTACCGGGCGGAGACCCCCGCACCGATCGCGTCGCTGCGTCCCCGCGCCTTCGCCGAGCTCTGGCTCGCGACGGCTGTGGGGGCGCGTGGACGGCAGGCGCACGGCCTTCCTCCGTTGCCGCCATCCGCGTCGACGGAGGTTCCGCAGCCGGAGACGATGGCGTGCTGGCCCCCAGGCACCTCGCGATGGTCGTTCACCGGCGAGGACGGTCACGTCGCTCAGCTCTCCGGCGAAGACGCCCTGGACTGGTACCGCTTCGCGTTCGGGCGCACGCTCGACGAGATCGTGGGGTCACTCGCGGTCTGAGGGACGCCGTGGTGCGTCGGGCGGGCTCACACCCAGCCGGGCAGCCAGTTGTGCACCAGCCAGAACTCGTACGGCACGCTCATCCCCGTCCACAGGGGAAGGAAGAACGCCGACACGAGCACCACGAACGCGAGGAAGATCATCACGGTGCGCTCGCCGGACTGCCGCCGGTGCAGCGGATCCTCACGTCGCCCGGCGATGATCCGCAGCGTCATCGCCAGCGCGAGCACGAGGAACGGCATCATCACGACGGTGTAGAACTGGAAGATCGTGCGGTCGGGGAACATCAGCCACGGCACGTAGGTGACGGCGAGGCCGACCAGGGGGATGCTCAGTTCCGGGCCGACGGGCTGCCGGGTGATCCAGCCGCGCACCAGGCGGTAGAGCAGGTAGATCGCTGCGGCCACGCCCGCGTACCAGATGAGCGGATTCGGGATCGCCGAGATCACGCCGATGCAGTGGTCCGTCCCGCAGCCCGCGGGGTCGGAGTCGACCCAGACCGCCGTGGGGCGCAGCAGGAACGGCCACTCCCAGGCGGGACTCGCGTAGGGGTGGCCGCGAGTGAGGCCGACGTGGAAGCCGAGCATCGACTCGTGGTACTTCCACAGCGCGATCAGCGGGTTCGGGTCGCTCTGGCGGTCATAGCCCCCTGCCGTCACCAGCCAGCCGGTCCAGCTGATCAGGTACACCGCGAGGGCGGGGAAGACGAGCAGCACGAACGAGACCGGCCCCTGTCGGAACGCGGCCGCGGTCGGCCACAGCACCACTCCCGCGCGACGGCGGGCGAGCGCATCCGTGACGACGACGTACAGGCCGAAGCCCGCCAGCACGTACAGCCCCGACCACTTCACGGCCGACGCCGCGCCGAGGGCGGCTCCCGCGGCGATCAGCCACGGACGACGCCAGAGCACCGGACCCCAGAACGGATCCGGGGTGTCGGGATCGCGCTTCTCGAGCACCGGGATCGTCCGCTGCCGGTCGATGATCACGAAGAGCACACCCAGCAGGACGAAGAAGGTCAGGATGCCGTCGAGCAGGGCGATGCGACTCATCACGATGCTGAGACCGTCGATCGCGAGCAGCGTCCCGGCCACGCTCGCGACGATCACGGAACCGCTGAGCCGTCGCGCGATCAGGTAGACCAGGAGCACCGAGGCGCTGCCGAGCACCGCGGTCGCGAGTCGCCAGCCGGCGCTGTTGTCCGGCCCGCCGATCGCCATGCCGAGCGCGATGAGCCACTTGCCGAGCGGCGGATGCACGATGAACGCGCCCTGTTCGGACAGCGGCAGCTGCTGCAGCGTGACGAAGGCGTCGTTGGCGTTCTCGCCCCAGGTGCCCTCGTAGCCGAGCGTCCACAGCGACCAGGCGTCTTTGACGTAGTACGTCTCGTCGAAAGCGAGCTGATGCGGATGGGCGACGTTGATCAGCCGGAGGAGGGCGGCGATCGCGGTGATGACGAGGGGTGCGAGCCACCGGATCGCGCGTCCCCAGTCGGGGGCGTTGAGCAGGCGGTCACGCAGTCGCCCGTAGCGCGTCAACCGCTCATCGGGAGCGGGAAGCAGGGGCACGGGCGCGGTCACCGCTCCAGCCTAGACAACCGGCCTTCTCGGCCGGCTGCATCCGGCCCGCCTAAGCTGGGCGGGTGATCATCCTCGCCGCCACTCCGATCGGAAATCTCGGCGACGCGTCGCGCCGTCTCGTGGAGGTCTTGGAGAACGCCGAGGTCGTCGTGGCCGAAGACACCCGCACCACGCAACGTCTGCTGAAGGCCCTGCAGATCGAGAACCGCCCGCGCCTGATCGCCCTGCACGACCACAACGAGAAGCAGAAGGCCGCCGAGCTGGCGGCTCTCGCGGCCGAGACCGACATCGTGGTGATGAGCGATGCCGGGATGCCCACCGTGAGCGACCCCGGCTACGGGCTGGTCGCTGAAGCGGTCGCTCAGGGCGTCACGGTGACCGCGATCCCCGGGCCGAGCGCGGTGCTGATGGCACTCGCGATCTCGGGCCTGCCCACCGACCGCTTCACGTTCGAGGGGTTCCTGCCGCGCAAGCCGGGGGAGCGGCGTTCGACTCTGCGCGCGCTGGCGGCCGAACCCCGCACCATGGTCTTCTTCGAATCGCCCGCCCGCCTCGCGAGCTCCCTCGCCGACATGGGGGCGGCATTCGGCGACGACCGGCGGATCGCGGTGTGCCGAGAGCTGACGAAACTGTACGAGGAGGTGCGCCGCGGCACAGCATCGGAACTCGTCTCCTGGGCCGAGGACGGCGTGAAGGGCGAGATCGTCGTCGTGGTCGAAGGGGCGGCGCACCGCGATGCCTCCCCGGAAGACGCTCTCGCGCAGGTGCAGAAGCTCGTCGCCGACGGCATCCGGTTGAAGGACGCCGCTTCCGAGGTCGCCGGCCTCACCGGTCTCTCCTCCCGCGACCTCTATCAGGCCGCCCTCGCCGCCCGCTCCGGAGGAGCGTGACCGTGAGCAAGGCGGCGACCGTGTACGACGTGGCCGATCGGGCCGGCGTCTCGATCGCCACGGTCTCGCGTGTGCTGCGCTCGCCGGATGCGGTGCGCCCGGTCACCCGTGAGCGCGTGCTCGACGCCGTCGCCGCGCTGGGGTACGTGCCCAGCGGCAGCGCCCGCGGACTCGCCGAGCGTCGAACCGGGGTGCTCGGGCTGTACTTCCCGGGGTTCGACGCCGCCGAGGATGCTCCGCCCCTCGACGCGCTCTCCGCCGCCGACGCCGACGCACCGCCGTTTGCGATCGTCCGCGACGAGGCGGAATCCGACGGCCGGCACACCTCGATGCTGTTCCTCGACGAGGTGCTGCGCGGTGCGGAGCTGGAAGCCTGGAAGCAGGGTTTCGTGCTGATGGTCGGCGTCGGGCGGGACGACCCTGACCGCTCCACCGTGCGCGACATGGCGGGCCGTGTGGACGGGCTCATGGTCCTCGCGAGCAGCGTGCCGGACGACGTGCTGGCCCGGCTGGCGCGGCGCATCCCCGTGGTGGTGCTCTCGGGTCCTCCCCGCGGCGATCACTACGACCACGTCACGGTGAGCAACGCCGAGGCGATGGGTGAGCTGACCAGGCACGTGCTGGCGCAGGTGGGAGACGGGCGGCTCGCGTTCCTCGCGGGGCCCGCGGATTCGCCGGACGGCCTGCAGCGCTGGGAGGGGTTCGCGGCCGCCGTGACGGCTGCCGGTGGTGGGCTCGACGACGTGACCGTGCTGCGCGGTGACTTCACCCGCGCATCGGGGCGCCGCGCGGCCGAGGAGCTTCTCGCCGCGGGGGTGCCGGCCGCGCTGATCGCCGCGAACGATCAGATGGCGCTCGGAGCGCTCGACGTGCTCCGAGGCGCCGGTATCCGCGTGCCGGACGACGTCCTGGTGACGGGCTTCGACGGGATCGAGGCCGCCGCGCTGTCGCAGCCTCCGCTGACCACGATCCGTCAGCCGATGATCGACCTCGGCCGGGCGGCCGTTCAGGTGCTCGCCCGGCGGCTGGAGAACGCGGAAGCCGACCCGGTGGTCGCCCGGCTGCCCCTCCAGATCCTGCTGCGCGAGAGCTCTCAGCGCCCCGTCTGAACGGCGCGGCCATGGTCGGCGCGCCCGTGTCAAGGGGTTGCGATCGCAAAATGTATGCGCTTACAATCACTGAGGCGGTGCACACCGCCCTGAGACGGCGCAGGCCGTGCGGGTGTTCCGAAGTTCCGGTGGTCCGGCAGGGGCGCCCTTCATGACAGAGACGACATGAGGTGGCAGATGTCAGGTGGCAGAACACCGGGACGGCGCATGATGCAGCGCTGGCGCCGAGCGACGATCGTGGGCCTCGCGGCCGTGGCGGTCGCCCTCAGCGGCTGCAGCATCCAGATCACATCCCAACCCGATCCGTCGATCGGCGCCGACACGATGCTGATCAATGCCGACAAGGGCAACCCGTTCTTCACGAAGAACTTCAACCCGTACCTCACCAACACGCGCACCGCGTCGCGGTGGATCTACGAGCCGCTGATCCTGATCAATCCGCTCGACGGCACGCAGAACCCGTGGCTCGCCTCCGAATGGAGTCAGCCCGACGCGCGCACGATCGTCATGACGATCCGCGACGACGTGAAGTGGAGCGACGGCGAAGACCTGACACCCGAGGACGTGGCCTTCACGTTCCAGCTGCTCAAGGACAACCCGTCGCTCGACATCAAGGGCGCATGGCAGCACCTCGACAGCGTCGAGACCGAGGGCAGCGACGTGATCCTGCACCTCAAGACCGAGGACGCGCCATCGCTGGCGATCCTCGGTCAGACCATGATCGTGCCCGAGCACCTCTGGTCCGATGTGAAGGACCCCGGCACGTATCGCAACGAGGATCCGGTCGGAACCGGGCCGTTCGTGCTCGGCAACTACAACGACCAGCAGTACTCGATGGACAAGAACCCCGACTACTGGCAGGCCGACTCGATCGAGATCGAGCACATCATCCTCCCCGCCACGAACTCGCAGCTCGACACCGTCACCCGCGGTTATGACTGGGCCTACTCCTTCATCTCCGACGTCGAGGGCACCTGGGGCGCGGCGAGCGAGCACAACGCGTGGTGGTTCCCGCCCGGCGGCGTGATCGCGTTGATGCCGAACCTCGAGGTCGCGCCCTTCGACGACGTGAACGTGCGACGCGGCATCGCACTCTCCCTCGATCGTGAGGAGATCGCCGAGACCGCCTCCGAGGGATACATGAAGCCGGCGGGTCAGACGGGTCTCATCCTGCCGAACCAGGAGCAGTACCTCGATCCGAGCATCCCCGATCAGGGCATGATCACCCAGGACGAGGATGCCGCTCTCGCCGCCTTCGCCGACGCGGGCTACACCCTCGACGGCGACCGTCTCGTCGACGCGAACGGCGAGCAGCTCGAGTTCGCGCTGACCACGGCGAACGGGTATTCCGACTGGACCAGGGCGGCGCAGACCGTGCGCAGCCAGCTCGCCGACGTCGGCGTGAAGGTCACGCTCAAGCTTCCGCAGCCCGCGGGATATCAGAGCGCGATCAGCAACGGCGACTTCGAGATGGCGATCGGCGGCATGGGCAACGGCGACGTGTACCAGGCCTACAACAACCTGCTCTCCAGCGAGTTCTACGTGCCGTCGGGAAAGCCGACCGCGAACAACTTCGAGCGCTACAAGTCGGACAAGGTCGACGCACTGCTCGCCGAGTATCGCGAGACCGTCGACGCCGCCCGCCAGGCCGAGATCGTGAAGGAGCTGCAGGGCGTCGTCTATGACGAGATGCCCGTGATCGGCCTCTACTACGGCGGTATCTGGGGCCTGTTCAGCGACGCCAAGTTCACCGGCTGGCCGAGTGAGGAAGACCCGTACATGATCCCGCAGAACTACGACTCCGCGCCGCTGGGCATCTTCACCCGGCTCGAGCGCGTGAAGGAGGACGACAAGTGAAGTACGTGCTCCAGAAGTTCGGCCTGTTCGTGCTCACCCTGTGGGCCGCGGTCACCCTGAACTTCTTCCTCCCGCGCATGATGCCCGGTTCCCCGGCGGATGCCGCCATCGCCAAGCTGTCCCAGAACGGGCCGGTGTCGGACGCCACGCGCGCCGCCATCGAGGCGCAGCTGGGGGTTCCGACCGGATCGCTGTGGGACCAGTACATCGCCTATCTCGGCCAGGTCGTCCGGCTCGACTTCGGCGTCTCGTACACGTTCTATCCGCAGTCGGTGTCGAGCATGGTGTCCACGGCGCTGCCGTACACGATCGGGCTCGTCGGCATCGTCACGATCCTCGCGTTCGTGATCGGCACGCTGATCGGCGTCGCCGCCGCCTGGCGGCGGGGCACCTGGCTCGACACGCTCCCGACGCTGACCGGTTCGTTCCTCAGCACGTTCCCGTACTTCTGGACCGCGCTGCTGCTGCTGTTCTTCTTCGGCTACGTGCTGCACTGGTTCCCGACCACCGGTGCCTACTCGGCGACCACGACACCCGGGTTCACCTGGGAGTTCCTCGGAGACCTGCTCAGCCACGCGTTCCTGCCGGCCCTGACGATCCTGCTCACCTCCCTGGGCGGATGGATCATCGGCATGCGCAACGCCATGATCAACACGCTCGGCGAGGACTACATCACGTTCGGCGAGGCGAACGGGCTGCACGGCCGCACGATCGCCCTCCGCTACGCCGCGCGCAACGCGATCCTGCCGAACCTCACCGGCTTCGGGCTCACGCTCGGCGGTGTGGTCGGCGGATCGATCCTGGTGGAACAGGTGTTCGGGTATCCGGGCATCGGCTATCTGCTCTTCAACGCCGTGATCGGGCAGGACTACCCGCTCATGCAGGCGCTCTTCCTGATGATCACCGTGAGCGTGCTCATCGCCAACTTCCTCGTTGACATCCTGTACGGGGTACTCGACCCAAGGACCCGCCGATGACTTCCACCATGAACGTCAAGATCCCCGCCGAGCGCATCGCCGCGCCCAGCCCATGGCGCGCCTTCGGACGCATGGTCGCCACCCTCTGGAGCAATGGCAAGGCGCGGCTCGGGTTGTGCATCCTCGCCTTCTTCGTGCTCGTGGCGGTGTTCGCCCCCGTCCTCGCCCCCTACGGCGCGAAGGACAACACCTTCGAGCGCAACGCCGATGCGTCGTGGGCGCACTGGCTCGGCACGACAGCCGCGGGGGAGGACGTGCTCAGCCAGCTCATCTACGGCGCACAGGTCAGCCTGCTCGTCGGCTTCGCCGCCGGCATCCTGTCGACCATCGTGGCGGTGCTCATCGGTCTCAGCTGGGGCTACATGCGCGGCTTCGCCGGCGAGGTGGTCGGCTTCATCGTCAACCTCTTCCTGGTGATCCCCGGACTCCCGCTCATGATCGTGATCGCCGCGTACCTGCAGAACGGCGGCATCCTGATGATCATCGCGGTCATCGTGGTGACCGGCTGGGCCTGGGGCGCCCGTGTGCTCCGCAGCCAGACGCAGTCGCTGCGCGGCAACGACTTCGTCACCTCGGCGCAGTTCTCGGGTGACAGCAGGACGCGCATCATCTTCCGCGAGATCCTGCCCAACATGACGTCGATCATCGCCGGCACGCTCTTCGGGGCGGCGACGGCCGCGATCCTGGCGGAGGCAGGCCTGGAGTTCCTCGGCCTCGGCGACTCCAGCATCGTCAGCTGGGGCACCATGCTCTACTGGGCGCAGAACTCCAACTCCCTGCTCACCGGACAGTGGCTGCTGCTGTTCGCCCCCGGTCTGTGCATCGCACTGCTGGCGCTGAGCCTGACACTGATCAACTTCGGCGTGGACGGCATCTCCAATCCGCGCCTGCGAGAGGGGAAGGGTCGATGACCGCCATGGCACCCGCGACCACCACCACGGAGAACGACATCCTGCTCGAGGTGCAGGGGCTGTCCGTCGAATACGCCTCGCCGGGCACGAAGCCCGTCACCGCGGTCGAGAACGTGTCGTTCTCGCTCCGCCGCGGCGAGTTCGTCGGTCTGGTCGGCGAGTCGGGGTCGGGCAAGTCGACCCTCGGCTTCGCCCTCACGCGACTGCAGAAGCCCCCGGCGCGCATCAGCGCGGGGCGCATCCTCTTCGGCGGGCGCGACATCCGCGAGCTGGATGCCGAGGAGCTGCGTCGTCAGCGTCAGGGCGGATTCGCCATGGTGCTGCAGTCGGGCATGAACGCCCTCAACCCCGTGCGCACCATCGGCAACCACTTCCGCGACATCTTCGCGGCGCACGGACACGTGCCCAAGGACGCCCGCGATGCGCGTGCCCGTGAGCTCATCGGCAAGGTCGGTCTCGACGCGTCGGTGCTCGCCCGTTACCCGGGCGAGCTCTCCGGCGGTATGCGCCAGCGTGCCTCGATCGCGCTCGCGCTGTCTCTCGAACCACAGCTGATGGTGTTCGACGAGCCCACCACGGCGCTCGACGTGCTCGTGCAGCACGCGGTGATGGACACGATCAAGGAGCTGCAGCGGGCCGAGCACTTCACCGCCATCCTCATCAGTCACGACCTCGGCATCGTGCTGGAGGCGACCGACCGGGTGATGGTGATGCACGAAGGGCACATCGTCGAAGACGCCAGGAGCATCGACATCCTCGAGCGCCCGCAGGACGAGTACACCCGGATGCTGCTGAGCCACTACGCGGACCCCCGCGCGGAGAAGATCGAGATCCCCGGCTTCCTCGATGCCGGTACCCGCCGTCGTGAAGGACGTGCGCGGACCGACGTCACCGAGACGCTGCCGACCGTGTCGTCGCGCGACACCCGTCGTGCGGATGCGGCGATCGTGGTGGAGGGCGTCTCGAAGCACTACCCGGCCCCTCGACGTGGGCAGGACGCCGTGACCGCGGTCGACGACGTGTCGTTCCGGCTCGAACCGGGGGAGGCCCTGGCACTCGTGGGCGCCTCGGGCTCGGGCAAGTCGACCATCGCCAAGATGTTGACGGGCGTCGAGAAGCCGACCTCCGGCACGGTGCACTTCGGCGATGTCGACGTCGCGACGCTCAAACGCCGTGGACTGCGCGACCTGCGCAAGGACGTGCAGATGGTGTTCCAGGATCCGTATGCGGCGCTCAACCCGCTGCACACGGTCGAGTACGCCCTCACCCGTCCGGTCATGAACTACACGACGCTGCGGGGGCCCGAGGCGAGGGCGCGAGTGCTCGAGCTGCTCGAGACGGTGGGCCTCACGCCCGTCGAGCAGTTCGCCGCCAAGCTGCCGCACCAGCTCTCCGGCGGGCAGCGGCAGCGCGTCGTGATCGCCAGGGCGCTCGCGAGCGACCCGCAGGTGCTGATCGCCGATGAACCCGTCTCGATGCTCGACGTCTCGCTGCGTGCCGGGGTGCTGGCGCTGCTGGAGGACCTGCGCGAGAGGTGGGGCATCAGCATGCTCTACATCACGCACGACCTGCTGAGCGCGCGCCTGGTGACCCAGAACATCCTGGTGCTCAACGGCGGACGGGTGGTCGAGCGCGGCGAGACCTCGGAGGTGCTGCAGCATCCGGAGGATCCGTACACGATCCAGCTGCTCGACGCGGTGCCCAATCCCGCGCGCCTGCGCTGAACGTCACGACTTCAACACAAGAGAGAGGAGAGCACTCGTGCTCGCATTCCCCGACGGCTTCCTGTGGGGTGCCGCGACAGCGGCCCACCAGGTGGAGGGCAACAACACCACGAGCAACTGGTGGGCGATGGAACACGCGCCCGGCTCGCCCATGGTGGAGCCCTCCGGTGACGCCGCCGACCACTTCCACCGCTACCCGGAGGACATGCGGCTGCTCGCCGCCGCCGGGCTGAACTCCTACCGGTTCTCGGTGGAGTGGGCGCGGATCGAGCCCGAGCGCGGCTTCGTCTCCCGGGCGATGCTCGACCACTACCGTCGCATGATCGACACCGCCCGCGAGAACGGGCTCGACCCCACGGTCACGCTCATGCACTTCACGGTGCCGCAGTGGTTCCAGAAGGACGGCTTCTGGCGTGCCGACGACGCGGTGGATCTGTTCGCCCGCTACGTCGAGACCGTGCTGCCGATCCTCGACGGCATCGACTACGTGTGCACGATCAACGAGCCGAACATCGCGGCGATGCTGGCCGGGGGAGAGGACGCGGCGAACCTCGTCGCCTACGGCCTCCCGAACCCCGACCTCGCCGTCGCCGACACGCTGCTCGAGGCGCACCACCGCGCATCGGAGATCCTGCATTCGGTGCCCGGTGTCAAGGCCGGATGGACCATCGCCACGCAGGCGTTCCACTCCACGGGAGAGCCGGGAGCCGACGAGATGCTCGCCGCGTACGGCGACCCCCGCGACCACTGGTACCTCGACCAGTCGGCCGGCGACGACTTCGTCGGCGTGCAGGCCTACACCCGCACCTTCATCGGTCCCGAGGGCCCGCGCCCGGTGGCGGACGATGTGGAGACCACGCTGACCGGCTGGGAGTTCTTCCCCGAGGCGCTCGAGATGGGAGTGCGCAGCGCCTGGGAGCGCAGCGGGGGAGTGCCCGTGCTCGTGACCGAGAACGGCATCGCGACCGCTGACGACACGCGGCGCATCGCCTACACGCAGGGTGCGCTCGAAGGACTGCACCGCGCCATCTCCGACGGCATCGACGTGCGCGCCTACCAGCACTGGAGCGCCCTCGACAACTACGAATGGGCCAGTGGCTTCCGGCCCACGTTCGGCCTGATCGGCTTCGACCACGAGACGTTCGAGCGCTCGCCGAAGCCGTCGCTCGCGTGGCTCGGAGAGGTCGCGCGCCGCAACGGCCTCTGAGAGGCGCCGCCGACCCCGCCGCGGATGCGCCCCCGGCATCCGCGGCGGGGTTACCCTCGGGTGATGACGAACGCGATGCACGCGACGCGGGGCGAAGAGACGCGACGGGACACCCTCCGGGCAGCCGCCGCCGGTCTGAGCGCGTCGTTCCTCGCCGTCGGCCTGGCGGAGCTCGTCGCCGCGGTGGTGGAGCCGAGCGCGAGCCCGTTCGCCGTGATCGGGAGCGGGCTCATCGATCTCGCACCGAGCTGGGCGAAGGACACCGCCATCGCGCTGTTCGGCACCGGGGACAAGGCGGCCCTGATCACGGGGATCGCCGTCGTGCTCGTCGTCGTCGCCGCCGTCGCCGGGATCCTGGAGCGCAGACGATCCGGTCTCGGGGCGGTGATCCTGGGAGCCCTCGGCGTTCTCGCCGTCGTCGCGGCGATGATCCGACCCGGCGCGGGACCCTTCGCCTGGCTCCCCGGTCTCATCGCCGGGCTCGTGGCGGTGATCACTCTGCGTCTCCTCGTGGCACGCCTGCGACCGGTCGCGGGCCTGCAGCCCGACGACGAGGACCGGAGACGGTTCCTGCTGTGGACCGTCGGGGTCGCCGCGGCCGGTGCCGTGGCTCTCATCGTCGGGAACGTCGCGCGCGGCGCGAGCCGTTCGATCGAAGCCGTCCGCGAGGCCCTGCGGCTGCCGAGCGCGGCACGCGCAGCGGCCGCGGTTCCTGCCGGCGCGGAGCTGGGGATCCGCGGTCTGGCTTCCGTCGTGACGCCGAACGCGGAGTTCTACCGGATCGACACCGCGCTCATCGTGCCGCAGGTCGACCCGGCCGACTGGTCGTTGCGCATCCACGGGATGGTCGACCGCGAGATCGAGATCACCTGGGACGAGCTGCTGGCCATGCCGATGCAGGAGTCCGACGTGACGCTCGCCTGCGTGTCGAACGAGGTCGGGGGATCACTGATCGGCAACGCCCGCTGGCTGGGTCTTCCGGTGCGGGAGCTGCTCGCGCGCGCGGGTGTGGATCGCGACGCCGACATGGTGCTCTCGACCTCGGCCGACGGCTTCACGGCATCGACCCCGATCGAGGCGCTCACGGATGACCGCGACGCTCTGCTCGCGATCGGCATGAACGGAGAGCCGTTGCCGATCGAGCACGGATTCCCGGTGCGGATGGTGGTGCCGGGTCTCTACGGCTATGTGTCGGCAACGAAGTGGGTCACACAGCTGGAGGTGACGCGGTTCGACCGTGCCACGGCCTACTGGACGACGCGAGGGTGGTCGGATCGCGGGCCCATCAAGCTGCAGTCCCGCATCGACGTCCCGCGCCGTGGGCAGTCGGTCCCGGCGGGGGCCGCGGTGATCGCCGGGATGGCCTGGCAGCAGCACGTCGGCATCGCCGGGGTGGAGGTGCGCATCGACGACGGCCCGTGGCGCGCCGCCGAGCTCGCGACCGCGATCTCCGCCGACACCTGGGTGCAGTGGAGTCTCGACTGGACCGCCGAGAGCGGTGCGCACACCATCGAATGCCGGGCGCTGAGCGCCGACGGCGAGACGCAGACCTCGGATCCGGCTGCCCCGGCACCCGACGGCGCGCAGGGATGGCACCGCATCGACGTCTCCGTCGGCTGAGCGCGTAACCACCCGCGGCATCGCACCTAGAATTGCTCCATGCCCGCAGGCGAATCCTTCTACATCACCACGCCCATCTACTACCCGTCCGACGTGCCTCACATCGGTCACGGGTACACGACGGTGGCCGTCGACACGCTCGCACGGTGGCACCGCCAGGCGGGGGATGACACCTGGATGCTCACGGGCACCGACGAGCACGGTCAGAAGATGCTGCGCGCGGCGGCGGCGAACAACGTCACCCCGCAGGAATGGGTCGACAAGCTCGTCAGCGAGAGCTGGTTCCCGCTGCTGACGACGCTCGACGTCGCCAACGACGACTTCATCCGCACGACGCAGGAGCGGCACGAGACGAACGTGCAGACGTTCTTCCAACGCCTGTACGACCGCGGGTACATCTACGCGGGCGAGTACGAGGCGCTCTACTGTGTGGGCTGCGAGGAGTTCAAGCCCGAGTCGGAGATCGTCGACGGCACCGGTCCTTTCGAGGGACTCAAGGTCTGCGCGATCCACTCCAAGCCTCTCGAACTGCTGCAGGAGAAGAACTACTTCTTCAAGCTCAGCGAGTTCCAGGACCGCCTGCTCGAGCTCTACAAGACCCAGCCCGATTTCGTGCGCCCCGACTCCGCCCGCAACGAGGTCGTCTCCTTCGTGAGCCAGGGGCTGAAGGACCTGTCGATCTCGCGTTCGACCTTCGACTGGGGCATCCCGCTGCCCTGGGACGAATCGCATGTCATCTACGTGTGGGTCGACGCGCTGCTGAACTACGCCACGGCCGTCGGCTACGGCTCCGATGAGGAGACCTTCGCACGCCGCTGGCCCGCCTACCATGTGGTCGGCAAGGACATCCTGCGCTTCCACGCGGTGATCTGGCCCGCGCTGCTGATGGCGGCCGGCCTCGACGTGCCGAAGGGCGTGTTCGCGCACGGCTGGCTGCTCGTGGGCGGCGAGAAGATGTCGAAGTCGAAGCTCACCGGCATCGCGCCGACCGAGATCACCGACGTCTTCGGTTCCGACGCATACCGCTTCTACTTCCTCTCGGCGATCGCGTTCGGTCAGGACGGATCCTTCTCGTGGGAAGACCTGTCGGCCCGCTACCAGGCCGAGCTCGCGAACGGCTTCGGCAACCTCGCCTCGCGCACCACCGCGATGATCGAGAAGTACTTCGAGGGCGTCGTGCCGCCCGCGGCCGAGTACACCGAGAAGGACCTCGCGATCCAGAAGATCGTGGCGGATGCGGCGACGAATGCGGATGCGTCCATCGCGCAGTTCCGCATCGATGAGGCGATCTCGGCGATCTGGACGATCGTCGATGCGCTCAACGGCTACATCACCGCGAACGAGCCGTGGGCACTGGCCAAGCAGGCGAACAGCGGAGACGAGGGCCAGCGCGCGCGCCTCGGCACCGTGCTGTACACCTGCGCCGAGGGGCTGCGCGCGCTCGCGGTGCTGCTGTCGCCGGTGATGCCGGAATCGACCGAGAAGCTCTGGGTCGCCCTCGGCGCCGCCGAGACCCTGGGTCGCCTGCAGGACCAGCCGATCCGCGAGGCGGGCGCCTGGGGCGTGCTGCGCCCCGGTACCAGTGTCAACGGCCTCTCGCCGCTGTTCCCGCGGGTGGAGTCAGCGGGCTGAGCCGCGGCCCGGAACACAGAGCGCGAAGAGATGGCCGAGACCTACGTGCGTGAGCGTTCGGGGGACGGACGCAAGGATCTGAAGTATCCGTCCGCCCCCGAACCGCTGACGGTTCCGGTGTACGACAACCATGCGCACCTGGAGATCGTCGACGGTGATCAGCCGCTGTCGCTGACCGAGCAGCTCGACCGGGCGGCGGCCGTGGGCATCGCCGGGGTCGTGCAGGCTTCGGGCGACATCGAGTCGTCGCGGTGGGCGGTCGAGGCCGCGGCATCCGACCCTCGTGTGCTGGCCGCCGTCGCGATCCACCCGAACGATGCGCCGACGTACGCAGAGGAGGGGCGTCTGGATGGGGCGATCGCGGTGATCGACGAGCTCGCCGCGCACCCGCGCACCCGGGCGATCGGCGAGACGGGGCTGGACTTCTTCCGCACGGAGCCCGAGCGGCGGGCGCCGCAGTTCGAGTCGTTCGAGGCGCACATCGCGCTCGCGAAGAAGCACGGCATCGCGATGCAGATCCACGACCGCGACGCGCACGACGCCGTGCTGGAGACGCTCTCCCGCCTCGGCGCCCCGGAGCGCACGGTGTTCCACTGCTTCTCGGGCGACGACGCGATGGCGCGCATCTGCGCCGACGCCGGGTACCACCTGTCGTTCGCCGGCAACGTCACGTTCAAGAACGCCCAGAATCTGCGCGATGCGTTGAAGGTCACCCCGCTCGATCGACTCCTGGTCGAGACGGATGCGCCGTTCCTCACCCCGGTGCCGCTGCGCGGCCGCCCGAACGCGCCCTACCTGGTGCCGATCACGGTGCGCTTCATGGCCGCAGAGCTCGGCCTCGACGTGGATGAGCTGTGCGCCCAGCTCGCCGAGAACACCCTGCGGGTCTACGGCTCCTTCGACTCCTGAGGCTCGTTCGCCGACGGACTCGCGGGTTCCGCGTCGTCGGGACCGGTGTCGGCGATGGGCTTCGCCGACACGATCTGCGAGATGGGCTTCCACACCAGCAGCAGGGTGAGGGCTGCGCCGACGAAGGCGAACCACCACGGGGCGGTGAGCCCCCAGACCTGGGCGATCACGCCGCCGAGCGCCTGACCGACGACCATGCCGCCGAAGACGCCGACCATGTTCACGGATGCCACCCGGCCCTGGAGCTCGGCGGGGACGAGCCGCTGTCGCACGGTCGTGGAGATCGTGCCCCACACGAACGCGTAGGCGCCGAAGAAGAACATGATGACCAGCGCCACCCAGCCGGTGGTGGTGAGTGCGAAAGACAGGTGCATGAGCACCTCGAGCGAGAGCACGACGCGCATCAGCGTCGCGAACGACACGTGCCGTTCCAACCAGCCGAAGCTGAGGGTCGCGAGGATCCCCCCGGCCGCCGATGCCGTCGTGAGTGCACCGTAGCCGACCGCGCCCATGTGCAGGTGCTCGGTGGCGTACAGCACGAGGACGCCCCAGGGGGCCGCCCAGGTGATGTTGAAGACCAGGATGATGAGCACCAGCATCCGTACCGGCGGATTGCGCCACAGCCACCGCAGGCCTTCGGCGATGTCGGTGTGCACGGGCGGGTGGGCGTCCGTCTCCCGGGGCGGGACGGGCGTCTTCGCCATGCGCGAGATGAGCACCACGGCGAAGCTCACGCACACGACCTCGAGCAGGAAGGGCCACGCCGTGCCGGCCGCGAACAGGAATGCTCCCAGCGGGGGACCGGCGAACTGGTTCGCGACCAGGTATCCGGCCTGCAGGCGCGCGTTGCCGACGCCGAGGTCTGCGGGTTTCACGAGCATGGGCAGCAGCGTGCTTCCCGCCGTGTCGACGAAGACCTCGGCGGTGCCGTAGAGGAACGCGACCGCGAGCACGATCCAGATGTTCGCGACCCCGGTGAGGAGGAACACGCAGAGAGCTGCGAGTACGAGGGCTCTGGCGGCGTTGGCGAACATGACCAGGCGACGACGGTCGAAGCGGTCGGCGATCGCGCCGGCGTGCAGGCCGAAGAGCAGCCAGGGGAGGAACTGCAGGATCGCGCCGGCCGCCACCAGGATCGGCGACGAGGTCATCGACGCGATGAGCAGCGGAGCGGCCGCGAGCGCGACGCCGTCGCCGACGTTGCTCGTCCACGACGACGCGAGCAGCCAGCGGAAGTCTCGGCCCATGCGGCGGGGCGCGACGAGTTCACCGAGAGAAGGCACCAGAGAAGACTACTGACGGCGGGGGACATCGAAGGAGTGGGGGAGAATGGGGGGATGACCGTCACCCTGCTCGGCGCCACCGAGATCCGCCGCCTCGCCGCCGAGCTCGACGTCACCCCGACGAAGAAGCTCGGCCAGAACTTCGTCACCGATGCGAACACCGTCCGCAAGATCGTGCAGGCGGCCCGCGTGCAGCCGCACGAGCGTGTGGTCGAGGTCGGACCGGGGCTCGGCTCCCTGACGCTCGCGATCCTCGAGACCGGCGCCTCCGTCACAGCCGTCGAGATCGATCACCGACTGGCCGCCCGTCTCGCGCAGACCGCGGCCGAGCACGGCGTCGAGGCCGATCGGCTCACGGTCGTCGATGCGGATGCACTGCGCATCACCGCGCTGCCGGGGGAGCCCACCGTGCTGGTGGCCAACCTGCCCTACAACGTCTCGGTGCCGGTGCTGCTGCACTTCCTCGAGAACTTCGCCTACCTCCAGCGCGGCGTCGTGATGGTCCAGGCCGAGGTCGCCGAGCGCCTGGCCGCGAAGCCCGGCTCGAAGATCTACGGCTCGCCCAGCGTCAAGGCCGCCTGGTATGGGGAGTGGAAGCTGTCCGGCAACGTCTCCCGCCAGGTGTTCTGGCCGGTGCCGAACGTCGACAGCCTGCTCGTCGGCTTCGACCGCTCCGAGGGCGAGCGCGGCACCGAGGAGGAGCGTCGCCGCACGTTCCAGATCGTGGACGCGGCGTTCAACCAGCGCCGCAAGATGCTCCGCCAGGCCCTCTCCGGGATCTTCGGCAGCTCGGCCGCGGCGTCGGAGGTGCTGATCGCCGCCGGTGTCGCCCCGACCGCACGTGGAGAAGACCTCACGGTCGAGGACTACCAACGCATCGCGCAGCACGCCCCGGCGGCGGACGCCGCTGCGGAGATCGTCACCGACGACGTCGCTCCCACCCAGTAATCTGGCACCGTGACCGACTCCCCCCGCTTCCGCCCCGATGTCCCCGAGCTGCACCGTCCGTATGCGGCGGACGAGAACCGCTACCAGCAGTTCGCCTACCGCCAGGTCGGCACGTCCGGCCTCTACCTGCCCCCGATCTCGCTCGGGCTGTGGTGGAACTTCGGCGACAACATCCCGCTCGACAACCAGCGCGCACTGCTGCGCCACGCGTTCGACCGCGGCATCACGCACTTCGATCTGGCGAACAACTACGGCCCGCCCTACGGCTCGGCCGAGAAGAACTTCGGGCGCATCTTCGCCGAAGACCTCCGCCCGTACCGCGACGAGCTGATCATCTCGTCGAAGGCCGGGTGGGACATGTGGCCCGGCCCCTACGGCGACTTCGCGAGCCGCAAGTACATCCTCGCCAGTGCAGAGCAGTCCTTGACCCGCATGGGTCTCGACTACGTCGACATCTTCTACTCGCACCGCGTCGACCCGGTCACCCCGATCGCCGAGACGGTCGGCGCGCTCGACACCCTAGTGCGGCAGGGCAAGGCCCTGTACGTCGGGATCTCGTCCTACAGCGCCGAGCGCACGGCCGAGGCCGTCGCGGTCGCGAAGGACCTCGGCACGCCGCTGGTCATCCATCAGCCCGCATATTCGATCCTCAACCGCTGGGTCGAGGACGGCCTGACCGACACCCTCGAGCAGTCGGGCCTGGGGGCGATCGCCTTCACGCCGCTGGCGCAGGGGCTGCTCACCGACAAGTACCTCGGCGACGGTACGGCCGAGCGCGCGCAGAAGCGCGGCTCGCTGCCGGAGGGGCGGCTCACCGACGACGCGGTGCAGACGCTGCGTTCACTCAACGAGGTCGCGCAGGGACGCGGCCAGTCGCTCGCGCAGCTCGCGCTGCAGTGGACGCTGCGTAACCCCGTCGTCGCCTCCGCGCTGATCGGCGCTTCCCGTCCCGAACAGCTGGACGAGAACATCGCGGCGGTGAACGGACCCGCCTTCACGACGGAGGAGCTCGCCCGCATCGACGAGCTCGCCGGCGCCATCGACGTCAACCTGTGGGCGAAGTCCTCGGAGCTGTGACCCGATCATGAGCCATGCCGCGTTCACCGATTCCGTGCACGTGCGCGCCCCGGGGAAGATCAACGTCTTCCTCGGGGTCGGCGGGCGGCATGACGACGGCTACCACGCGCTGGCGACGGTGTTCCAGGCGGTCTCCCTCTACGAAGACGTGATCGCGCGCCCGGCCGACGACTTCTCGGTCACGGTCTCGGGTGTGGAAGACATCGGCTCGGTTCCTCTCGACGACCGCAACCTCGCGATGCGTGCGGCCAAGCTGCTCGCCGCGGCCGTGGATCATCGCGGCGGAGTCGCCCTGGAGATCCGCAAGAGTGTGCCCGTCGCGGGGGGCATGGGGGGAGGATCTGCGGATGCTGCGGCCGCCCTGGTCGCCTGCGATGCGCTGTGGGGCACCGGGCTGTCGCAGACGCGCCTGCACGACCTCGCCGCGCGTCTCGGCGCGGATGTGCCCTTCGCGCTGCACGGCGGCACGGCGGTCGGCACCGGTCGCGGCGATCAGCTCAACCCGGCACTCGCGCGCGGACGCTTCGACTGGATCCTGGTGCCCAGCGAGCAGGGGCTCTCGACGCCCGTGGTCTACGAGCGCCTCGACCTGCTGCGCGAGGAGGAGGGGGCTCTCGCCGACGATCCGCCGCTGTCGCTCGACGTGCCGATCCCGGTGCTGCAGGCGCTCCGGTCGGGCGACCCGGTGAGGCTCGCCGAGACGCTGTTCAACGATCTGCAGGCTGCGGCCCTCTACGAGCGACCCGACCTCGCCGACACGATCCGTCAGGGGGTCGCTGCCGGCGCGTTGCAGGGCATCGTCTCCGGTTCCGGACCCACCGTGGCCCTGCTGTGCCCCGATCCCGAGACCGCACAGGACGTGCAGTCCTCGCTGCGGGAGGGAGGGCTCGACCCCCTGCATGTGCACGGTCCCGTTCCGGGCGCGCGCATCATCGGCTGACGGGCGAGACGCTCACTCCGCCTGCAGCAGTGCGCTCACCCGGTAGGGGATGACCTCGCGCAGGAACAGGCTCGTCGAGGTGCGGAGGATGCCGGGGCACAGCCGCACCACCTCGGCGACGCGGTAGAGGTCGTCCGGGTCCCGGGCGACGACGCGCAGCAGCAGGTCGGTGTCACCGGCCGGCGCGAAGCACTCCAGCACCTCGGGAACACGGCTGAGCGCCTCGATCGCGGCGGTGATCTTGTGCTGGTCGAGCTCGACGAGGATCGAGGCGGCGACGCCGCGGCCCAGTGCCTGCGGGAGGATGCGCGAGCTGTGCGCACGCAGATAGCCACCCGACTCGAGACGGTCGAGACGTGCGTGCACGGTGCCGCGTGCGAGGCCGAGGTCCTGGGCGATCAGGGCCACCGGGCGCCGTGGGTCGGTGTCGAGCACCGTGAGGATCCGTCGGTCGGTCTCGTCGAGGTTGGCCATTTCGATCACCGTCACGTTCTTCGGGTCGCGTGAATTGATCGGATCGATCAATCGAAACTCACTCTATGGTCTGAATGCCCTATACGTGTTGAAATGAGTGTCAGATACGCAGGATGTCGGCCACGAGCGGGCATCACGCGCACTCGACGGAGAGGCCACGAGCCGCCCCTGCCGGGTGTCGACGGCGACGGGCCACGAGCCTCTGCCGGCCCCGTCCCCGGGAGGGGCGGGGCAGGCGCTGTCCCTGAGGTGGCGCTGTCCGCTGATGCGGCCCTGTCCCTGAGGTGGCGCTGTCCCCTGATGGTGCGAGGGGTGCGTCAGTCGCGGGGAACGAGCAGACGCAGCTGCACCATGGCCGAGAACCGGGCTTCCGGATCGGTCAGATCGAGTCCGCTGATCTCCGACAGTCGGCGCAGCCGATACCGGAAGGTGTTCGGGTGCGTGTAGACCCGGGCCGCGGCCACCGCGACATCGCCGAAGGCATCGAGCCAGGCCCGCAGCGTCTCGACCAGGTGCGTGCCCTTCTCCCGATCCTGGGCGAGGAGCTGGGCGACGGGGCCGGTGGGCTGGTCACCCCGTGCACGCACGAGGTCGCCGAGCTCGACCAGCAGTGCCTCCATCTGCACAGCGGTGAAGCGTGCCACCGGTTCATGCGACGGGGCCTGTCGGACCACGCGGAGGGCGCGGTCGGCGTTCGCGCGGGATGAGGGGATGCCGGTGGTCTCGTCCGCCACCGTGCCGACGCCGATGCGGATCTCGCTGGTCGCTCCGAGCCGACCGAGGAAGTCGGTGGCCACACGCGCAGCGCGGTTGTCCGCGTCGCTGCGCTCGGCTCCGGATTCGGCATCGCCCTGCTCCGGGCGGGTGCCGACCACGGCGTACACGACATCGCCGATCACGGCGACGGCGGAACGGAGGTAGACCGCGCCCAGGTGCACGGCGAAGGCGTCGGCGATGTGCTGTCTCTCCGCGACGCCCCGGGCGCCGGCCGATGGTTCGTCGTCGGCTTCTTCCGCGGCGGACAGCGCGAGGACCACGCATCGGTGGTCGTTCAGCCGCAGCCGCGCCGTGGCATCCGCCGCACCCGGACCCCCTTCGAGGATGGTGGCGAGCAGGTCGGCGCGCAGTCGGCGCTCGACATCGGCACCGGCCCGCAGGCGCAGCATATGCAGGGCCACCAAGCCGGCGGAGTCCTTCAGCGCACGCACACGGTCGGGGGAGAGCGGCTCCTGCACCGCGGCCCAGATCGATCCGAGGATCTCGTCGCCCGCGCGCACGGCCAGGGCCACGCGGGGGAAGGACGGAAGGCCCTCGGTGTTGAGCACCGGACCGACGTCGATCGGATCCTCGCTGCGATACAGCTCCTGGAAGACCCCGCGCTCTTCGAGCTGGCGTGCGAACCGCTCGGGGACCTGTCGTCCGAGAACCGTCTCGATGCGTGCCGGATCGGCTTCGTGCTGGCGCCCCGAAAACGCGACGACCCGGGAGTTGCGGTCCTCGATCGTGACCGGGGCGTTCAACAGGGTGGCGATCGCGTTGGCGAGGGCGAAGAGATCGCCGGAAGGCATCCCGCCGAGCGTGGTGGCTCCCTGATCGCCGACGTCGCCCTCGGCGATGAGCGAGCGCAGCATCGCGGCCAACTGTGCCCACGACGCCCCGCGGGTGAGGGCGAGGACAGGGATGCCGGTGGCCTCGGACGCATCGCGCACCGGCTGCTCGGCGCGCACCGGGGCGCGTAGCACGAGGGCGGAGGCGTGCTGGGCGGCGAGGGTCTGCAGCAGTGCGGCGATCTCCTCGGGGTCGCTCAGCCCGACGCCGAGGACGAGGGCACCGCGCATCGGCATGGCATCGTCGAGGACGTCGTGGATGACGACCGTCTCGATCTCGGCGTCGTCGTCGGCCGCACCGCTCACGACCTCGAGCAGGGTGTTGCCGAGGTCTTCGATGACCCGGCCGAGGCTGGCGCGGGGCCTGGTCGTCACGGACATGAGCACAGGGCCCAGGGTAGGGGGAGACTGCCGGTCGCGGAGCTGTGGGGCACGACGAAATCGTATCGACTCTTGGTCGATCTCGACAGGATCGTCGTGCCCCGCTCGGGCGGTCATCCTGTGCTCAGACGGCGATCCACTCGGTGCGGACCGTCACGGCGTCCAGAGCAGCCTGATCCGGGGTGACCCCGATCCCCGGGCCCGTCGGAACCGTGAGCGTGCCGTCTTCGACGACGAACGGCTCGGTGATGTCGCGGGAGTAGTAGCGGCCCGAACCCGAGGTGTCGCCGGGGAGCGTGAAGCCCGGCAGCGCCGCGAGAGCGACGTTCGCCGCACGGCCGATCCCGGTCTCGAGCATCCCGCCGCACCACACCGGGATGTCGTTGGCCACGCACACGTCGTGGATGCGACGCGCTTCGAGGTATCCGCCGACGCGGCCGGGCTTGATGTTCACGATCGAGCACGCGCCGAGGGCGATCGCATCCGCCGCCGCGCGGGCCGACACGATCGACTCGTCGAGGCACACCGGAGTCGTGATGGCCCGGGCGAGCTGCGCGTGGCCGAGCAGATCCTCCTCGTCGAGGGGCTGTTCGATCAGGAGCAGGTCGAACGGGTCGAGCTTGGCAAGATGCCGGGCGTCGCCGCGGTGGTACGCGGTGTTCGCGTCGACCTGCAGCAGCACGTCGTCGCCGAAGCGCTCCCGCACCGCGCGCACGGGGTCGATGTCCCATCCCGGTTCGATCTTCAGCTTGATGCGCACGTACCCCTCGTCGAGGTATCCGCCGACGGCATCGAGCAACTCGGGAATGGAGTCCATGATGCCGACCGAGACACCGCAGTCGACCCGGTCGCGCACGGCACCGAGCTCGCGGGAGAGCGGCACTCCGGCCGCGCGCAGCTGCGCATCGAGGATCGCCAGCTCGACCGCGGCCTTCGACATGCGGTGCCCCTTGAACTTCGCCAGCGCCGGCGCGACGCCACCCGCGTCCAGCTCCTTCACCTGCGCGAGCGCCGGAAGCAGGAATCGCGTGATCACATCCACGCTCGCCTCCACGTACTCGGAGGAGTACAACGGGTCGTTCATCGCGACCCCCTCGCCCCAGCCCTCCGCCTCGTCGGTGACCGCGCGGACCAGCAGCGCCTCGCGCACGGTCTGCACCCCGAACGACGTCCGGAACGGCGACACCAGGGGCATCTCGATCACGCGCAGCTCGAATCCGGTGAGCTTCATCCCTGTTCTCCTCTGTCGATGGTGTAAGCGCCGGAGCGGTCGAACGCGAGCACGCGACCCCCACCCTCCAGCGATGATCCGAGCGTCTCCCGCAGCGCCAGACGCCACGCGGTCGCGCGGGCGGGTTCGGTCAGACGCAGGGTCTCGATGTCGCGCGGCAACGCCACGCGCACCAGGCGCGCGTCGGTGCGATGACGGAGCGGCCCGAGATCCTCGCCCACGCTGAGCAGGGGCTCGACACGCGCGAATCCGTCGGCGGATCCGTCGGTCAATCCCTCGTCGGGTCGGTCGGCGGAGACGGCGGGATCGCCGTGGCAGGCGGCCACGACCCGGGGGTCGCGCACATACCAGGTCACCAGCATCCGATCGGTGTCGTCCGCGCCGTTGAGGGCGTCGGCCATGTGTCCGTAGAAGTTGCGGTGATACGAAGTCGGGCTCGCCGCGAGCTTCACGAGGTTGAAATGCGCGTTCCGGCTGATGAGCGGATCGAACGTCCAGGAGATCTCGTCCAGCCCCTCGTCGAGCGCCCATGCCCGCTGATGCACCTTGAGGGCGAAGCCGACGCTGCGGCCCCGCATGCGCGAGGAGACACCGGCGATGTGGCTGTGCAGGGCGCGCTGGCCGGGGGCGGCGAAGAACCCGAAGCACGCTCCCACCAGCTCGTCGTGCTCGAAGGCGCCGCCCACGTAGCTGCCGGCCTTCGACAGCGCCCGCAGGGTCTCGACGTTGACGGGAGAGGCCTCGCCCTGCTTCGTCCAGATGCTCTGGAACAGCTCGGCGACCCGGGCGAAGTCGTCCACCTCCGAAAGCAGGCGGATATCCACTCCCGCTCTCCTGGCTGCGGCGCTCGCGGCATCGGCCGCCTCCTCCGGCGAAGCGCGGAACGCGGCGGCATCCGTCATGCTCATGCCCTTCCTCCGGCCCGTGCATCCCGATCGAGCGGTGTCTCCCGCTCGGCCAGGACGGTGGCGATCAGCTCCTGCAGCAGCAGGGTGCGTTCGGGGATCATCGCGATCACCACGTGCTCGTCATCGGCGTGCGCGCCACCGCCGACGGCACCGAGGCCGTCGAGCGTCGGCACGCCGAGCGCTGCGGTGAAGTTGCCGTCCGAGGCCCCGCCGACCGCGACGCCCTGGAACGGAGTGAGTCCGGTGCGCGCGGCGATCGCGACCGCCTGCGCGAACAGGTGCGCCGACGACTCCGGCTCCAGCGGACGTCGGTTCGCACCGCCCTCGATACGGACGGACGCACCCGGAATCGTCGGAGGGAGGTCGCGGAGCGCCGCATCCACCCTGTCCTGCTCCGCCACTGTGCGCACCCGTACGTCGACCGCGAACTCCGCCGCGGCCGGCACCGTGTTCGTGGTGCTGCCGGCGCGCACGAGCGTAGGGGTCACACTGGTCCCCGCCGCGCGGTCGCCGAGGTCGGCGATCGCGAGCAGCAGATGCGCGGCCTCGATGGCGGCGTTCACCCCGCGCTCCGGTTCCAGCCCGGCGTGAGCCGCCCGGCCGGTGACGTGCACCCGGTAGAGCGAGACGCCCTTGCGCGCGATCTTCACGGCGCCGCCCTCGGCCGCGGCCTCCAGTACGAAAGCCGCGGCACAGCCGAGCGCCTCCTGCTCGATCAGTGCGCGTGAGCTCGGCGAACCGAGTTCCTCGTCACCCGTGATCAGGATGCTGACGCCGGTGCGGTCGGGCAGCGCCGCCACGGCGTGCAATGCCATCACCACGCCGGTCTTCATGTCGAAGCATCCCGGCCCCCGCAGCACGCCGTCGTGGAGGCGGAACGGAAGTCTCCGCAGCGAGCCGAGCGGCCAGACCGTGTCGTGATGACCGAGGACCAGCACCGCCGGTTCGCCGAACCGCCACCGCAGATGCGTGCGCCCTTCGATCACGATGCGCTCGGGGGCCACGCCCAGCAGCCGCTCGCCGAGGGATGCGACGACATCGGCGCTGCGGGAGACGGCGTCGAGGTCGTCGGAGGGGGACTCGCAGGAGACGAGGGTCTCGATGTCGGCCAGGACCCGGTCGAGGTCCACGTCCGCCTGCACGCTCATCACGACACCTTCGGCGCCGCGCGGACGCCGTGGTGCAGGTAGCGCTCGCCGGTGGGCAGGGAGTAGAAGACCACAGCATGCCACCCCTGCTCGCCCTCCGGTCGCATCACGAACTCGCCGTGACGCACCGGGACCAGCGGGTGCTCCTGCACCGGATCGGGGAGGAGGGCGGCGAGGGGGCCGTTGAGCGTGGTGCGCATGCGGAGACCTTCGTCGCCGCGGAAGATCTCGGTGCGGACCCCGGAGCGGTCGTAGATGCCCTCGAACTCGGAGAAGTCGTCGGCGAACGGCTCCTCCGGAGGGGTGAGGCCCGCCGGCACGTGCACATCCGCGAGCTCAGAGAAGATCTCGTCGAACAGCTCGGCATACAGGTCATGCGTGTTGCCGCCGTTGGTGAGCATCGTCACCGCGAGCTGCTCGTCCGGCAGGATGCGCAGGAACGCGGCTTGGCCGATGGTGTTCCCGTCGTGTCCGTAGAGTCGGCGCCCGTCCCAGTCGAACAGGATCCACCCCACGCCCCAGGCGTCTCCGAGCGAGTACGGATCGGGCATGTCGACCTCCCGCTGCTGCATCCGTCGCACGCTCTCCTCCGACAGCACCCGCGTGCCGTCGGCGGCGAGTCCTCCCGTGAGGTGCATGCGCGCGAACGCGAGCACGTCGGCGGTCGTGGAGTTCACCAGTCCCGCGGGTCCCATCGCGCGGGGGAGCATCCACGCCGGGGCGAGGGTCGGTCCGTCATCACCCACTTCGGTGTGGCCGCTGGCGGCACGGAACATGATGGCCTCTTCGGGGAGCGTGCAGGAGTGCGTGAGACCGAGGGGCGTCATCAACAGGTCGCGCATCGCCTGGTCCCAGCTGGCACCCGTGATCTTCTCGATCACCCGACCGGCCAGCACGAATCCGGAGTTGCAGTACGACATCGTGGCACCGAGCGGGTGGTTCTGCGCGATGCCGTCGAGCAGCGCGACGTACTTCTCCAGGGTGTCGTCTCCGCGGCCGGTATCGGTGAACACGTCGCCGTCGATCCCGCTCGTGTGGTTGAGCAGGTGACGCATCGTCACGGTGCGGGTGACCTCGGGATCCGACGAGGCGAACTCCGGGACGTACTCCACGATCGGGGTGTCGAGGTCGAGCCTGCCCTCGTCGACGAGCTTCATCACCACCGAGGTGGTCCACACCTTGCTCATCGAGCCGATCTGGAACACCGAGTCGTCGGTGGTCTCGATCCCCGTGCGCACGTTGAGTATGCCGTGGTGCGCATACACGGGCTCTTCCCCGAGACGGAGGATGCCGAGGGTCGCCCCGGGAACCTTGTGCGCCTCGGCCAGGGCGCTCAGTCGCTGCTGCCAATGCCGGGCGTCGAGTCGTGCGCGCACCGGCTTCCCCGCTGGCGGGGCGTACTGCTCCACCCAATCGATCACCCGCTGCGAGAAGTCGGCGCGGTGCGACGGCGGCCCGGAGAGCACGAAGAGGTGCGAGCCACCGGGGTAGAGCACGAGACGGGTCGGCACCCCGCGCTCGCGCAGCGCCGTGAACCACTGCTCCGCCTGACCCACCGGGCAGCGGTCGTCGGCTGCGCCGTGCAGGATCAGCGTCGGCGTCTTCACCTGATCGACCCGCGTGAACGGCGACTGCGCGGAGATGCGCTCCTCGTCGCGCCACGGCAGACCGCCGTTCTCCTTGGAGGAGAGGTAGTGGCCGAAGTCCGACGTGCCGCCCATCGAGAACAGGTCGGTGACGACGCCACCGGCGACAGCGGCGGCGAAGCGGTCATCGCGCGAGGTGAGGAAGCACGTCATGAAGCCGCCGTAGCTGTAGCCCGTGACGGCGAGGCGCGCCGGATCCGCGACGCCTTCCGCCACGAGAGCGTCGATCGGCTCCAGGAAGTCGTTCGCGTCGTTGACTCCCCAGCCGCCGGATACCGCCGAGAAGAACGCGTCGCCGTAGCCGTCGCTGCCGCGCGGATTGAGGGTGAGGACGGCCCAGCCGCGTCGTGCGAGCACCTGGTGATACGGGTGGATGACGTCGGCCGCGCCGTTCCACGCGTTGTGCGGGCCGCCGTGGATGTCGAGCAGCAGCGGGAGAGGCCCTGCGGCGTCGGGGTCGCGACGCAGCCATCCGGTGACGACCGTGCCGTCCGAGATCGTGAAGCGGCGCTCCTCGGCGCGGACGAGGTCGAAGTCGGGGGTGCCGTATCCGGTGAGCACGCTCGTCGTCCCGTCGGCGAGGTCCAGGAGTGCGACGTCGCCGAACGACTCCGGTGTGGCGAGCACGATCGCCGCGGATGCTCCGGCGACCGACAGCCCGGACACGTTCGCGGTGCCGCCGACGAGCGTCACAGCGCCCGACCCGTCGGGGGCCACGCGGTACACGTGCGAGTAACCGTTGTCACGCAGGCAGAACACGATGTCCCCGCCGTCGGTGAACCGCGGCATCCCACCGGGGTAGCCGGGGCCACCCGGCATCACGTTGCGGTCGAGGCTTCCCGTGATGTTCTGCGGCTCTCCGCCGTCGACCGGGAACAGCAGCAGATCCGCGTTGCCGACCTCGGTGTCGAGACGTCCGGCCGCCAGCACGTGGCGACCGTCCGGAGTCCAGCCGACCGCTGTGGCCTGCACGTCGGCGGCACTGATCTGCACGGCCTCGCTGTTCGGGTCGGTGGAGGAGCGCACGAACACGGGGATCCGCATCGTCAGGTCCGCATCGTCCTCGACACTCGACGAGTAGGCGATCCGCGTGCCGTCGGGCGACCAGAACGGCTCGGAGGCGTGGGAGGATCCGCGGGTGAGGACCGTGACGGCGCCCGAGTCGACGTCGAGCACGTGCACCTGCTGCACGAGGGTGCCGAGGTTCCCCGCGCCGTCCGCCTTGTAGCCGAGACGGTCGGTGGCCGTCGGTGCCGAACGCCGGGCGAGGATGGTCTCCGCGCCCTCGCCGGGGAGCGCGGCGCCGTCGACCGGCGCCGTGAAGGCGATGCGCTGTCCGTCGGGGCTCCAGGCGGGGGCGCCGGCGCCGAGGGGGAGAGTCGTGAGGTTGCGCGCCTCGCCACCGGCAGCCGGGAGGAGCCAGATCTGCGCGGGGCCGTCCTGCGCGCGCAGGAACGCCAGCTGCGAGCCGTCCGGGCTCCATACCGGCGTCGAGTCCGCCGTCGCGTAGGTCAGCGCGGAGGGGGTTCCGCCCGCGGCCGGAACCTGCCACAGCGCCCGTGCGTCGCGGTCGCCGTCGCGGTCGGTGGTCCGCAGCACGAAGGCGATGCGGGTGCCGTCCGGAGACAGCGCGGGCTGCTCGGGCGTGCGGACGGAGAGCAGGTCGTCGACGGTGACGCGGTTCATGAGAGCTCCAATCGATGGTCAGTCCACTGTGTCCGCTGAGAGCGGGGACCGTGTTGTGGTCGCGGCCGAAACCAGGGGGATGCTTTGGGAGGTGGGCACAGTCCCGAGCGCGGCGTCGGCAGGCGTCCCCGCGAAATGACAGGCAGCGCCCGCCGTGCCCGCGGGCAGCGGAGGCTCCGCGATGACGCAGATCTGACGGTCGGGTCGTGCGGCCGGGCCGATCGGACACCGCGGGTGGAAGCGGCATCCGCTGGGCGGCGCGTGCGGATCGGCCGGCTCGACATCGATCGGTGCGAGCGGATCGACCGCGAGCAGGTTCCCGTGCCGGGTGGGCGCCGCCTGCAGCAGATCCCGTGTGTACGGGTGCTGCGGGTCGGCGAGCACCTGCTCGGTGGGCCCGAACTCGACGATGCGCCCGAGGTACATCACCGCGATGTGGTCGCTCAGGTAGCGCACGACAGACAGATTGTGCGAGATGAACAGCATCGTGAGGTCGAGCTCGCCACGCAGCTCCCGCACGAGGTTGAGCACGGAGCCCTGCACCGACACGTCGAGTGCTGAGGTGATCTCGTCGGCGATCACGACCTCGGGCCGGGCGGCGAGCGCCCTGGCCAGGGCGATGCGCTGACGCTGTCCGCCCGAGAGCGCGGCAGGGAGCGACTGCGCGCGGTCGGCGTCGAGGCTCACGAGGTCGAGCAGACGGGCGACCTCGGTGCGCCGGGCGTTCGCACCGCGGATGTCACGCGGCAGCGCCTCGGCGATCGACTCGCCGATCGTCATGCGCGGATCGAGTGAGGAGAACGGATCCTGGAACACCATCTGGATCGGGCGACGGCGACGGAAGGTCCGCACGTCCACGCCGTCGAGCGTGATGGTCCCCTCGCTGATCGGGGCCAGCCCGATCGCCGCGCGGGCCAGGGTCGACTTTCCGGATCCCGACTCGCCGACGAGTCCGACGACGGATCCGGATGGGACCACGAGCGAGACGTCGTCGACGGCGGTGAGGCCGGAACGATGCGTGCCGTAGCGCACGCTGACCTGATCGAAACGCAGCTCGCTCATCGCAGGACCGTCTCTTCCTCTTCTGCGGTCGTCTCGTCGGCGACCGTGGCGATCGCCACCGGGACCGGGGCCTCGCCGTCCACCGGGTGCCAGCACGCGACGCGGTGTCCATCGGCATCCGCCACCAGCTCGGGATCGCTCTCGCGGCAGAGATCGGTCGCGAGAGGACAGCGGGCGGCGAACGCGCAGCCGACCGGGAATGCCCCGGGAGCCGGGGGACGGCCGGGGATCATCTTGAGCGGCTCGCTGCGGTCGGCGTCGAGCTCGGGAACGACCTCGAGCAGGGCTCGCGTGTACGGGTGCCGGGCGTCGGTGTGCAGCGTGGCCGCAGGCAGGTCCTCGACGATGCGGCCCGCGTACATGACCAGCACGCGGTCGCAGGTCTGGGCGACCACGGCGATGTCGTGGCTGATCAGCAGGATGGCCGCATCGGTGTCGCGGCGCACGCCCGCCAACAGCTGGAGCACCTGCCGCTGCACGGTCACGTCGAGCGCTGTCGTCGGCTCGTCCGCGATGATCAGACGCGGGTGGTTCATGAGTCCCATGGCGATCATGGCGCGCTGTCGCATGCCGCCGGAGAACTCGTGGGGGTACTGGTGGGCGCGTCGGGTGGCCGCGGGCACCCGGACCGACTGCAGGCGTTCGATCGCCCGATCCATCGCCTGCTTCCGGGTGATGTCCTGGTGCTCGGAGGCGGCCTCGGCGAGCTGCGATCCGATGCGCCTGGTCGGATTGAACGAGGTCATCGGGTCCTGGAACACCATCGAGAGCGAGGTGCCGAGCAGGCTCCGCACCGCGCGGTCCGATGTGGTCATCAACGGCGTGCCGCAGAAGTCGAGGCGGGCGGCGGCGACATGACCCGGGCGTTCGATGAGGCGGGCGGCCGCGAGCGCGGTGAGGCTCTTGCCCGAGCCGGATTCGCCGACGACACCGATCGCCTCACCGCGCGAGATCGTGAACGAGACGCCGCGCACCGGGGTGACCCAGCCGGCCGGCGTCGGGAAGGAGACGCGCAGGTCGTCGACGAGGAGCACCACTTCTTCACCGTCGACCTGCGCGGGCTGGGCGGCGCCGGGCGTGCTCGCGCCGGGGAGCGCGACGGCGGGGAGACGGTGCCGGCGCCTGGCGGATCGTCCGCCGAGGGCTGCGGCCGCGGTCTCGCCCAGGAGATTGAACGCGAGTCCCGCGATGACGACCGCCACGGCGGGGCCGAGGGCGGCCGCCGGGTTCAGGTAGATGCGGTTCAGGCCCTCGCCGAGCAGTCGGCCCCAGTCGTATTCGGGCACCTGCACGCCGAGGCCGAGGAACGACAGCCCGGCGAAGGCGAGCAGCGCCGAGCCGGCCGCCACTGTCGCGTTCACGATGAGCGGTTCGCCGATGTTCGGCAGAACGTGGCGGATCAGGATGCGGAAGCGCGAGACGCCGGCGACCTGGGCGGCGGAGATGAAGTCGCGGCCCGCGATCGCGGCCGACAGGGTCTGCGTGAGTCGGGCGAACTGCGGAGCCATCGCGAATCCGATCGCAAGCACGGCGCCCGTGGAGCCGACGCCGAAGATGACCGCGAAGAACAGGGCGAGCAGGAGGCCGGGAAAGGCGACCGCGATGTTGACGAACCCGACGATCGGGCGTCCGAGCCACCGGGGGAGCACCGACGGCGCCGTGCCGAGGAGGGTGCCGGCGACCACCCCGATGATCACGGCGATCACCGCGAGCACCACGGAGAGCCGGGTCGCGACCAGGACACGGGCGAGCACGTCGCGTCCGAGGGTGTCGGTGCCCAGCAGGTGCTCGGCGCTGGGGCCCTGGGTGATGGCGGCCGGATTCACCTGCTCGGCCTGCGCACCCCAGATGATCGGGGCGAAGATCGCGCCGAGGGTGACGAGGAGCATCAGGCTGAGAGCCGTGATCCCGAGGGGTGAACGGACGATGCCCGACCAGGCGGTGCGTGCCGACATCATGCCTCCCTGATGGTGGAGCGAGGATCGAGGAGCGCGAGGATCACGTCGATCACGAGGTTCACGACGAGCACCCCGACCCCGTAGACGAGCACGATGCCCTGCACGACGGAGTAATCCTTGCTGAGGATCGACTGCACGATCATGGTGCCCAGGCCCGGCCAGGCGAAGACGTTCTCCACGAGCACGGTGCCGGCGACCATGCCGGTCAGGAGCAGGCCGGTGAGGGTGAGGGTCGCGGTCATGGCGTTCGGCAGCGCGTGGCGCGAGTAGATGCGGTGCGGGGCCAGACGTTTCGCCCGTGCGGTGCGGATGAAGTCTTGACCGAGCACCGAGAGCACCTCGACCCGGATGATGCGGGAGAACACGGCGATCGGTCCGACCGCGAGCGCCACCACGGGCAGCACGAGCGAGAACGGCGCGGTGTTGCCCGCCACAGGGAACCAACCCAGCGACACCGCGAAGACGTAGACGAGACCGACGGCGAGCAGGAACTCGGGAATCGCGGCCAGGATGACCGATCCGGTCGCGAAGGCGAGTTCGAGGCCACGTCGCCGCCCGCCGCGGGTGGCGACGGCCATCGTCACCCCGAGGGGGACCGAGACCAGGAGCACGAGCACGACAGCGAGCACGGCGAGCTGCAGCGTGGCGGGGAGCCGGGTGGCGATGATCTCGGAGACCGGCTGACTGGTGATCATCGAGGAGCCCATGTCGCCCGTGAACAGGCCCCCGATGTAGCGGAAGTACTGCACGATGAGCGGCTGGTCGAGGCCGAGCGCCGCGCGTCGGGCCTCGACCAGCTCGGCCGGGGCGTTCAGCCCGAGGGCAGCGCGCACCGGGTCGCCCGGCACGAGGTGGATCATGAGGAAGGCAGCCGTGACCAGCACCCACACCGAGAGCACGAACTGCCCTCCGCGCCGGACCAGGAAGGACACCCACGGGTTGTCCGACCGTGCGGATCTGATCAGTATCGCCTGCGTGGCGGTGGTGCTGGCCATCGGCTGTCTCCGGTCTTCGGTCTACTCGTACATGCGGATCGACGTGGGGTCGATGCCGTCGCCCTCGGTGAACGTCGATTTGGTCGCGAAGGTCGAGCGGTTGATGTTCGCGTACGGCACGACGCTGGTCGTCGCGTACAGGGCCTGTTCCGCGGCGCCCCAGTCGTCGCATCCTTCGCTGCCGGCCTTGGCGGATGCCGCGGTGACGGCGTCGGTGTACTCCGGGTTGTCGATGGAGGCGAAGTTGGTGCCGTTGGGCGGTGTCGGACCGGAGTAGAACGGCACGAGCATGCTGGGCAGCGAGACCGTGAGCGGTGCGGCCGAGATGTCCCAGTCGCCGGTGGAGAACAGGGTCTCGCTCAGCGTCGGGGAGTCCACGGCGGCGACGGTGATGTCGACTCCGAGATCCTTCCACGCGGCCTGGGCGAGCTCCGCCGACGCGTTGCCGGCGTCGCCGAGCTGCGAGGAGTAGATCATGCGCAGCGTCAGCGTCTCGCCGTCCTTGGTGCGCACCCCGTCGCTGCCGGCCTTCCACCCGGCGCTGTCGAGGGCGGCGGCGGCGGCCGTCGCATCGAACTCCGGCATGAAGCCCGTGAGCACGTCGGCGCGGCAGGGGTTCGGCGACACGGTCACGAGACCCGTCGGAACGGTGCCGGCGCCGCTGCCGAGCACCTGGCGCATCTGGTCGAGGTCGAGGGCTTCGATCAGCGCTTCGCGCACGGCCTGATCAGCCGTGGGGCGTCCCTCCGCCTGATTGAAGATGAACTGCCCCGCCGGGGTCGGGATCTCGGTGTGGAACAGGCCCGCGTCCTTCAGGCGCTGGTTGTCGGGGCCGATCACGAGAGCGGCGTTGACCTCACCGGAGAGCAGCAGGTTGGTGGCGGTCGTCTCGTTCGGGACCACCCGGAACACCACCGCGTCGGGGAGACCCTTCTGCTTCGGGTCCCAGTCGTCGGGTCCCCAGGTGAAGTCGTCGCGGCGGGTCAGCGTGTACTGGCTGTTCGGCACGACCTCGGTCATGGTGAACATCCCGGTCGCGCCGGCGCCCTTCGCGAGCGCATCCGGGTCGTCGATCACCGAGCCGCAGACGATGGAGATGCTCCCGATGTTCTCGATCAGGAACGAGTCCGGTCGTCCGCTGGTGACCGTCACGGTGCCGGTGGCGTCGTCACCCACGGCACTGGTGCCCGGCTGCACCTGCAGCCCGACCAGAGGAGAGCCGTTGGCGGGGTCGCCGATGTGGGTGATGTTCGCCGCCACATCGGTCGCCGTCAGCGGGGTGCCGTCTTCACAGGTGATGCCGTCACGCAGCGTGAAGGTCGCCGTGGTCGTGTCCGCCTCCCAGGAGTCGGCGAGGCCTGAGGCGATGCTGCCGTCCTCCAGCACTTCCACGAGCCGTGCGTAGAGGAAACGGTCGATGGATCGCGCCACCGACATCACGGTGACGAACGGATCGAGACTGCCCGGATCGGTGGAGATCACCGAGGTGAAGGTCTTGCCGTCGGCGAGCACGCCGTCGGCGCCGTCGCCTCCGCTCGGTGGGGCGCCCGCGGCGCAGGATGTCAGGGCCAGCGCCGCAGCGCCGAGCAGCGCGATCAGCGGGGTACGAGAACGCATCAGAAGCCTCCAGCAGTGTTCGGGATGGTGCAGGTGGGTCGTGCAGGGGGAGTGCGGTGGTGCAGGGGGAGTGCGGATCAGACGGTCTGTGTGCGCAGGGCCTCGACGGCGGCGAAGGCGGCACGGCCGATCGAGGCGTCGACGAGCGGCTGCCGGTCGGCGAGCGAGGCGGCCCGGGTGAACACGGCCACCGCGTACCGACGGCCGTCGGGATAGGTCACGACGCCGGCCTCGTTGCGCCAGGTGGGCAGCGTGCCGGTCTTCGCGGCGATGCGCACCTCGCCGGGGAATCCGGCGGTCAGCCGATGCGGCCAGATCTGCAGCGCCATGATGTCGCGCGCCTGACGGCAGGCCTCGGCCGGGGCTGCGGTGTCGGTCCACAGGGCATTCAGCAGTGTGGTGACATCCCGCGGCGTGGAGTGCGAGGTCCGCAGCGGCTGCACCGCGTCGAGCGCGAGGATCTGCTCTGCGGTCGCGCCGGTGAACAGCTCGTCCAGGTGGCTGTCCGTGGTACCGCCGAGGTCGGCGATCACCGAGGCGAACAGGTCTTCGCAGCATCCGATGAGTCGGGTGTCCGCCAACCCCAGGTCGGCGATGACCCGGTCCACCGCCTCGGTTCCGAGGCGGTGGTAGATCACGTCGGTGGCCGCGTTGTCGCTCATCGACATCATGTTCAGCGCCAGGTCGCGCCAACTGGCCTCGACGTCGTCCGCGAAGCCGGCGGTGCCCACACCGCCGATCCGGTAGCGCGCCGTCACGGTCGTGCGGGCCGTCGGGTCGAGCTCGCCCGCGGCGACCGCCCGCACGTAGGCGGTGAGCACCAGGATCTTGAAGACCGAGGCGAGCACCACCGGATCGTCGGCGCCGACGGTCACCTCGGGACCGTCGGCCACGCCGATCTCCCGCGCGTGCAGGAAGCCCATGGCTCCCGCGCCGGCGAAGATCTCGGCGATCTGCGCCGACGTCTCGGATGCCGGGGTCGTCGTGATGGTCACGCGTCCACCCGGCGATCGGCGCGTCCGGTGTGCAGGTACAGCGCGCGGCCGCTGCCGTCGTCGCCGACGAACGCATGCGGCATGTGCATGCCGTTCTGCGGTTCGCGAGGGAGCAGGGTGTCGCCGGCCCAGCCGACGAGCTCCACCGGTTCGGGAGCCGGACCCAGCTCGGCGAAGATGCCCTTCATGGTGCGCTCCAGCCAGATGCGACCCTGGTCGTCGACGCGCACCGTCGAGTCGGAGACCGACGACGAGTAGGTGCCCAGCACCCGTTCGAGGTCGATCGGCACCGGTGACTCCGGAACCGAGGGGAGCGCGGGTACGGTGACCCCGGCGAGAGCCGCCAGCACCTTCGATGTGATCGCGTGATAGGCGTCGACCGTGCGCCCGCCGTTCGTGAGCACGGCCACCGCGACCCCCGCGCCAGGGACCATCCGCAGGAACGCGTTCTGTCCGATCGTGCCGCCGTCGTGCCCGATCACGGGTCCGCCGTCCCAGTCGAAGATCTCCCAGCCGAGGCCCCAGGCATCGCCCATCAGGCCGAGCTCCGGCAGATCGACCTGCCGCTCCTGCATCGCTCGCACGCTCTGCTCCGAGAGCACCCGCGTGCCGTCGGCGGAGACCCCGCCGTCGAGGTGCATGCGGGCGTAGGTCACGAGGTCGCGTGCCGTCATGGCGAGCATCGATCCGGCCGGGGCGTTCGAGCGCACCAGGCTCCACACCGGCGCGGGGACCGGCTCATCGCCGCTCTCGGCGGGGATGTGCCCGAGCGCTGCACGGAACATGATCGCCTCGGCGGCCGTCGTGGCCACGTGCGTGAGGCCCAGCGGGGCGGCGAGATGCGTGCGCAGCGCCTGGTCGTACGACGTGCCGCGCAGCACCTCGACGATGCGGCCGAGCACCACGAATGCGGCGTTGTTGTACGAGAAGCGCTCGCCGGGGGCGAAGAGCTGCGGAGCGTCGGCGATCGTCGCGAGATACTTCTCGACCGCGTCATCGCCGACACCCGTGTCGTTGAAGAGGTCGCCCTCGAACCCGCTCACGTGGCTCAGCAGCTGGCGGGGGGTGATCGCGCTCGCCGCCGCGTCATCGCCGATCGCGAACGCGGGCACGGTGTCGCGCACCGGGGCATCGAGGTCGAGCAGACCCTCGTCGACGAGCTGCATGATGAGCGTCGCGGTCCACGTCTTCGTGATCGAGCCGATCTGGAAGTCCGAGTCCTCGTCGGCTTCGACGCCGGTGTTGCGGTTGAGGATCCCGGCTGCGGTGGTGAAGATCTCGCCACCGGCCAGGATCGCGACGGATGCCGCGGGGATGTGCGCGTCGGCCAGCATCGTGGGAAGGTTCTCCCGCACCCAGCTGCCGATTTCGTTCAGGTCGGACACGTGCGCTCCTCTTCGTCGAGTGGGGCCGTCGTCTTCGGGCGACGGCGATGGGGCCGAGACTATTCGCGTGCTCCATCGCCTCGTTGGTGCCCGGCGACGAGACTTCCCCAGACCTTGGTGCGCTCGGACGAAGGATCGGCGGTCAGCGGCGTCGCACGGCGCGCATGCCCACGTGGAGCAGCTCGGGACCACCCTCAGTCGCGTCGAGCACGCGCCCGACGGGCTGATCGGCGTCGGTGATGAGGGCGCCGTCGGCGCGCACGCGCAGCCGCAGCGGCGGGCGGGCCGGGATGCCGAGGGCGGCGATGTCCTCACGCAGCACCATCGCGAACTCGAGCGCATCGCCGACACGGGTGACGTCGTAGCGCCACTGCCCGGCGTCGTAGGTGCCGACCATCTCCTCGAGCAGCTCCACCGCGTGCAGCTCTGCCGTCTCGGGGGGCTTCTCGATGCCGCGAAGCCGTGCGAAGCACCAGTCGACGAGCTGCGCCCCGAGCGCCTTGCCGCTGCCGCTGTTGGTCAGCACGGTGACGGCCAGGTCTTCCTCCGGAGCCATCACGAACTCGCTCAGCTGCGTGTCGGAGATGTTCCCCCCGTGCATCACGACGCGAGCCGAACCGTGTCGGCTGAGCAGCCAGGGCAGACCGATCGCGTCGATGGGCGGACCGGCGGCGAGGTGGGGCTGCTGCATCAGGAGCCGGGTCGCGTCGCCCACGGGTGGCGTGCCCTCGGACTCGCCGCGCATCTGGAAACGGGCGTAGGTGAGCTGATCGCGCACCGACGACACGATGCCGCCCTCGGCCGCGATGTCGCGAGTCAAGGGCCAGTGCGGGAACGTCGCCATCGCTCCGTTCTCGCCGGGGACGTGCCCCACGGCATGGGGGCGAGCGATCACGTCCCACGGGAAGAAGAACGTCTCCGTCATGCCCAGCGGATCGAGGACGACGCGCTGCACCGCCTGCTCGAACGTCTCATCCGTGATCGTCTCGATCACGCGACCCAGCAGCCGGATGCCGGCGTTGCTGTACGAGGCGATGGTACCGGGCGCGAAGAACTGCGGAAGATCGGAGAAGGTGGCCACGTTGCGGGCGAGGGCGTCGTCATCCCACCCTGGCCGATCATCCGCGTCACCCAGGAACCCTCCGGAATGCGTGAGGAGGTGCCGGATGCGCAGCGCCGCGAGGGCCTCCCCGTCGGCGAGACGAAAGTCGGGGAGCACGTCGACCACGCGTGTGTCCAGGTCGAGCGCGCCGTTCTCGACCAGGTGCATCGCGACGGTTCCCGTGAAGGTCTTCGAGGTCGAGCCGACCTGGAACAGGGTGCTCTCCGTCACCGCGGCGCCGGTATCGACCGCGGCGACGCCGGTCGTCGCGATGAGCTCCCGATCCCCGTCGATCACACCGACGACCGCGCCGGGGACGCCCAGGTCTGCGGCGGTGGCGTCCAAGAACTCCTGCAGGTCGTCGTTCATGCGGCATCCCCTCGTACGGCGCGGCCCGGTAGGGCTGCGGTCACGATCTCTCCTTCGTGCACGACGCGAGTGCCGTGGACGTAGAGCTCCCGAACGCCCCGCGACGGTCGGATCGGGTCGGCGTAGCTCGCCCTGTCGGTCAACGTCGTCGGGTCGATCACCACGATGTCGGCATCCGCGCCGACCGCCAGATGTCCCTTGCCCCGCATGCCGGACGAGACCTCGTCCAGGACCCGCGCGGGGAGGAACGAGCAGCGGCGGAAGGCCTCGAGCCAGCTCCACGTGCCGCTCTCGAGAACCATGAGCCGCAACGACTTCGCGAAGGTGCCCGCGGTGCGCGGATGAGTGTGGCCGCCCGCGGGGAGCGGCCAGTCGCGCTGTTCGTACACGGTGCGTCCGCCGCTCGCGTTCCACGAGATCGGCATCGCATCGCTCGCCACGATCGAATCCGGGTAGGCCAGGGCGCGGTGCAGGTGTGCGCGGTCGAACGGGTCGCCCTCGTCGAGGAACGTGACGATGCAGGTGGCGCCGGGGTCCGTCGCGCGTACCTCGCGCAGGCGGGCCTCATCGGCGATGCGCTCGCCGGTGTCGACGAGCACGAGAGACCGTGGAGTGATGCCGAGCCCTGGGAGCTTCTCCGGCGCCAGGAAGAAGGCGCCGATCGCCGTGCTGCCGGCCCCGTAGGGGTACGCCTCGACGGTGACGCGGGATCCGGCGGCGCGGCTGCGGTCGAGCAGGCCCAGCACGCGGTCGACGTGGCGCAGCGAGGTGCTGTTCACATGGCAGTGGTGCATCGCGGCCCCTGTCTCGGCAGCGGCGCGCACGAGCTCTTCCGAGCCGTCGATCGGCGTGCGGGGGTCGGCTTCGATCAGCTCCCGCACGTGCGTGAAGGTCGGGGCGTGCGCTGCGGCGGCCAGACGTGCGAGGTCGAGATATTCGTCGGGATCGGACCGTGGTGCGTATCCCATGAGAACGCCGATGCCGAGAGCCCCCGCCCCCAGCTCGTCTTCGAGCAGACCGAGCCAGCGGCGGCGTTCCGCGGGGGAGGAGGAGCGCTGCCACTCGGGCGTGCCGAGCAGATCCATCGACGCGGTGAAGTCGGCGACGGGCACCCGGTCGAGGTGCGCGTATGCCCGTGCCTGCGACCAGGAGGCCGAGAACCCGTAGTTCAGGGGGCGCCCGTCGGCCGCGGCGCGCGCGAGGGCCTCGGCGATCGGCATGAGCCCTGCTTCGAGGTCGAGGGCGGTGGTGACACCGTCCATTGCCTGCAGCCGGTGCCCCGCGATCGAGTGCACGTGGCTGTGCAGGTCGACGAAACCCGGCCCGATGATGAGGCCGGCGGCATCGACGACCTCGCCATCGGGTGGCGCCGTGAGCCCGTCGCCGACCGCCGCCACCCGCCCGCCCGCGATCAGCAGATCGGTGATCCGGTCGGTCTCCGTCTTCGGGTCGATCACGCGCCCGCCGCGCAGCAGAGTGTCCACGTCGTCACCATGCCATGCGGGCCGGAGCGGATCCGGTGCCGCCCGACGAAACCGGGGGGTCGTTCCGGTGCCCGGGCACAAGCCGTTCGGCGACGGTCCCGCCGTCGAGAGGTGCACGCGCCGGCGTCGACCGACATAATGTAGTGGGGATGTGACCGTGCACACGCAAGGAGGCAAGTGATGTCCACCGCCTCCGAGCGTGCGCGGCTGCCGAGTATCCGCGACGTCGCGCGACTGGCCGGGGTCTCGCATCAGACGGTCTCCCGGGTGCTCAACGATCATCCGAGCATCCGGCCCGAGACGAAGGCCAAGGTGCTCGATGCCATCTCGGTCCTCGACTACCGGCCGAACCTCGCCGCGCGCGCCCTGGTCACCAGCAAGTCGAACATGCTGGGGATCCTGTCCGCGACGATCGGCGAGTTCGGACCCACCTCGTCCATCGCCGGCATCGAGGATGCGGCGCGGGAGGAGGGCTATTCGGTCTCGACCCTGAACCTCGCCGACACGACGCCGGAGGCGATCGGCCACGCGGTGCGGCAGCTGTCGCGTGAGCAGGCCGACGGCATCGTGGTGCTCGCCCCGCAGGTGCGGGTGTTCCATGTGCTGCGCGGCATGTCGGTCGACATGCCGTTCGTGACCCTGCAGACGGCTTCGGGTTCCGATGGCGTGAGCCTGTCCGCCGATCAGGTCGCGGGTGCCAAAGCGGCGACCGAGCACCTGATCTCGCTCGGTCACAGCGACATCCTGCACCTGGCCGGCCCCCAGGACTGGATCGAGGCGGAGTCGCGGATGCGCGGCTATCTCGACGGTCTGCGCGAGGCCGATCTGCCGACGTTCCCGCCGATCCGCGGCGACTGGACGGCCGACTTCGGTTACTTCGCCGGCAAGGAGCTGTCGCTCCGGCGTGACTTCACTGCGGTGTTCGCCGCGAACGATCTGATGGCGATCGGGCTGATGCACGGTTTCCGTGATTCCGGTGTGCGGGTGCCGCACGATGTGAGCGTCATCGGCTTCGACGACATCCCGGTCGCGGCGCACGTTGCTCCCACGCTCAGCACCGTGCACCAGGACTTCCCCGAGCTCGGTCGTCGAGCAGTGCGCATCCTGCTCGCGCAGATCCGGGGGGAGCAGCCGCCGACGTTCGGGCCGCTGCAGACGATCCTGCGCGCGCGCGAGTCCGCCGCGATCCGCTGACGCGTTCCGTGCAGCGCTGGCGCGCCGCTCGAATTCATCGAATCCTTTCGATCCGTGCCGTCGCGTGGTGGATCGAGATGGCGCCGGCAGCAACAGTGTCACGGTCCGGATTCGAATTGCCGGTGCCGACTTGACACCGGTCCCACGGAAGACGACGATATACCGATGTGAACGGTCACATCGAAGGTGACCGCACGTCGCGAGGAAGATCCGTGAGCACCACAGCAACGTTGCCTACCGTGTCAGGCCCCATCCTGGAGATGCGCAGCATCACCAAGGAGTTCCCTGGGGTCAAGGCGTTGGCCGACGTCTCCATCACCGTCCGCGCCGGCGAGATCCACGCGATCTGCGGGGAGAACGGCGCCGGGAAGTCGACCCTGATGAAGGTTCTGTCCGGGGTCTACCCCTACGGAACCTACGACGGCGAGATCCTGCTCTACGGTGAGGAGCAGCGGTTCAGGGACATCGCGGCCAGCGAGCAGGCGGGTATCGCGATCATCCACCAGGAGCTCGCGCTCATCCCCGAACTCTCGGTCACCGAGAACATCTTCCTCGGCAACGAGATCCAGCGCGGCGGACGCATCGACTGGACGGCTCAGAAGGAGCGGGCCATCGAGCTCCTCGCCCGCGTCGGGCTGAGCGAAGACCCCGACGTGCCGATCAAGACCCTCGGCGTCGGCAAGCAGCAGCTCATCGAGATCGCCAAGGCGCTGAACAAGGACGTCAAGCTGCTCATCCTCGACGAGCCGACCGCTGCCCTCAACGAGAACGACTCGCAGCACCTGCTCGACCTGATCCTGGGGCTGAAGGCCAAGGGCATCGCGTCGATCATGATCAGCCACAAGCTCAACGAGATCGAGCAGATCGCCGACGAGATCACGATCATCCGAGACGGCCGCACGGTCGAGACGCTCGACATCTCACGCGGGGAGATCAACGAGGATCGCATCATCCGCGGCATGGTCGGTCGTTCGCTCGAGAGCCGCTACCCGGATCGCACCCCCGAGATCGGCGAGGTGTTCTTCGAGGTCAAGGACTGGTGGGTGCAGCACCCGACCGTGCCGGAGCGCATGGTCGTCAAGGGCTCGAACATCAACGTGCGCCGCGGCGAGGTCGTCGGCATCGCCGGTCTCATGGGCGCGGGTCGCACCGAGTTCGCGATGAGCATCTTCGGGCGCTCCTACGGCACCTTCCTCTCCGGCACCCTGATCAAGGACGGCCAGGAGGTCGCCCTGCACGACGTCGCCTCGGCGATCAAGCACGGGCTCGCGTACGTCAGCGAGGACCGCAAGGTGCTCGGACTCAACCTGCTCGACACGATCAAGCGGTCCATCGTCGCGGCGAAGCTCTCGAAGATCGCGCACAACGGCGTCGTCGACTCCCGTGAGGAGTTCTCGGTGGCTGAGCGCTATCGCAAGGCGCTTCGCATCAAGACGCCCTCCGTCGAAGAGGGTGTCGGCAAGCTGTCCGGTGGGAACCAGCAGAAGGTCGTGCTGGCGAAGTGGATGTTCACCGACCCCGACCTGCTCATCCTCGACGAGCCCACGCGTGGCATCGACGTCGGTGCGAAGTACGAGATCTACGCGATCATCAACGAACTCGCGGCTCAGGGCAAGGGCGTCATCGTCATCTCCAGCGAGCTCCCCGAACTCCTCGGCATCTCCGACCGCATCTACACCGTCTTCGAAGGTCGGGTCACCGACTGCATCCCGGCCGACCAGGCGACACCTGAGGACCTCATGCGCAGCATGACCTCCGCGACCCAGAAAGCATCCGCATGACCACCGACACCACCGCAACGAAGCGCGGCTTCCACTTCAAGGACATCACGAAGATGTTCGGGGGAGGGCAGTCGACCCTCCGTCAGTTCGGCATCCTCGGCAGCCTGGTCGTGATCCTGGTCGTCTTCCAGGTGCTGACGTGGATCTTCAAGGGCACCGGACTGACGCTGTCCTCCGGCAACCTGATCAACGTCGTCAACCAGTACTCGTACATCCTGATCCTGGCCATCGGCATGGTGATGGTCATCATCATGGGTCACATCGACCTCTCCGTCGGATCCGTCGCCGCGTTCACGGGCATCGTCGTGGCCAAGGCCATGCAGGACTGGAACCTCCCCTGGCCGTTGGGCATTCTCCTCGGTCTCGGTGTCGGCGTGCTGGTCGGTGCCTGGCAGGGATTCTGGGTCGCCTACGTCGGGGTGCCGGCGTTCATCGTGACGCTGGCCGGCATGCTGTTCTTCCGAGGGGCGAACCAGGCGGTGGGCGACTCGCTGTCGATTCCGGTGCCGCAGGGCTTCAAGGTCATCGGCGCGGGATACCTTCCCGAGCTGTCGTTCATCCCGGTGCCCTTCAACGTCTTCACCATGCTCCTCGCTCTCGCCGGCGTCGCGTGGATCGTGTTCTGGGAGATCCGCACCCGTCGCATCCAGCACAAGATGGGCGCCGACATGGCGCCGCTCTGGGTGAGCGTCACCAAGGTCGTGCTCATCTCGGTCGTGATCCTCGTCGCCGGTTGGCTGTTCGCCACCGGGCGCGAGGGCACCAGCTTCCCGATCTCGGGCATCATCCTGCTGGCCCTCGTCATCCTCTACTCGTTCATCACGAACAACACCGTCTTCGGTCGCCACATCTACGCGGTCGGCGGCAACCGGCAGGCCGCGCGACTGTCGGGTGTGAAGGACCGCTGGGTCGACTTCTTCGTGATGATGAACATGTCCGTGCTCGCCTCGTTGGCCGGCATGATCTACGTCGCCAGGGCGACGGCCTCCGGCCCGCAGGACGGCAACGGCTGGGAGCTGGATGCCATCGCCGCTGTCTTCATCGGTGGCGCAGCCGTCTCCGGTGGAATCGGAACCGTGATCGGGTCGATCATCGGTGGTCTCGTGATGGCGTTCCTCAACAACGGCCTCGCCCTCCTGGGCGCCGGAGCCGACGTGGTCTCCATGATCAAGGGCCTCGTGCTCCTGTTCGCCGTCGGGGTCGACGTCTGGAACAAGCAGCAGGGCCGCCCGTCGATCATCGGATTCCTCACGCGTCGCTTCGGCCGCAAGCAGGACCCGGCGACCGACACGTTCGATCCGACCAAGACGAACTACCCCACGAGCCAGAAGTACGAAGCCCCCGCCGTCGAAGAGACGCGCGGATAGTAGGGGCCCAGGCGCGTACCGCACGCGCACCTGGACCTTCACACACCAGAGAAAGAGATCACATGAAGAAGATTCTTCTGTCGGCGACAGCGCTTGTCGTCGCGGGCGCCTTCGCCCTCACCGGCTGCTCCTCGGAGCGCGGCGGTGACACCGGTTCCGGATCGGGGGACGAGGCCAAGGGCTTCGCCGCCGATGCCACGATCGGCGTCGCCCTTCCGGACAAGACCTCGGAGAACTGGGTCCTCGCCGGTCAGCTGTTCACGGACGGCCTGGAGAAGGCCGGGTTCAAGGCTGACGTGCAGTACGCGCCGGCCAGCAACACGGTCGCCGAGCAGCAGAACCAGATCCAGGCGATGGTCACCGGTGGCGCCAAGGTCATCATCATCGGTGCGAAGGACGGCAAGCAGCTCGCGACGCAGGTCGAGGCCGCCCGTGACGCCGGCGTCACCGTCATCGCCTACGACCGTCTGATCGAGAACACCGAAGCCGTCGACTACTACGTCGCGTTCGACAACTTCAAGGTCGGTCAGCTGCAGGGTCAGGCTCTGCTCGACGGGCTCGCCGAGCGCGCGGGTCATGAAGCTCCGTACAACATCGAGCTGTTCTCGGGCTCGCCCGATGACGCGAACTCGGCCGTGTTCTTCAACGGTGCGATGGACGTGCTTCAGCCGAAGATCGACGACGGCACGCTGAAGGTCGTGTCCGGTCAGACCGAGATCGCCCAGACGGCGACCGAGGGCTGGAAGGCGGAGAACGCACAGCGCCGCATGGACTCGATCCTGACGTCGACGTACAGCTCCGAGACGCTGGACGGCGTCCTGTCCCCGAACGACACCCTCGCTCGCGCCATCATCACCTCGGTGCAGGGTGCGGGCAAGCCGGTCCCGGTGGTCACGGGTCAGGACTCCGAGGTCGAGTCGGTCAAGTCGATCATGGAGGGTGTGCAGTACTCCACGATCAACAAGGACACCACGCTCCTCGTCGAGCAGTCGATCAAGATGGTCGGCCAGCTGCAGAAGGGTGAGAAGGTCGACGTCAACGACACCGAGCAGTACGACAACGGCGTGAAGGTCGTTCCGGCCTACCTGCTCGACCCGATCATCGTCACGAAGGAGAACGCGGCTGAGGCCTACGCCAACGTCCCGAGCCTCCTCGAGATCGTGAAGTCGTACCAGTAACACGCACCCTCTTCACGACGCTCACCGTCGTGGAACGGCGAGCCGTCCTGACCTTCGGGTCGGGGCGGCTCGCTCGCGTTCGGCACCGGCGTGGTCCGTCCGCCGCCTTCCTCAGCCGCGAAGGGCGCGGGTGGCCTGGCCCGTGCGCTGCAGAGCATCGACGGTCTCGGCGTATCGACGCTTCGCGACGCCGATGAACAGGCAGTCCACGAGCGTGAGTTGGGCGATGCGGCTCACCATGGCACCGGCGCGGAAGGTCGATTCGCGCACCTCGGTGAAGAGCGGGTGATCGGCCGCACGCGCGAGGGCAGAATCCTTGGCCGAGGTGACAGCAATCGTGGCGGCACCGCTGGCGCGTGCGGTCTCCAGGAAGCGCACCGTCTCGAGTGTCGAGCCCGAGTGCGAGAAGCCGATCGCGACGGTCAGGGCGGTGGGGAGCACCGAGACGGCCACGGCTTCGTGCGGGTCTGCCGGCATGTGCGCGTTCCGACCGACGCGCAGGAGTTTGTGGGTGAGGTCTTCGGCCACGAACCGACTGGCGCCGAGCCCGTAGAGGAGGATGCGGTCGGCGCGGTCGAGCGCATCGACCGCGGCTTCGAGCACGGCGAAGTCGAGACGGGCGACGGTCTCCTCGATCGCCAGCAGTTCGAGAGCCGCGACCTTCGACACCGCCTCCTGCAGGGTGTCGTCGTCGGAGATCTCCGACCCGTAGGCTCCGCGTGCCGAGAACTGCGCCGCCTCCTTGCCGAGCTCGGCGGCCAGGGCCATACGCAGCGGCGCGTAGCCGCTGAAGCCGATGGCGCGGCAGAAGCGCACGACCGACGCGACCGAGGTCTCGCATTCCGCGGCCAGCTCGTTGATCGTGTTGTCGATGACGACCGAGGGGTTCTCCCGGACGACCAGCGCGATGCGGGCGAGCGACGGCGTGAGCGTGGAAGCCGCGGCTTCGATCGTCGACTGGATGCTCATCGGTCCTCCATCGTGCGGTGCCGCCGGTGCGGTGAAAATTCTTTTTGCAGAGTCTACTTCGCATGTAGTCTCTTTTCATAGCCTTTTTCCGCCGATCCGAGGAGAGCCGATGAGCGTGCAGAAGAGCGCCTCCGTCGATCTCGGCAAGTCGCGGTGTCGTGTCCTGGTCTCCGACGCCGAGGGCCGGATCGAACGTGACGGTGTCGGCGCTCCCGGCCTGGCCGCAGCAGGCGGGGTGGCCAGCGCGTTCGACGCCATCCTCCCGCTCCTCGAGGATGATCGGCTCGACGTGATCGGCGTCGGTGCCGCGGGGGCGTGGATGGCGCCGGAGGCTGCGCAGGAACTGTCTTTCCGGCTCGCGGCCGCGAGCGGTGCGGCGGTGGCCGTCGCCTCCGACGTGGTCACGGCCCACGCGGGTGCGCTCGACGGGGCCGGGGGAGTGCTCCTCATCGCGGGCACCGGAGCGGCGGCGCTCGGCATCGACGCCGACGACGCACGGCTCATCGACGGCTGGGGGCCGGAACTCGGCGACTTCGGCAGCGGTTCGTGGCTCGGGCGCGAAGCGCTGCGTGCGGTGCTGCGCGCCGACGACGGGTTGGCGCCGGGCACAGTGCTCACCGAGGCCATCGCCGAGCCCGTCGGCGCGGTCACCGACATCCAGTCCTGGCTCGCGGGCGGCGGTCCGCTCCCTCGGCGCCTCGCGACGCTCGCCCCGCTCGTCCTCGACGCCGCGCAGTCGGGCGACGTCGTCGCCGGCGCGATCGTCACCGAGGGGATCCGACTGCTCACGGCGACGGCGTCCGCCGCGTCCGCGCTCACGGCCGACGTCGTGCTCCATGGCGGACTCACCGCGCATTCGTGGTTCCGCGAGTGCCTCACCTCCTCCCTGCAGGCTGCCGGGCGTCGGGTCGTCCCCGCGCGCGGTGACGCCCTCGACGGTGCGCTGCTGCTCGCACGCCGCACCGACCTCCCCCACGAAAGGTTCGTCCACCGTGCCGAATGACGATTCCCGCCTCGCCGCCCTCCTCTCCGTGCTCGACCGTCTCGACACCGAGGCCTCGACGACCGAGCGCGGCGACCTCGACCTGCTCGGCACCGCTGAGCTCGTCCGGCGCATGAACGCCGAGGACCGGCGGGTGCCCGAGGCCGTCGCCGAGCACGCCGAGGAGATCGCGGCCGCCGTCGACGGCATCACCGCGCGGTTCCGGCGCGGGGGGCGCCTCATCTACATCGGCGCCGGCACGGCAGGCCGTATCGGCGTGCTCGACGCGAGCGAGTGCCCGCCGACCTTCGGCACCGATCCCTCGATGGTGGTCGGTCTGATCGCCGGCGGAGAGACCGCGATCCGCTCGGCCGTGGAGAACGCCGAAGACGACGACACCGCCGCGGAGGCTTCGCTGCGGAGGCTCGCACTCTCGGAGAGCGACACGGTGGTCGGCATCTCGGCATCCGGCCGCACCCCCTATGTCGTGGGAGGGCTGACATACGCGCGCAGCGTCGGCGCCTTCACTGTCGCGATCGCCTCGAACGCCGACTCCGAGATCGGTACGGCCGCCGAGATCGCGATCGAGGTCGTCACCGGTCCCGAGTTCATCTCCGGATCCACTCGGCTCAAGTCGGGCACCGCGCAGAAGCTCGTCGTCAACATGCTCACCACGCTGTCGATGATCAACCTCGGCAAGACATATCGAGGGGTGATGGTCGACCTGCTGGCCACGAACGAGAAGCTCCACGCCCGCTCCATCCGCACGGTGTCGCAGCTCGCCGGCGTCGACACCGATCAGGCGGCCGGGGCGCTGCAGGCGGCGGACGGCTCGGTCAAGCTCGCACTCCTCATGCTCGCCGCCGACGCGACGCCCGAGGATGCGGCATCCGCCCTCGACGAGGCCGACGGCATCCTTCGCGACGCGATCGCGGCACTCGCCTGATCTTCATACGCACCTGATCTCGGCACGCACCTGCGTCTCGGGCGCTGGGCGCGGTGTTGATTCCGGACGCCGGACGTGGCCCTGGGGTGCTCCTGCGTCAATAGGATTCGGGTGTGGATGATCTCGTTCCGGCGGCGCCCTGGTTGCTCGTCGGTGCGGCCGTCGTCGCGGCGGTGGCCTCGCTGATCGCTGGGCGCGCCGTGCCGTGGCAGGGTCGACAGGCCGTGCTGGTCATGGCGGCCGCGATGCTCGTGGCGGCGCTCGCCGGAGATGCCCCGATGGTCGGTCTGGGACTGGGGGTCGTGCTTCTGCTCTCCGCCATGCTCGGCACGGTGGGGGTGCGCGGAACCTCGGCTGCCGGCGAGTGCTTCCGTCGTGCGCTCATCGCCCTGCTCCTCGCCGTCTGCGCGTTCGAGAGTGCGGTGACAGGCGAGGCTCCAGAGGCCGGTGCGGGGGCGCACGGAGGTCATGGAGGTCTCTCGGGGCTGCTGTCGGTCCTGATCGTCGCCGGCGTGATCGGCGTGGTGCTGTGGACCGTCGTGGCGGACTGGTTCGTCGAGCCCGTCCATCACGGGCGCACCGCGCGACTGGTCGCGACCGAATCGTGGGCGCTGGCCGCCGGGGTCGCCCTGATGTGCCTGGCGACGTGAGGGGAGTTCCGGGTTCCGATAGCGTGGCGGCATGCCCCTCGCTCTGATCACCGGTGCCGCCCGTGCCGACAGCATCGCCGCCGGCATCGTCCCTCGACTGCGCGCCGCCGGATGGACCGTCGTCACCAGCGACCTGCACGATGCCGACCACCCGGCCGACCTCTCGACGCACGAGGGACCGGAGGCGCTGATCGCCGAGGTCACCGCCGCGCACGGACCGATCACCGCCCTCATCCTGAGCCACGCGCACGACGTGGAGTCGGGCATCCTCGACACGACCGCCGAGAGCTTCGACCTGCACGTCGCCGTGAACGCGCGGGCGACTCTGCTGCTGATCGCCGCGTTCGCGCGGCAGATCGGCGACGATGGGGGAGTGATCCTCGCGCTCACCAGCGACCACGTCACCGGCAACCTCCCGTACGGCGCATCCAAGGGTGCCCTCGACCGCCTCGTGATCTCTGCGGCGCGCGAGCTCGGTCCGCGCGGGATCTCGGCGAACGTGCTGAACCCCGGCCCCATCGACACCGGCTGGATGGACGACGAGACGCGCACGGGTCTGGCCGGGATGACGCCCCTCGGGCGCCTCGGGCAGCCGGCGGACGTGGCTGCGGTGGTGGAGTTCCTCGTGTCGGACGAGGGGCGCTGGATCTCCGGGCAACTGCTGAAGTCCGACGGCGCGTTCTCGGCGCAGTACTGAGGGGTGCGGGGCGCTCGATCAGTCGGCGGCGCTGGCGATCGTCAGTGCCCGCCGCCGAACTCGATCATCCCGACCCCGACGGCGATGAGTGCGACGCCGACGGCCATCATCGCCGAGAAGTGGTCCTTGAAGATCACTCGTCCCAGCACGGCGGTCAGTGCGACGCCGGCGGCGGCCCAGATTCCGTAGGCGACGCCCACCGGCATTCCCATCGCCAGGATCGTGCCGAGCAGTGTGAATGCCGCGAGGTAGCCGACGACGATCACGGGGATCCAACGGCGACGTCGCAGCCCCTCGGATGCGCGCAGACTCAACGTCGCGGTGACCTCGCTGGCGATCGCGAGGGAGAGGAGCAGCCAGGTCACGGCGCCACCTCCCTGGTCTCGCGCGTGTGGGAGCCGAGCTCGACGAGCAGCACGCCGACCACGATCACGCCGACGCCGACGATCTGCACCGGTCCCAGCAGCTCGCCGAACAGCACGGTGCCGAGCACAGCGGTCAGCACGACTCCGATCGCCGACCAGATGCCGTACGCGACCCCGACGGCCATGCCGCGATCGAGCACCACCGACAGCAGCCACAGTGAGCCGGAGTAGCCCAGAACCACGACGATCAGCCAGAGCGGATGTGTGAACCCTTCGGCCGCGCGTAGTGAGAGGGTCGCGGTGACCTCCAGTGCGATCGCGAGCAGGAGGGGCGGCCAAGCCGAACGGCGAGGGCGATCTGTCATCGGGGGCCTTTCGTGGAGGGTCCGAGGGGGAGAACGCGAGGGCGGCGTGCAGGATTCCCGGCGCGTGTGGAATCGATGGCGGTCGAGAGCGGGACGGGAGCGGGCTGTCGACGTCGGACAGGAGAGGGATCGTGTCACCGCTGATATGCCGGCATGCATTCGAATATAGCTTCGAATGTCGGTGGTGGTCGCGGTAAAATCGAGTATGTCGAATTTGACCGCGTTGCATGAGGCGATGTCTCGCTTGGATGAGGTGTGGGCGGGTGTGGGGGATTCGGGGGAGTTGTCGCGGGAGCAGTTGGTCGTGGTGAGCGCGTCGATCGGGGTGTTGCGGCGTCGGTTGGATGCGGTGCATGTGTCGGTGGCGGCGTGTATTGCTCGGGAGTCGCGTGCGGAGTTGGGTGCGGGGAGTCTGGCGAAGCAGCAGGGTTTCCGTAGTCCGGCGACGTTGATCGCGGCCGCGACGGGGGTGTCGACGGGTGAGGCGTCGCGTCTTGTCAGGGTGGGTGAGGCGACGGCGCCGCGGAGTGATCTTCTGGGGGTGCGTCTGCCGGCGAGGTATCCGTTGGTGAGTGCGGCGTTGGATGCGGGGGTGCTGGGGGCTCCGGCGGCGGCGGTGATCATCGCGGCGCTGGATCGGTGCCGGGTTGTGGCGGGGGTGGAGCGCGTCGCTGAGGGGGAGCGGATGCTGGTGGAGAAGGCGTCGGGGCTCGCGCTCGATGGTGTGCGCATGCTCGTGGTGCGGGTGGAGGCGTGGCTTGACCCGGATGGGGTGGAGCCGCGTGAGGAAGAGTGCCGTGGCAGGCGGGCGTTGTCGCTGTTCGAGCGGGACGGGATGGTGCATCTGAACGCGGTTCTCGATGTGGAGACCGCGGCGCCGGTGGTGACGGCGATCCGGGGGTTCGTGACGGCGGTGTTCGCGGCGCGGAAGGATGCTCCCGATGCGGGCGCTCCTGATGGGGATCGGCGGACGGTGCCGATGATCCAGGCAGATGCTCTTTCGGTGTTCTGCGCGCATGTGCTCGGGTGCGAGCGGCGGGTTCCGGTGGCGGGTGCGAGGGTGATCGTGCGGGTGGGTCTGGATGATCTGGAGGCCGGGACCGGGTCGGCGACCGTGGATGGTGTGGATCAGCCGGTCAGTGTCGGGGCGGCGCGGCGGATGGCGGCCGGGGGTGGCGTGATCCCGTGTGTTCTCGGTGGGGACAGTGAGGTTCTCGATTGGGGGCGGGAGAAACGGTTGTTCACCCGGGCGCAACGGCTGGCGTTGGTGGAGCGTGACGGGGGATGCGCGATGTGCGGATTGCCGCCGGAGATGACGAGGGCGCATCACATCCGCTGGTGGACACGCGATCGCGGGCCGACCGATCTCTCCAACGGGGTGCTGCTGTGTGAGACCTGTCACCATCGCATCCACGACAACGGGTGGGAGAT
>NZ_JARD01000026.1:0-152748 GCF_000708345.1 Microbacterium sp. Cr-K32 | reverse complement strand
GTGTGTCAGCTGCCGGCGAGCTGCTGGTCCAGGTCCTGGATCGCCCGCATCATGCCCAACAGCGACTCGGACATGTCGTTGATGCCGTCGACCGCGGTCTTCAGACCCGTCGTCAACTCCGTGTACCCCTCACCGAACTTCCCCGACGCATGCTGCGTCTTGAAGTCCTCACCCAGAAGAGTGTCCACCTGACCCTTCAACGTGTCCAACTGACCCTGAATGTCATCACGAGCCTGCGACAGCGACGACGCCACCTGCTCCATCTCCGCATAAGACGCACCGAAATCGGCCATCGTCCACACCTCCGCCAATCGAGAGAACCGGACCCCTCCGGCCCGAACAACACCCACCCTACGGCGCACCCACGAACACCGTCGATGGGGACAACTCCCCATCCCCGCACAGGGCTCGATGCGTGTCGGTACCGGCGCCCTCATCGGCACGGGCGCCGGTACCGATCACGTCCAGGACACGCCGTCGGGCGGCTGCGCGGAGCCCACGCACAGCGGTCGGGAGTAGCGTGGGAACGATCATGAAGGTCATCTCGTACAACCTCCAGAAGCACCGGGCAGCCGGCGAACTCGCCGCGCTCGTGCGTGCGCACGATCCCGACGTCCTCTGCCTGCAGGAGTGCGATGTTCCGGAGCTGCCCGCGCAGATCGGCGACCTCGTGCTGGCTGACGCCACGCAGGGCAATCGTCTCGGGCTTGCGCTCTTCTATCGAGCGAGCACATTCCATCTGCAGGCGATCCGCATGCTCGGCCTCAAGAAGTCGTTGCACGACCGCATCGCGAAGCCGGCGCACGAGCGCGTCCTCGGCGCACGATTGCGCGACATCGACGATGGCCAGGACTTCATCGTCGCCTCCTTCCATGCCGCGCCGCTGACCGCGTTGAACTCGTTGCGACGTCACCAGATCCGCGCCGCCCTCAGCGAGCTCGCTGCGCTCGGCGAGGGACTGCCGCAGTTGATGGTCGGGGACTACAACTATCCGATCTTCAAGGAGAACCTCGGTCAGGCCGTTCGAGAGCACGGGTATGCGCTGTCGCTCAGCGACGACCACACGTATACGCGCTACCGCGTGTTCCGGGGGCACTACGACTTCGCCACGTCGACCGGCTTCGAGATCGAACGCATCACGACTCTCCCGCAGGGCGCGAGCGATCACCGTCCCATCCTCGTCACGGTCAAGCCCGACTGAGGCCAGGGTTTGGGCATACGCACGGCGTGGCGTATGATTTCTCTTTGGTGCCTTTCCCCGTCCGCGGAGAAGGGGCATCGTCCGAACGTGAGCCCTCCACTGGCGTGTTCCTCCCTGTCGGGAAGAACCACCCCGGAGTGGGATTCACGAACTTCTCCGTTCGACACAAGAAAGCAGCACTATCGTGACGCGCACTTACACCCCCAAGGCTGGCGAAGTCCAGCGCGATTGGGTCGTCATCGACGCCACTGACGTCGTTCTCGGCCGTCTGGCCTCGCACGCCGCAACGCTCCTGCGTGGCAAGCACAAGCCGACCTTCGCCAACCACATCGACTCGGGTGACTTCGTCATCATCGTGAACGCGGAGAAGGTCGCGCTCACGGGTCAGAAGCTCCAGAAGAAGATGGCCTACCGCCACTCCGGTTACCCGGGCGGCCTGAAGTCGGTCACCTACGCCGAGCTCCTCGAGAAGAACCCGGTCCGCGCTGTCGAGAAGGCCATCCGTGGCATGCTCCCCAAGAACAGCATCGGCCGCCAGCAGCTGTCCAAGCTCAAGGTGTATGTCGGTGCCGAGCACCCGCACGCCGCACAGCAGCCGACGCCGTACACCCTCGACCAGGTCGCCCAGTAAGCGCCGTAAAGACTTAAGGACATACTCGTGGCTGACATCCAGGACACCACCGAAACCCCCCAGAACTTCTCGACGTCGACTCCCGAGACCGACGTGGTCGAGGCGGCTCCCCGCCCCGTCCTCAGCGTCCCGGGCGCCGCTGTCGGCCGTCGCAAGCAGGCCATCGCCCGCGTGCGCATCGTCCCCGGCTCGGGCACGATCACGGTCAACGGCCGCACGATCGAGGACTACTTCCCGAACAAGCTGCACCAGCAGCTGATCAACGACCCGTTCACCGTGCTGAACCTCGCTGGTGCGTACGACGTCATCGCACGCATCTCCGGCGGAGGCCCCTCGGGTCAGGCCGGTGCGCTTCGCCTCGGAATCGCCCGTTCGCTGAACGGCATCGACGAGGAGAACAACCGTCCGACCCTGAAGAAGGCCGGCTTCCTCTCGCGCGACGCCCGTGTCAAGGAGCGCAAGAAGGCTGGACTCAAGAAGGCCCGTAAGGCGCCTCAGTACTCGAAGCGTTAAGGTCAACTGCTCCGATGCCGATCTTTGGCACGGACGGCGTGCGAGGACTCGCCAATGGCACCCTCACCGCCGACCTGGCGCTCACCCTGGCCCAGGCGACTGCTGTCGTCCTGGGCCAGGGCCGTACTGCGGAGGCTCGCAAAGCCGAAGGCAAGCGACTCACCGCAGTGGTCGCCCGGGACCCCCGGGTCTCCGGACATTTCATCGCCGCGGCCGTCGCCGCGGGTCTCGCCTCTTCCGGAGTCGACGTGCTCGAGGCGGGAGTCATCCCGACGCCCGCTCTCGCTTTCCTCGTCGCCGATCGCGATGCCGATTTCGGCGTGATGATCTCGGCGTCGCACAACGCTGCGCCCGACAACGGCATCAAGATCTTCGCCCGCGGAGGACGCAAGCTCCCTGACGTGGTCGAGTTGCGCATCGAAGAAGCGCTGACCGGCGACAAGCTGCGCCCGACGGGTGCCGGCGTCGGTCGCATCGACCGGTTCTCCGACGCGGAGGACCGCTACGTGGTGCATCTTCTCGGATCGCTCCCGAACCGGCTGGACGGCATCCACGTGGTGCTCGACTGCGCCCATGGCGCGGCCTCCGGTGTCTCTCCGGAGACATTCCGCGATGCGGGAGCAGAGGTCACCGTGATCGGTGCCGACCCTGACGGCTGGAACATCAACGACGGTGTCGGCTCGACTCACCTGGACAACCTGGCCGAGGCCGTCGTGCGTCTCGGGGCCGACATCGGCATCGCTCACGACGGCGACGCCGACCGCTGCCTCGCCGTGGACGCCGAGGGCAATCACATCGACGGCGACCAGATCATGGCCATCCTCGCAGTGTCCATGAAGGAGCGCGGCCACCTCACGGACGACACGCTGGTCGCCACGGTGATGAGCAATCTCGGTCTGCATGTCGCCATGCGCGAGCACGGGATCACCGTGCGCCAGACGGCCGTCGGAGACCGTTACGTGCTCGAGGACATGAACGAGGGCGGGTACGCCCTCGGCGGTGAGCAGTCCGGTCACGTCATCATGAGCGAGTACGCCACGACAGGCGACGGAATCCTCACCGGCCTCCACCTGGTGGCCGAGATGGCGCGGCAGAAGAAGTCGATCGCTGAGCTCGCCTCGGTGATGACGGTCTACCCGCAGGTTCTCATCAACGTGCGCGACGTGGACAAGGATCGCGTGTCCGATGACGAGGTCGTGCAGCAAGCCGTCCGTGACATCGAGTCCGAGCTGGGCGACTCCGGACGGGTGCTGCTGCGCAAGTCCGGCACCGAGCCGTTGGTGCGCGTGATGGTGGAGGCGGCCGATGCCGAATCCGTGCATGCATACGCCGGACGCCTCGCAGAGGTGGTCCAAGAGCGCCTGTCGCTCTGACCTGACCTGACGCTACGACGGCCGATCGCTGATCTCAGCGATCGGCCGTCTCGCGTTCGCCGCTCCGTGATCCCGTGTCGCTCTGCGATCCCGTGCCGCTGTGGGCGCGCAGTGCCCGCGGCGTGGCTCCGTAGTCCTCCTGGAGCGCGCGACGGAGGCTGATGGGGGAATGGAAGCCGGAGCGCTGGGACACCTGCTCGATGCTCAGCGCATCGAAACGGCTGTCGATGAGAAGCGATCGGGCGCGGCGCGCGCGCTGGTGTCTGATCTCGCCGGCCACACTGTTCTCCACTTCGGCGAAGACCAGCTGGAGCTGACGGAGGGAGACCTGAACCTCGCGGGCGACGAGGTCAGGATTCAACGCCGGGTCGCCGCACTGCTGTGCGATCACGGCGATGGCGCGGTCGCGCAGCGCGGCGTGGGGAGAGCGTTGCGGGGACGCCGTGTCGACGCGGTCGAGCAGGATCGCTCCGCTCATCTCCACGATCAGATGCTCCATGGCATATCGCTCGATCGCCGTCGCGTCGTCGTCGACGGTGAGGACCTGCTCGATGAACGCCTGCATGGCGCGATCCAACGGGCGCCGCTCTTCGAGGACTCGACTGGTGGCGGGCAGCGTCGCGACGAACGACCCGAGCGCGGAGCGGGGAACAAAGGCGGCGATGATGCGCCAGGCACCGTCGCACTGAACACGTTGGTCGATCCCGGGCGGGGCGATCACGAGCCCGTTGCCGAGCGGCACCCACGGGCCGTGCTGCTCCTTCGCCGAGATTCCCCCTGCCTCCACGAAGGCGAAGACGGCGTGGTGCGGGTGCGCAGTGGTGGTGTCGATCGCCAGTTCGGTCGCCGTGCCCTGCATCGACAGCAGGATCACAGGCCCGGGCGTCCGCCGCGTCGCGCGGATCGTCGACAGATCGTCGACTGCGCGTACGCCGTGCGAGATCAGTTCGGCCGAGCCGATGGCCAATGCCTCTCCCGGGCTCACTCAGCACCCCCCGACGCCGATGATCGATGGGCGGCGCCGAACGATGAGGTCGGCTCGCCGGGCTCGTACCTCCCGCCAGCGGTCTGCGACCGCGGGAGAGGTGCTCGCTTCGTCAGAGGATACCCGCACGGAGGTACGCGGCAACAGGGCGTGTTCGTGCCGCGTCGTCCTCCGCTCATGTTCGAGGGGCGGACGCCGCTCAGGTTCGAGAGGCGGACCAGCTGAGCTGTTCGATGTACCTCAGCAGCACGCCTTCGCGCAGAGCCCATGGCGACACTTCGAGCTCGTCGACGTCGAGGGCCGTCATCGCCGTATGCAGAGAGACCGCGGCGGCCACGATCTGGAACGTCCGGTCCGGAGTGATGCCCGGCAGCTCCTGCCGCGCGGAGGCGGGAAGGCGTGCGAGGCGCGGGATCCACGACCCGAGGGAGGCGCGGGGGAGCAGCATCCGCTCGCTTCCCGACCATCCCGGTACCGGGTACCCGACCAGGCGGGCAAGGGAGCGGATCGCCTTCGACGATCCGACGACATGGTCTGGGCGGGGGAGGGCGACGAACCGCGGCAGCACATCGGCCAAGGTTGTCGTCGCGTGCGCGCGCAGCCGCTCCACCTCGGCCTCGCCCGGAGGATCGTGCGGCAGGAACTGCACCGTCATGCGTCCGGCGCCGAGCGGAACGGACGCGGCCGCGTCCGGCATCTCCTCCGCGCCGGCGGCGATCTCCAGCGAGCCGCCGCCGATGTCGAGGAGCAGGATCTGACCGGCGGACCAGCCGAACCAGCGCCGTACCGCGAGGAACGTCAGCTCTGCCTCGGTCTCACCGTCGAGCACCTGCAACGGCTGGCCGAGGGCTGCTTCGATACGGGCGATGACCTCGCTGCCATTGCGCGCGTCGCGAACCGCGCTCGTCGCGGTGGCCAGCAGCGCGTCGACACGCTCGCTCTCGGCCACACGCCGTGCCTGCGCGACCGCTTCCTCGAGCGCGGCGACGCCCTCCTCCGAGATGGAGCCGTCGGGGGTGAGATAGCGCATGAGGCGCAGCACCGTCCTATCGCTCGTCGTCGCGAGCGGCCGTCCACCGGGACGGACGTCGGCAGCGAGCATGTGGACGGTGTTGGATCCGATGTCGAGGACTCCCAGGCGCACGGGAAGAGACTACTCGCCCCCCGGATACGATGTACTCCGTGACCACCGCCGACCCCACACTGCCGCTGTCGCCCTATCGGGAGATCGGACGCGCGGAATGGGCGCGGCTCGCGGCCGGGCTCGACCAGCCGCTCACCGAGACCGAGGTCGTCGAGCTCCGCGGTATCGGGGACCGTCTCTCGCTCACCGAGGTACGCGAGGTGTACCTGCCCCTGAGCCGCCTGCTGAGCCTGTACGCCACGGCGACGAAACGGCTGGGGGCGGCGACCTCCTCCTTCCTCCAGGAGGACGACACCACGACGCCGTTCGTCGTAGGCGTGGCCGGTTCCGTGGCGGTGGGCAAGTCGACCATCGCCCGTCTGCTGCGCGAGCTCATGAGCCGTTGGCCGGGGACGCCGCGGGTGGAGCTGGTCACCACGGATGGCTTCCTGTACCCGAACGCCGAGCTCGAGCGCCGCGGGATCATGGACCGTAAGGGTTTCCCCGAGTCGTACGACCGGCGCGCGCTGATCGAGTTCCTCACCGAGGTCAAGAGCGGTGCCACCGAGGTGCGCGCCCCGTTCTACTCGCACATGCGCTACGACATCGTGCCGGACGCGAACGTCGTGGTGCGTCGCCCCGACGTCGTCATCGTGGAGGGGCTGAACGTGCTGCAGCCGCCGCCGGCTCCGAACGATGTCGCCGTGAGCGACCTGTTCGACTTCTCGATCTTCGTCGACGCCGATACGTCGCATATCGAGAAGTGGTACGTCGACCGCTTCCTCGCACTCCGGCAGGCGGCCTTCAGCAACCCCTCGTCCTACTTCAACGTGTTCGCGCACCTCACGGACGACGAGGCGATCACGACGGCTCTCGGCTACTGGAACGAGATCAACATGCCCAACCTCATCGAGAACGTGATGCCGACCAGGCACCGCGCGCGCCTGGTGCTGCGCAAGGGTGCCGACCACGATGTCGAGACGGTGCTGCTGCGCAAGCTCTGACCCCGCGTGCGACCCGCGACGGGGCGGAAGAATGTACGGACGACTCGCAAAAAACTCGTCTTACTCTTGATCGCATGTGTGGAATCGTCGGATACGTGGGCCCGCGCCCCAGCCAGGACATCCTTCTCGCAGGCCTCGCACGCCTGGAGTACCGCGGATACGACTCGGCGGGTGTCGCCGTCATCGATGGCGGCGGCTCGCTCGGCATGCGCAAGAAGGCGGGAAAGCTCGCCGTGCTGCGCGATTCGCTCGCCGACGCGCCGCTCCCTGACGGGTCGACCGGCATCGGGCACACCCGCTGGGCGACCCACGGAGGACCGACCGACGGCAACGCGCACCCGCACCTTGCCGACGACGACAAGCTCGCCGTCATCCACAACGGCATCATCGAGAACTTCGCCGCACTGCGCGACGAGCTCCTCGCCGACGGCGTCGTGTTCCGCAGTGAGACCGACACCGAGGTCGCTGCTGCGCTCCTCGGACGCGAGTACGCCGGCAACGGCGGCGACCTGCAGCTCGCCTTCCGCAGCGTCGTGAACCGCCTCGAAGGTGCGTTCACCCTGCTGGCGATGCACCAGGACCACCCCGGTCTGGTGGTCGGCGCCCGCCGCAACTCCCCGCTCGTGATCGGACTCGGCGAGGGCGAGAACTTCCTCGGCTCCGACGTCGCCGCGTTCATCGAGCACACGCGCAAGGCGCTTGCGATCGGCCAGGATCAGATCGTCTCGATCACCCCCGACGCCGTCACGGTGATGGACTTCGCCGGCACGCCCGTCGAGCCCGAGCCGTTCGACGTGTCGTGGGATGCCGCCGCTGCCGAGAAGGGCGGATGGTCGAGCTTCATGGCCAAGGAGGTCGCAGAGCAGCCCGAGGCCGTCGCCAACACCATCCGCGGTCGCATCCACGACGGACAGGTCGTCATCCCGGAGCTCGACGGACTGGACGAGCTCTTCGTGGGTATCAACCGCGTGATCATCACCGCCTGCGGCACGGCGTCATACGCGGCGTTGGTGGGCAAGTACGCGATCGAGCAGTGGGCACGTGTCGCCGTCGACGTGGAGCTCGCCCACGAGTTCCGCTACCGCGACCCCGTGATCGGCGCCGACACCCTCGTCGTGTCGATCAGCCAGTCGGGCGAGACCATGGACACCCTGATGGCTGTGAAGTACGCCAGGGAACGCGGTGCGCGCACCCTGTCGATCTGCAACACGCAGGGCGCCACGATCCCGCGCGAGTCGGATGCCGTCGTGTACACCCATGCCGGCCCCGAGGTCGCCGTGGCCTCGACCAAGGCGTTCTCCGCGCAGATCACCGCGCTCCTGCTGCTGGGCCTGCACATGGGCCGGGTGCGCGGTGCGGTCGCCGATGCCTCGGTCGACGTCGACGAACTCGCTGCGCTTCCCGACAAGATCGCCCAGGTGCTCGAGAGCGAGCAGGAGCACGTCACCCAGCTCGCCGGGTGGATGGCCGACACCCGCTCGGTGCTGTTCCTGGGACGCCACGTCGGGTACCCAATCGCCCTCGAAGGTGCTCTCAAGCTCAAGGAGATCTCCTACATCCACGCCGAGGGCTTCGCCGCCGGCGAGCTCAAGCACGGACCGATCGCACTGATCGAACCCGGGCAGCCGGTGTTCGTGCTGGTTCCGTCGCCGCGCCACTCCGCGCTCGTGCACTCCAAGGTCGTCTCGAACATCCAGGAGATCCGCGCGCGCGGTGCCCGGGTGATCGTGATCGCCGAGGAGGGCGACGCCGCCGTGCTGCCGTTCGCCGACGAGGTCATCCACATCCCGCTCGCCGGAGCGATGTTCGAGCCGCTGCTCGCCGTCGTGCCGCTGCAGATCTTCGCGATGGCGCTGGCCACGGCGAAGGGCCTCGACGTCGACCAGCCGCGCAACCTCGCCAAGTCGGTCACGGTCGAGTAGACCCGCCCTTCGAATCGCGCGAATGGCTTCGTTTCCAGTGGAAACGGAGCCATTTGGGCGATTTCAACCGGAATCAGGCTCGGTAGGCTGAACGGGTGATCATCGGCACCGGAATCGACCTCGTGGACATCCCGCGATTCGAGCGGACGATGGCACGGACGCCGCGATTGCGCGAACGGCTCTTCGCCCCGTCGGAGCGCACCCTCCGCCTTCCGTCCCTCGCCGCCCGCTACGCGGCCAAGGAAGCGCTGATCAAGGCGCTCGGTGGCTCGGACGGCGTGCACTGGACCGAGATCGAGATCGCGTCGGAGCCGTCTGGTCGCCCGCATTTCGTGCTCTCCGGCTCGACGGCCGCCGTCGTCGAGGAACGCGGCATCCTGACGCTGCATCTGACACTCACCCACGACGCCGGTCTCGCCGCAGCGTTCGTCGTCGCCGAAGGAGCACCGCTGTGACCGTCCCGTTCCGCGAAGCGACCATCGATCTCGACGCGATCGCCGACAACGTGCGTCATTTCCGACGACTCACCGGGGTCGAGGTGATCGCCATCGTGAAGGCCAACGCCTACGGCCACGGCGCGGCGGCGGCGGCCGTCGCGGCGCTCTCCGCCGGTGCCACCCGCGTCGGCGTCGCCGAGATCCCCGAGGCGCTCGAACTGCGCCGACAGGGCGTGCGTGCACCGATCATGGCGTGGCTGCACGCGCCGGGGGAACGATTCGAGCACGCCGCCGCGCAGGACATCGAGGTGGGGATCTCGTCGTTCGACCAGCTCGAGGCGGCCGGAGCTGCCGCCGCGGTCGACCGTCCGGTCGGCGTGCACCTGAAGTTCGAGACCGGGCTGTCGCGCAACGGCATCGCCCCCGCCGACTGGGGCCGCGTGCTGGCCGAGGCCGCGCGCCTCCAGCGCATCGGACGACTGCGCATCGTCGGGCTGTTCAGTCACCTCTCCAACACGTCGGTCGACGACGACAGAGCTGCGCTCGCGAAGTTCGAGGAAGGCGTCGCCGCGGCGGCGGCTTTCGGCATCCGCCCCGAGATCCGGCACATCGCTGCGACGGCCGCCGCCATCGACCTGCCGGAGATGCGCCTCGACGCGGTGCGCATCGGCGTCGGACTCTTCGGCCTCTCGCCGTTCGACGACCGCAGCTCCGCGGAGCTCGGTCTGCGCCCGGCGATGACGCTCCGCGGTGCGATCGCCGCCGTCCGCAGAGTGCCCGCAGGAACCGGCGTCTCCTACGGCTACGACCATCGCACCGACCGCGACACGACGTTGGTCCTGGTGCCTCTCGGATACGCCGACGGGGTGCCGCGGAACGCATCGGGAAAGCTCCCGGTCTCGATCGGCGGACGCCGGTTCGTGAATGTGGGGCGCATCGCGATGGACCAGTTCGTCGTCGACGTCGGCGACGCTCCGGTCTCGATCGGCGATGAGGTGGTCCTGTTCGGCGACCCCACCCTCGGCGTACCGTCCGCGACGGACTGGGCGGATGCCGCCGACACCATCAACTACGAGATCGTCACCCGCATCGGTCCGCGCGTCCCCCGGCGGACCTCGTGAGCGTGGACCCTGCGTTCCTCGGCCGACGAGAGATCGCGACCGCCGACGCGATGGAGCAGTTGGGCGTGCGGATCGGGGAACAGCTGGAAGCCGGCGACCTGCTCGTCCTGACGGGCCCGCTGGGCGCGGGGAAGACCACGTTCACGCGCGGCCTCGCCGAGGGGCTCGGAGTGCGCGGTCCCGTGCAGAGTCCGACCTTCGTCATAGCCCGCACGCATCCCTCGCTGGTCGGCGGTGCGCCACTCGTGCATGTCGACGCCTACCGGCTCGGTTCCGCCGCGGAGCTCGACGACCTCGATCTCGACCTCGAGCGATCGGTCGTGGTGGTGGAGTGGGGACGCGGTATGGCCGAGGAACTGGCCGACTCGTGGTGGGATGTCGAGGTGGAGCGCCCGGTCGGATCCTCCGATCTGGACCCGTCGGAGCTCGACGCCGACGCGCCGAGGGTCGTCACGATCGTGCGAGAGAGCATCGTATGACCCCGGCCGTGGATCGCGCTCTCGTCGCCGTGATCGTCGAGGACGACCCCGATGTGCGATCTCTCCTGGAAGAGGTGTTCCTCGCCGCCGGTTTCGAGACGATCCTCACCGGTTCCGGGTTGGAGGGGCTCGCGGCCATCGAGCAGCACCAGCCGGTGATCACGACGCTCGACATCAATCTCCCCGGCATCGACGGCTTCGAGGTCGCACGACGCATCCGGCGGATCAGCGACACCTTCATCATCATGCTCTCCGCGCTCTCCGAGGAATCCGACGTGGTCCTCGGTCTCACGTCGGGAGCAGACGAGTATCTGGTGAAGCCGTTCCGTCCGCGCGAACTGCGTGCGCGCATCGAGGCGCTGCTGCGGCGCCCCCGCGTCGCCGATCCCCGCCCCTCGGAACCCCACCCTTCCGAACCCCGCTCCGTGCTTCCCCGGCTCCCGGACACCGGACGAGCGGCAGTCGAGCCCGACCCGGCGGCCGACGGTGCCACCGTTCTCACCTGGCGGGGCCGTGTCCACCGGGATCTCAGCCTCGACCTCGACACGCGGATGGTCCTGATCGGGCAGCGGCGCATCGACCTCACGCCGACCGAGTTCGACCTGCTCGCGATGCTGCTCGAGGCCGGGCTCCGCGTGCGCAGCAAAGCCGATCTCGCGCGAGGGTTGCGCGGGGCACCCGAGGGCTCGAACGAGTACGTGAGCGAGCCGGACAAACGGGCGATCGAGACCCATATCGCCAATCTGCGGCGCAAGCTCCGCGACAGCACGACGCAGCCGCGCTACATCGAGACGGTGCGCGGCGTCGGCTATCGTCTCACGCCGGCCGATGGTCCGTGAATGCCGCGGGGCGGGACCGTGGTTCCCCAACCACGGCCCCGGTTGCCTGCGAATCCCCACTCGCGTGGCCCCAGCGTCTGCGTTGTTCCCCAGTCGCAGTATCGGCCCCCACTCAGAATGCTAGGGGTGCGAGGCCGCCTGAAGAGCGGGCTGCATCGATCTTTGAGTAATCTTGCGGCAAAGCTGAGGTTCGAGGGGGAGGGTGAGCGCTGATGGTCCGCACTGTGTCTATCTGGCGCTGGCAGCTCGTCTTCACCGGCAGCATCGTGGCGATCGTCGTGATGATCACCGCGTTCAAGCCGCAGACCTTCGCCAACCCACTGGTGGTCGCCGGCGTCGGTCTCGTGATCGTCACCACGCTCATGACCCTGGCGCTGCCGTGGCACCGGCTCCCGCGCACGGCCGCCACCGTCGTGCCGCTCCTGGACGCGCTCGCCGTGGGCTTCACGACCAACGCGCCCGACCTCCGCCTCGGGTTCCTCTGGGTCTTTCCCGTCGTGTGGCTGGCCAGCTACTTCACGATGCCCTGGGTGCTCGGAGGCATCGCCTTCATCAGCGCCACTCTCGTGCTGTTCGCCGATCAGAGCGGTGCCCCGGCCGACATCCTGCTGCGGCTGCTCACCCTCGTGATCACCCTGGGCTTCCTCGGGGTGACGGTCCGCATCGGCGCGCAGCGCTCCCGCGCCGCGCGCCGCCTCCTGCAGCGCCGCTCCGAGCAGGTCAACCGCGCCGCCGAGCGGGCGGAGGCGAACCAGCGACGCGTCACGCAGATCGTCGACGCGCTGAGCGTGGCGCTCGTGGTCGTGACGACCGGCGGGCGCGTCCTGCAGATGAACGACGCCTACCGCACGCTCTACGGTCGTGATCGCTTCGGTGCCGCTCTGCCCTCGGCCGCGGTCGAGTACGACGCGCGGCGTGGCACGGCGCTTCCGCCATCGCGCACCTCGCTCGCCCGAGCCGCCGGTGGCGAGCGGCTGCAGGCGGAACGGGTGTGGCTGTTCGACGGCACGGGACAGTGGCGTGCGCTCGAGGTGAGCACACAGCCGATGGCCACCGCGGGAGAGGGCGAGGACATCACGCTCGTCGTGATCGACGACGTGACGGCGCTACTCGAAGTCGACGAGGAACGACGCACCTTCAATGCGGTCGTCTCCCATGAACTGCGCAATCCGCTCACCGCGATCCTCGGTCACGTCGATCTGCTCCGCGAGCGCGACGACCTGCCGGGACGCGTGCCGGCGCAGCTCGAGATCATCGCGCACGCGGGTGAGCGGATGCAGGACCTGGTCTCGAGCATCCTGCAGCAGACGAGCCGCTCCGCGCAGGAGCCGTTTGCCCCGGTCGATCTGCGCGAGGTCGTCGAGGCGGCGGCCGCCTCGTACGCACCCGTCATCGCCGGCAACAGACAGGAACTCGGGATCGGGGGCGCCGCACGCCTGGTGATCTCGGGCGATCCCTTCCGGCTGCGGCAGGTGCTCGACAACCTCCTCAGCAACGCCGCCAAGTACACCCCTGCAGGAGGGCGCATCGAAATCGGTCTGGGGACGGCCACGACGGGTCAGGCGGAGGTCACGATCGTCGACGACGGATTCGGGATGACCCCGGAGGATCTGTCACGGGTGTTCGAGCCCTACTTCCGCACCGAGAGCGCTGTGCGTGCCGGCATCAGCGGCACGGGACTGGGAATGGGGATCGTGCGCGAGATCGTCGCCGCGCATGAGGGCAGCATCGACGTCTCCAGCGAGATCGCGGTCGGCACCCGGGTGACACTCCGCTTCCCGCCGCGTTCCCCGGAAGAGGTGCAGACGTGAACCCGCTCGTCCCCGTCAACGTCGACATCACGACGAGCATGGTGGCCGTCGTCACCGTGCTCACGGTGATGGTCGTGGGCCTCGGCACCCTCGCCCGCCCGTCGAAGGCGACGGTGACCTGGGGAGCGGCCTTCGGCCTGGGGATGCTGGCGGCCTACCTCTGGCTCGCGGGCCAGCAGACCGAGGAACCGGTGTTGCGCGGAGCCGCTTCCGCGTTGATGCTCTGCTTCGAACCGCTGGTCTGGATCGGCCTGCGGATGCACCTGGGTCGGCGAGCGCGCTGGTGGCCGGTCGTCGTCTTCATCCTGGTCTCTCCCACGCTCCTGGTGGCCACGGCCGGCAGCGTCTGGTATCTGCCTTCGTTCCAGCTCGTCTTCCTCGGGAGCGCCGTCTTCGCAGGCCTGGTGGCCTACGAGCTGCTGCGGGACAGACCGGCCGTCAGGGACATCGTGCTGCCGCTGGCCCTCGCTTCATGCGGCTTCGTCGTGGTGGCGGTCGTGAGCGCCGTGTCCGCCCTCGTCTCCGGTGGCGCCGGCACCGAGGCGCAGTTGAGCGCACTGCGCGGCATGAATGCCGTCGGCACGGTGGTGGTGAGCACGTGCGCGGCGTTCACCCTGGTGCTGCTGGTGCGTTCGGAGCAGAAGACGAGGGACGCCGATGACATCGCCGACCGCGCCCGTCGCCGGCTCCGCAAGGCCGAGGCGCAGAACGACCTGCCGTGGTCGGTCCTCGACATCCGGCTCGACGATCCGGCCGACCTCCGGGAGGCGTCGACGGGTTCCGCGTTCGCCATGATCGTCGACCGTTTCCATCACGACATCCAGGAGGGGCTCCCCGCGTCGGCCGACGCCGATCGGGTCGCCGACGGTCGCGCGATCGTCGTCATCCGCGGTGGCGACGAGTCGGTCCGGCACCACCTGCGGGGGATCCTGACCCGCATCTCGGTGATCGACAGGGAGACGGCGGTCACCGGGATCCGATCCTCGGCGAGCATCGGCTGGGCGACCGCCTCGGTCGTCGGTTACGACTACGACGCCCTCGTCGCCGCGGCGGGCAGAGCAGCGGTCAGGGCGCGGGATGCCGGCGGCGATCAGTGGAAGCGCGCCACCGCGGCGGATCTCACGTCGGCCTGAGGAGATGTCCGGCTAGGCGGGGCGGGATTCCCGGCCGCGGGCGAGGGCGGCGGCGATCGCTCCTTCGGCCTCGGCATCGGTCTCCGCGGCGGCGGACACGTTCTCGGCGACGACCGCCTCGATGATCTCGGTGCGCTGGATGCGCGTCTCGCGCGGTGCCTTCACGCCGATCCGCACGCTGTCGCCCTTGATCTCGAGCAGCGTGATCTCGATGTCGCCGTCGATGCGCACGCTCTCACCGATCCGCCTCGTCAAAACCAGCATTCGTTCAGCCTAGTGCTGCGGGGACGACGCCGACCGACGGCGTGGGGATGTCTCGTACGACACCGACGGTCTCGATCGTGAGGGCGGCCGCGGTCGCCTCGGTGTACGAGAGCACAGGGAGGCCGTCCGTCTGCGCCGAGACGAGGCGTCGCACGGCCGGCCGCAGCGACGGTGCGCACACCAGCACCGGCTCGCCGCCCTCGTGTACCGAGGCGACGGCCTGCTTCACGGAATCCACCACCGCCTCCATGCGCTGCGGATCGAACACGATCTGGCTGCCGTCGTCGCCCGGGCGCAGGCTCTCGAGCATCGCCTGTTCGAGCATCGGGTTGATCATCACCACGCGCAGGGTGCCGGCATCCGCGAACCGGGCGGCGATCGCGGGGCCGAGCGCGGCCCGTGCGGCTTCGATCAGGCCCTCGGGTTCGGTGGAGACCCTGGCGCGCAGGGCGAGCGCCTCATAGATGCGGCTGAGGTCGTTGATCGGCACCCGCTCGGCGAGGAGGCCCTGCAGGACGCGCTGGACCTCGGCCAGGGACATCAGCGCAGGCGTGAGCTCCTCGACGGCAGCGGGGGAGACCTGTTTGAGGGCGTCCGTGAGCTGGCGCACGTCTTCGCGGCTGAGCAGGCGTGCAGCGTGGGCGTGGATCACACTGGACAGGTGCGTGATGATCACGCTCGCCCTGTCGATCACGGTCGCACCGGCGAACTCGGCGCTGTGGCGCATCTCCATCGGGATCCATTTGCCTTCGAGTCCGAAGACCGGGTCGAGCGTCGCGGTGCCGGGGAGGCTGTCCAGCCCCTGCCCGAGGGCGAGCACGGAACCGACCGGCGCCGTGCCGCGGCCGGTCTCGACACCGGCGATGCGGATGACGTAGGTCGCCTGCGGCAGCTCGATGCTGTCGCGGGTGCGGACGGGCGGCGCGATGAGCCCGAGATCGAGGGCGATCCGGCGTCGGAGGGCCTTCACACGCGCGAGCAGATCGTCGGGTCCGCCGGTGACCAGATCGATGATGTCGGGGGCCAGGAGGATCTCGAGCGGATGCACGCGCATCTTCTCGATGAGTTCCTCGGGCTGGTCGGCCGGGGCGGCGGAGGGGCTCTGCGCGGCGGCGGCCGCCTCCTCGCGCTTCTGGGTCGCCTTGATGCGCTGGGCGATGAGGAGGAGGAGGGCGCCGATCGCGACGAACGGCAGCATCGGCATGTGCGGGATGAGCGACATGATGATCGCGGCGCAGCCGGCGATGATGAGCGCATTGCGGGATTGGCCGAGCTGGGCGGATGCCGCCGTCCCCATCTCCGCCTCCGCCGTGGAGCGGGTCACGATCATGCCGGTGGAGACCGCCATCAGCAGCGCCGGGATCTGCGTGACCAGACCGTCACCGATCGTGAGCAGGCTGTAGGTGTTCACGGCCTCGTCGATCGTCATGCCGTGCTGCACGATGCCGATGGCGATGCCGCCCACGACGTTGATGATGATGATGACGAGACCGGCGATCGCGTCGCCCTTCACGAACTTGGACGCACCGTCCATCGCTCCGTAGAAGTCGGCCTCGGCGGCGACCTCGGCGCGACGCTCGCGCGCCTCCGCATCGGTGATGAGTCCGGCGTTGAGATCGGCGTCGATGGCCATCTGCTTGCCGGGCATCGCATCGAGCGTGAACCGTGCACCGACCTCGGCGACGCGCTCTGCGCCCTTCGTCACCACGACGAACTGGATGACGACCAGGATGAGGAACACGACGGCGCCGATGATGAGCGAGCCGCCGACCGCGATGGCGCCGAACGCCTCGATCACCTGCCCCGCGTACGCCTCGCCGAGCACCAGACGGGTCGAGGCGACGTTCAGTCCCAACCGGAACAGCGTCGCCACGAGCAGCAGCGAGGGGAAGACCGAGAAATCGAGCGGCTTCTTGACGAACATCGACGTGAGCAGGATCACGAGCGCGAACATGATGTTCAGGATGATGAGGATGTCGAGCAGGAACGGCGGCACCGGCACGACGAGGAGCATGATGATGCCCACGACGCCGATCGGCACCCCGAGCTTGGGAAGCAGCTGTCTCATGCGGTCCTCCGGTAGGGAAGGGAGTGGATGCCGCGGGCCGCCCCGCGTCGTCGCAGCGAGTCGACGAACACGAGCACGCGTGCCACGGCGTTGTACAGGTCTTCGGGGATCTCCTGGCCCAGCTCGCACGCGGCGTGCAGGGCCCGGGCGAGGGTGATCTCGCGCACCAGCGGCACACCGGCGCGCACGGCCTCGTCGCGGATGCGCTCGGCGATCACCCCGCTGCCCTTGGCGACGACCTTGGGGGCGGCGCGGCCGGGCTCGTACCGCAGGGCGATCGCGATGTGCGTCGGGTTGACCACGACGACGTCGGAGCCGGCGACGGCCGCGATCATGCGGTTGCGGCTGACGGCGAGCTGACGCGAACGTCGCTGCTGGCGGATCAGCGGATCGCCTTCGGAGTTCTTGTTCTCGTCGCGGATCTCGCGCTTGGTCATGCGTGTGTGCTTGCGGTTGCGCCGCATGACCACGAACATGTCGATCGCGGCGAGGGCCAGGCCGACCCCGATCGCGGTCTGCAGAAGCGCGGTCGTGCCCTCGCTCGCGGTGCCGAGCAGGCGGGAGATCGAGTGCGCGCCGCTCGCGGTCAGCACGGGCATCAGGCTCGCGATCACGAACCAGAGGGCGATGCCGATGGCCGCGGTCTTCATGAGAGCCTTGGCGCCCTCCCAGAGGGCCTGCATGCCGAACACCCGGCGGATCCCTGTGACGAGGTTGAACTGTTCGAAACGGCCGGTGAGCGGCTTCAGATGCACCCCGCCCTGGATGACCGCGCCGATCAGGGTGACGATCGCGACGGCGGCCAGCATCACGGTGAGCGTCGGGAGCACGGAGGCGAGACCGCGCCCGAGGGCCGCCAGAGCCGCCTGCGGTGTCGGAGCATCGACCAGGGACGTCAGCGTGAGCAGCTGCTCGGTTCCCGCCGAAGCCCCCAGGGCGATGGCCGCCGGCATCGTGACGGCCGCCGCGCCGATCCCCAGCCAGGCGGTCAGATCCTGGCTGCGTGACAGCCGCCCCTTCTTGCGGGCCTCGCTGAGGTGCTTGTCCGTCGCCTTCTCGCTGCGTTCGCCGCTGTCCGTGCCGCTCATTCGTGCACCCCCTGCATCATGCGCAGGGCCTGCGCGGCGAGGGAGTCGACGATGCCGGGGAGGACGGCGTAGACGGCGCCCGCGAGCAGCAGCGTCAGCAGGATCTTGACCGGGAAGCCCATCGCGAACGCGTTCAGCGCGGGAGCGACGCGGGTGATGAGTCCCAGCCCGACATCGGCGAGGAACAGCACGAGCACCAGGGGCCCGGCGATCTGCACGGCGGCGAGCACCATCTGCGAGACCCCGTCGACGAGGAGCTCTGCGGGTCCCGCCGCCTGGAACATGCCGTCGACGGGCACGGCCTCGAAGCTGCGGGCGAGCCCGGCCAGGATCAGCTGATACCCGCCGGACGCGAACAGCAGCGTCAGCGCGGTCAGGTGGAAGAGCCGGGTGAACTGGGCGCCGTTCACGAGCGAGTGCGGGTCGAAGGCCTGAGCGAGCTGGAACCCGCCGAACACGTCGATCAGGCTGCCGGCCGCCTGCAGCGCCGAGAAGCACAACAGCACGAGGAAGCCGAGCAGGGCACCGGTGACCAGCTGCAGAACCAGGGCCCCGAGGAACGGGCCGGTGTCGAGGTTCACGTAGCCGGGGGCCACGGCCGTGCCCACCGCGAGGGAGAGCCCGATCGCGAGCATCGCCTTCACCCGCACCGGAATCGCCCCGTACGAGAACGGCGGGGCGATCATGATGAAGGCCGTGATGCGCACGGCGGTGAGCATCGTGGCTTCCAGCCAGGCGAAGTCGATCGGGATGTACACGTCGTCATCCGCTCAGCAGCGAGGGGATACGGGCGAACATCTCGTTCGTGAAGGCGATCATCTCCGCGATCATCCAGTTGCCCGCGATGAGCAGGGCGATCCCGACGGCGACGATCTTCGGCACGAACGACAGCGTCACCTCCTGCACCTGCGTGATCGACTGCAGCAGCGAGATGGCGAAGCCCACCACGAGGGCGGTGACCAGCACGGGCGCGGCGAGTTTCGCCGCGATGAGCAGCCCCTGCGTTCCGATGTCGATGACGGCTTCGGGACTCATCCCACCCCTCCGTAACTCTCGAGCAGCGCCCGGATGATGAGCCCCCAGCCGTCGACGAGGATGAACAGCAGGATCTTGAACGGCAGCGAGATCATCACGGGCGGGAGCATCATCATGCCCATCGACATCAGCGCCGCGGCCACGACGAGGTCGATGACCAGGAACGGGACGAAGATCACGAAGCCGATGATGAACGCGGCCCGCAGCTCGGAGATCATGAACGCGGGGATGAGCGTGTACATCGGGACGCTCGAAGGGTCCTCGGGGTTGGGCTGACCCGCCATCCGGGTCATCAGGGCGAGGTCCTCTTCGCGCGTGAAGCGGAGCATCCACTCCTGCAGAGGCAGTTGGCCGACGTCGATGGCCTGCGTGAAGGTGAGCGTGCCGTCGATGTAGGGCTGCACTGCCACCGTGTTGATCTCGGTGAGCACCGGCCACATGATGAACAGCGACAGGAAGAGCGACAGGCCGGCCAGCACCTGGTTGGGCGGGATGGTCGGCAGCGAGAGGGCATTCCTGGTCATCGCCAGCACCACGAAGATCTTCGTGAAAGACGACATCATCAGCAGGAGCGCGGGGGCGACCGAGAGCAGGGTGATGCCCAGCAGGGTCAGGATCGAGCCGGACGGACCGCCGTCGACGCCGTTGATGTCGATCGTGACGCCCTCGCCCGGGTCGTCCGGGGTCACCTGTGCGTGGGCGGCCGTGCCCGACAGGAGCGTCATCACGACGACCAGCACCGCGGCCGCGGCGAGGATCAGCGCGATTCGCCGCAGCGCGCGCCCGTCGACGACCCCACGGGCGACGCTCATCGGGTGCGCCGGATGGCCTCGGCGGTCTGCCGCCAGGTTTCGGGGGAGAGGATGGAGCCACGCAGCGGGTCGTTCCGGTGACGGACCCGGCGTTGCGGCGCCGGCGTCACGGGAGGGCCGGCCGCCGATTCGGTCAGGGCGGTGGCGGCGAGGATGCGGTCGAACTCCTCGGCGTCGGACGCCGCCTCTGACGTCGTCGCCGACCACGTCGACCGTGCGGTCTCCTCCGGCTCATCTGCGGGTCTGACCGGCAGACGGTCGACGACGTTCACGCCGTGCTCGGTGACGCCGAGCACGTACCGGGCGTCCTCCGTCTGGATCACGACGATCTGCGCCTTCGGGCCGACCCCCTGGCGCCCGAGCACCGTGATCGCCTCGCTGTCGCGGCGACGCGCCTGCGTGCGCGCGACGCGTCGCTGCAGGAACCACAGCACCCCGAGCACTGCGGCGAGCGAGAGCACGACCCGTAGGCCGAGCAGGAGGTCGTCCAGGGTCAGGCCTCGACGTTCTCGAGGATGCGGGTGATCCGCACCGCATAGTCCTGGTCGACGACGACGACCTCGCCGTGCGCGATGATGCGTCCGTTGAGCTTGATGTCGGCCGGAGCGCCGGCGGAGCGATCGAGCTCGACGATGCGTCCCGGTTCCAGATCGAGCACATCGCGCACCGCCATCCTGGTGCGCCCGATCTCGACGGTGAGCTCCATCTCGACGCCCGCGATGCGGTGCAGCCGCCGCGAGGACGAGGAGGCACCGGCGGGCGCGCGCGTCACGACGACGGCGAGCCGGCCGACCGTGTGGTCGGCGTCGTCCTGGAGGTCGAAGAGCTGCACGGCCGGGTCGGCGAAGAGGGAAGAGGCATCGCCGACCGTGCCTGCGCCGAGGGCACCGGCACCGAGCGCGCTGGTCGCGCTCTCCAGTGCATCGCGCAGCCGGTCGGCCAGGGGCGTGCCGCCGAGGCCGTCGACCAGGATCTCGGGTTCGAACAGCTGCACAGCCAACTGCGCGCTCGCCTCGCCGACGAACTGCACGACCAGGGCGTCGCCGGTGTCGCCGGAGACCTGCGAGGCGCGCGCGACGAGAGGGGAGGCGGTCGGCAACGATGCGGCGAAGGCGGCGGCGACGGCGGACTCGTAGGTGGTGGTGCTGGTCACGCGGGCTCCTCGGCGAAAGCGGGATCGGGGACGGTGGTGGTCACGACGCAGGCCAGGCGCGCTCCGGCACTGCCGACGGCCGCCGTGGCGACGGTCTGATCACCGACGGAGAGGACCATCGGACGATCGGCGGAGTGCGGGAACGCGATGACGTCGCCGACGGACAGATCCAGGACCTCGCGGGGCAGCACGGCTCGCGGTGCGAGTCGCAGCGCGATTTCGACCGGGGCGATCTCGACCTGGCGACGGATCCGGGCGGGTGCCGCGGTGCGCTCGTCGTCGGACGGACGCACGGTGAAACCGGCGAGCACGGAGGCCGGCAGCATCACGCTCGTCGGCACGGTGCGACCGGCGAGCCGCATCGAGAACCGTGCGACGATGACGGGTTCGCCGGATGCCGCCACCTGGGCGAACTGCGAGCTGTACTGGATGCCGCTGAAGGCGACCCCGGTGGGGAGAAGACCGTCGAGCGCACCGGTGAGGTGGTCGATCGCGTCGACGATCAGCGATCGGATCAGGGCCTGCTCGATCGGGGTGAACGTGCGGTCCTCTGAGGCTGCGGAAGCTCGTCCGCCCACCATCTGCACGATCCAGGCGGTCGCGGCGGAGGTCGGCAGCTGCACGATGAGGCGCTCTTCCGAGTCGGGCAGGGCGCACACGATCATCGTGGTCGTCGTCGGCAGCGACTGGGCGTACTCGCCGTATGTCATCATGCCGACGTGCTCGACCGCGATGGTGGCGCGCACGTGGATCTTCGCCGAGAGCTGCGCGGACCACTGGCGGGAGAAGGTCTCGAAGGCCAGTTCCAGTGCTCGGGTGTGCTCGCGCGAGAGGGTCGCCGAACGGCCGAAGTCGTACACCTCGACGTCGGCGCTCTTCGTCGCCGTTCCCGCGCGCACGTCGGAGCGCACGCTGTCCTCGATCACCACGAACCGGACTATCGGGCGGTGAACGGCGTGCGTTAGGTGAGAAGGCGGGTCAGGAGGACGGCTTTCCCGCCTGTGCCTGGGGGATGAGCGCGCGCACCTCCTCGTCCGCATCGGAGAGGACGACGATGTCGACCCGTCGGTTCTGGGCCAGGGCATCGGGGGAGTCGCCTGGGGCGACCGGCCTCGTGTCGCCGAATCCGACCGACTTCAGGTGCGCGGGCGGCAGCCCCGAGGCCTCGACGAGGTGCCGCAGCACCTGGGTGGAGCGTCCGGCGGACAGCTCCCAGTTCGTGGGGTACGGGGCGACCGATCCGCGCACGTCGGCGTGGCCCTCGACCGAGATCTCGTTGGCGGTGGTGACCAGCACCGAGCCGAGCGCGTCGAGGACGAGGAGCGCTTTCGCACTGAGCGTCGTGCTGTTCGTGTCGAAGAAGGTCTCGGCACTCACGAGGCCGATCGTGAGGCCGCGCTCATCGATCGTGAAGGTGACGTCGGCTTCGAGACCGTTCTGGGCGAGCACCTGACGCAGGCGCTCACGCAGCGCCGACAGCTCGTTGAACTCGGTCTGCGCAGCGGCGAGGTCGATGTCGGCGAAGTCCTCGCCCTTCTCATCGACCAGTTCGGGAGGCACGACCACGCCTGTCGTTGCGTCGATCTCGTCCGAGGGCTCCTGCCCGAAGCCGGTCGCGAGGGAGGCGCTGAGAGCCTCGAACTTCTCCTGGTCGACGGTCGACATCGCGAACAGCACGATGAACATGCACATCAGCACCGTGACCATGTCCATGTAGGACGCCATCCACCGCTCGTCCGGACCGCTGTGCTCCTCCTGCGGCACGCGGCGACGGGCACGGACGCTCATGACGCCTGCTCCGTCTCCTCGGCTGCTCGGGTGCGGGCCTTCCGGCCGGAGCGGGCGGAGGAGCGTTCGGACACGAGGGCTCGCAGGCGCTCGCCGACGAACTGCGGCGGTGCGCCGGCCTGGATCGCGAGCATGCCCTCCATGAGCACGGTCATGCGTTCGAGTTCGAGCTCGCCGAGACGCTGGAGGCGTCCGCCGATGGGCAACCAGATGAAGTTGGCCGAGAGCAGACCCCACAGTGTCGCGACGAACGCTGTCGCGATCATGGGACCGAGCGTGTCGGGCTTGTCGAGTTTCTCCAGCACGTGCGTGAGGGAGACGACGGTGCCGATGATGCCGACCGTGGGTGCGAAGCCGCCGAGCGTCATGTAGAAGCGTGAGGCGGTGCGGTTGCGGGCGGCGGTCGATGTGAGCTCATCCTCCAGCAGTGTTCGCAGGTCTTCGGCGTCGGTCCCGTCCGCGATGCTCTGCAGTGCCTGGCGCAGGAACGGGTCCTTCTCGTCCTCGAGTCCCTGCTCGAGGGCGAGGAGCCCTTCGGCGCGCGCCTTCTCGGCGTAGCCGACCACCGTGTCGATCATGCTCGACGCGGTGCGGCGCTCGCCGCGGAAGGCGCGGGGGAGCGACTTGACCGCATGCAGCGCATCGCGCACCGTGCCGCTCGCGATGCCGACGGCGATCGTGGCTCCGAAGACCAGCACCATCGGGGCGGGGATCAGCAGCGATCCGATGGTGGCGCCCTCGAGGTTGATCATGGCGATCAGTGCGCCGAACGCGAGGACCAGTCCGAGGATGAGAGACGGATCCATCAGAGACCGACCTCGGCATCGGGGGCGGCGGAATCCGATCCGGCGGTGCTGATCAGGGCGGCGGCCGTGGCGAGCACTCCGGCGCGGAACCGGGTGATCTGCGCGATCACGTCATCCATCGTCTCGGTGACGACGAAGGTCGCACCGTCGACCATGATGAGCGTCGTGTCCGGCGTGGCCTGGACACGTTCGATCAGGTCGGGGTTCACCGCGAACCGCGAACGGTTCAGGCGCGTGAGGACGATCATGGGCTCCATCCTGGAAAGATCCGTCCGTGTTCCGGGGAGCACGGACCCGACGGCCCGTCCTGGGCTGTCGGGGGTGACTGTCGGCCGGCGGCGGTCGGACGTTAGCCGAGCCCGGTTCAGGGAGGTGCGCGCGACGAAGTTTCCGTCGGCGGGGGAGCAGAAGCGCGAGTTCGTCGGAGCAACAGGCCTACAAGGCCATCGCTCAGCTCGAAGCGGCAGGATTCGTACAAGAGATCACCGGACGCAAGCGGGACCGTGTCTGGGTCGCCGCCGAACTGCTCGCGGAGCTCGACGACCTCGACCGGCGGATCCAGGCGGAGATGGGCAACTGAAGGGCCAACCGGCGGGACTGCGATCACGTGGGTGTCGCTCCGAGATGCTTCCTGCTCGCTGTGCGACCGAGACGGCTCAGCGGTCGGCGAGCAGGCGGTCGCGCACCTGACGACGCAGCACCTTGCCGATGAGCGACCGGGGGAGGTCGTCGACGGCGGTGATCCGGCGAGGCACCTTGTAGGGGGTGAGCCGGGTGCGGCAGAAGTCGCGCAGCGTATCCACGTCGAGGGCCGCACCGTCGCGGAGCACCACGGCGGCGGCGACCTCTTCTCCGCCGTGGGGTCGCGGCAGGCCGACGACCGCCGCGGCGACGACATCGGGGTGGGCGACCAGCGCGTCTTCCACCTCGCTGGGAGACACGTTGAACCCGCCGGTGATGATGAGCTCCTTGAGGCGGTCGACGATGCTCACGAACCCGTCGGAGGAGACCTGGGCGATGTCGCCGGATCGGAGCCAGCCGTCCGGCAGCAGGGCATCTGCCGTCTCGCCCGGACGCCCCCAGTACCCCTGGAAGACCTGCGGTCCGCGGATGAGGAGCTCGCCGGACTCGCCGGCGGGCAGGTCGACCGCAGGGTCCACTGGATCGACGATGCGGATCTCCGTGCTCGGGAAGGGCACCCCCACGGTGCCGGGGCGACGGGTGGGACCCATCGGATTGCCGAGCGCGACCGGTGAGCTCTCGGTCATGCCGTAGCCCTCGACGAGCAGGCCACCGGTCGCTTCCTCCCAGCGCTTCACGGTGGCCACCGGAAGGCTCATGGCCCCGGAGATCGCGAAGCGGACCGTCGAGAGGTCGATGGTCCCGCGGGCGGCCGCACGTGCGAGCGCGTCGTAGATCGGCGGCACGGCGGGAAGGAAGGTGGGCGGCGTCGTACGTGCCGCCGCGGTGACCAATCCGAGGTCGAACGTCGGGAAGAGGACGAGTCGCGCGCCGATGCTCATCGCGAAGGTGAGGCACAGGGTCATGCCGTAGGCGTGGAACAGCGGCAGCACGCCGTAGAACGTCTCCTCGCCGTCGACGAGACCCGGTACCCACGCCCGTCCCTGCATCGCGTTGGCACGGAGATTCGCGTGCGTGAGGATCGCTCCCTTCGGGACACCCGTCGTCCCGCTCGTGTACTGCAGCAGGGCGATGTCTTCCAGGCCCGGTCCCGCCACCCGTCGGGAGAGGCGTCGGTGATCGGCGAGGCTCTTCCACGCGATCAGGTGCCGCGCCTTCGGGGCGCCGGTGAGCTTCGCCCTGGCCTCGCGGGCCCGGGGCAGGGGCAGGCGGAGCGCGAGGCGCTTCGACAGCGGCATCGCCGTGGTGATGTCGACGCTCACGATGTGCTCGACCCTGACATCGTCGGGGAATCCGGCGACCGTGTCGACCGATTTGTCCCACACGACCGCGACGCGGGCGCCGTGATCCTCGAACTGATGCCGCAGCTCGCGCGCGGTGTAGAGCGGGTTGTGCTCGACCACGATCGCGCCGAGCCGGAGGATCGCGTAGAAGGCGACCACGTGCTGTGGGCAGTTGGGCAGCACCAGCGCGACCCTGTCGCCGTGGCCGACGCCGAGGCGCCGCAGACCCTCTGCCGCCCGTTCGACCTGCTCCCCGAGCTCGCGATAGGTTGTGACCGCTCCGAAGAAGTCCAGTGCCGGGCGCCGCCCGAAAGACTTCACACTCGCCGACAGCATCTCGGGCAGAGTCTGCGACGGATCCGCGATCTCCGCGGGGACACCCTCCGCGTAGGAGTCGAGCCAGGGTCGGGAGGCGAGCGGGGATTCGGGCATGCCTCCATCCTGCCCGGGATCCCTCTCAGCGGACACCGCATCCGTTCAGCCGAGGAAGAGGAGCACGATCGACAGGATGACGGAGGCCGCGCCGACCCCGGCCAGGGTGATCCCCAGCACCTGGAACGCATGCAGCAGGGGCCGTCGGGGTTCGAACCGCATCAGGCTCGGGTGCCGTTCGCTGAGGAACGCGTCGGCTTCTTCCCGCCCGTGCCAATGGACCGATTCCTCCGCGCGCAGCGGACGCTCCCAGAAGTCACCGGCGGCGAACCAGCGTGCTCGCGCCCGGCCGCCGCCGTCCTCGACGATGACCACCTCATGCGGCACCCAGGAGCCGTCGTGCAACTTCACCAGGAGCACGATCGCGAGCAGCGGGAGCCCGATGCCGAGGCCGATCCACGAGAGGACCTCGGCGATGGTGCCGACAGCGTCGACCGCGTTCATGACCGGCTCCGTTCTCCCTCAGACGACAGTACCGGCGAAACCCGGCGGCCTAGGCTGAAGGGGTGGACGAAGACACACGGAACGTGCAGGCGGCGCTGGCGAGCATCACCGAGCACTGGCAGCCGCATCGATTGACGAGCATCAACGACTACGACGTCAAGGTCGTCAAACTGCTCGGCGAGTTCGTCTGGCACACCCACCCCGATACCGACGAGCTCTTCATGGTGGTGCACGGAGAGCTGACGATCCAGCTGCGCGACCGCGATGTCGTGCTCGGACCGAACGATGTCTTCGTCGTCCCGAAGGGCGTCGAGCACTGCCCTCGCGCCGACCACGAGGTGCACGCGATCCTCTTCGAGCCGAAGGGCACCGTCAACACGGGCGATGCCGGCGGCGAGATGACCGCGGAGCTGCGCGAATTCTGATAGCCGGACGACCCGCAACCGGGAGCATCGTCCGCGCGGATCGAAGAGGTTCGCGCGGACTGCTCCGCGGTCCCTACTCCCGTGCGAAGGCGGCCTGCGCTTCGAGTTCGAGGTCGAGGTACTGCTCCTCGCTCACATCGACCGCCACACCGTGGATCCTTCCAGCGGTGAACGCGAAGGGAGCACGATAGGAACGGCTCACCGAGTCCGCGCTGTCGTATCCGATGCACAGTCCGTCTCCGCACAAGGTGAACTTCCCGACCTGGGCGCGCATGGGGCCGCTCGCCACCGCGTGGTCGTCGACATAGAGCGTCGTGGTGCCGATGGACTCCTTGTACTCGCCCGGTCCCTCGCGATGGAACTCCATGCCGAGGGAGTGCTTCCCTGCGGTGAGGGGCTCCGACACGAACGTCTGTTCCGGCGGGATGCCGAGGAAGTTGTAGACATAGTGCAGTCGTCCGTCCTGGATGAACAGCGCGTGGCCGCCGAACCGTGACCCGTGGGCGAAGATCACGCCTTCGGTGTCGTGTTCGATCTCGACGTCCGCGATGATCTTGAACGATCGGCCTCGCACGTTCACGGCGACACCCTCCGGCACCGCCCCGCTGTCGGGGTAGTAGATGTAGCGGTGGCGCGGAGGTTCGGAAGAGGGGCGCTCGATCGTGAGCTGCTCCATCGCGGTGCGGTCATCGATGGGGAGTCCGAAGTTGACGTCGGCTTCTTCGAACCAGGCGTCGACGAGCTCTCTGACCTTCTCGGGGTGGTCCGCCGCGATGTTCTTCGATTCCGAGCGGTCTCGGTCCACGTGGTACAGCTCCCACGCGTCCTCGTCGAAGCGACCGTGTCCGGTGATCGGGGCGTGCGTGGCGGCGACCTTCCAGCCGTCTTGCCAGAGTCCCCTGGTGCCGATCATGTTGTAGTACTGGCGCTTCTTCCGAGTGGGAGCATCGGGGGCGGCGTCGAACGAGTACCGCATAGAGACGCCGGGCAGCGGGGCTTGCTCGACACCGCGATACACCTCGGGCATCTCCAAGCCGGCGACGTCGAGGATCGTGGGCACGATGTCCGTGGCGTGGTGGTACTGGTGGCGGATCTCACCCTTCGCTTCTATGCCGGCGGGCCAGTGGATGATCATCGGATCGCAGGTGCCGCCGGAATACTGGCTGTAGCGCTTGAACATCTGGAACGGGGTGGAGAAAGCTGCTGCCCAGCCCGTCGGATAGTGGTTGTAGGCCTCGGGCCCTCCGAGGTCGTCGATGCGGGTGAGGTTCTCCGCGAGGTCGTCGGGGTAGTTGTTGAAGAACTTGTTCTCGTTCACGGAACCATCGGACGACCCCTCTCCGGACGCGCCGTTGTCGGCGCAGTAGAAGATGATCGTGTTGTCGAGCTGGCCCGTCTCCTCCAGGTAGTCGACGATGCGTCCGATCTGTGAGTCGGTGTACTCGCTGAACCCGGCGAAGACCTCCGCCATGCGACGGAAGAGCGTCTTCTCGTCTTCGCTGAGCGTGTCCCAGGGCTTCACATGGTCCGCGGAGTTCGCCTGATCTTCCGGCATCGGATTGAACGGCGTCAGGTCGGTGTCCGCGGGCATGATGCCGCGCTCGATCATGCGGCCGAGAACCCATTCGCGGTAGGCGTCGTATCCGTCGTCGAAGGCGCCCTTGTACTTGTCGATGTACTCCTGGGGCGCCTGGTGCGGCGCGTGGTTGGCCCCAGGGCAGAACCACATGTACCAGGGCTTGGACGGGTTGGTCGCCTGCTGGGCGCGCAACATCTGCAACGCCTGATCCGCGAGGTCTTTGGAGAGGTGGTACCCCTCTTCCGGGGTGTACGGCTGCTCGATGAAGTGATTGTCCTCAGCGAGGTCCGGATACCACTGGTTCGTCTCACCACCGAGGAATCCGTAGAAGCGGTCGTATCCCATCTGCAGCGGCCATTGGCGGCGGCTGCCGCCGGCGGCGTTGTCCTGTTCCGGGACGTTGTGATCTTTGCCGAGCCAGAACGTCGAGTAGCCGTTGTCCTGCAGGATGTGAGCCATCGGTGCGCAGTCATCGGGGATCCGGCCGGAGTTGCCCGGAAACCCGTTGGTCGACTCCATCAGCGAGGCGATGCTGTTGCGCGTGTGGTTGCGCCCCGTGAGGAAGACGGAGCGAGTGGGCGAGCACAGCGCGGTGGTGTGCCACTGCGTGTACGTGAGTCCGTTCGCGGCGAGCCGGTCGAGAGTGGGCATGTTGATCCGGCCGCCGTACGGCGACCACGATGCCATCCCGGTGTCGTCGTAGAGGATCACGAGGACGTTCGGGGCGTTCTCGGGCGCGGTCGGCAAGAGGTACGGCTTCCAGTCCGGCACCGAGTCCCGCACGTCGAGCGCGATCTTGCCGTTGAACTGTTCAGCCATGCCGGTACCCCCGTCTCGAGATGGGGCGGTGAACCCGCCACCATCCGCGACGCTACCCAGGCGTGTCCCGTCTGTGGGCCCCACGTCACCCCCAGGGGGTGACCCGGACGGGCTCGCCTCAGATCTTGATGGGGAAGGTCAGCAGCGTCGCGATCCCCGCGATGACGATGACCCCGCTCAAGCCGAGGAACACCCAGCGCCGCCATGGAGCCGCCTGGTGCTGCGAGAGAGCGGCGAAGAACAGGACGAGGGCGAAGAGCACCGTGAGGAGGGAGTAGTCGTCGCCGCGCTGATTGTTGGCGAGAGCCTCGTCGAACTTCGCGTCGGCGCGGGCGCTCAGCTCTTCGGACTCGACCGAACCCGGCGGGACGTACTCGTTCATCACGAAGGGTCCTCGGGCAGTGCGACCTTCGGCCGTCCACGCGTCGAACGCGACGGCGAACTCTTCGGTGAAGCGTTCCTCGACGAACCGGACCAGGTCGTCGCGTCCCTCGGCCCCGGCGAGCACCCACTCGGTGTAGAGCGTGAGGTCGTACTGGCGCGCGGCTTGCGCCGTCGACTGCGCGGAGGCGGCTTGCACACGGGCGCTGGACGCCTGGCTGAACGCGATGGACATCTCTCCGCCCCATTTCGAGGCCTCGAACCCGCACCACGCCGTCAGCACCGCGGTCACCGAGAGCAGCACGACCGTCACGATATCGAGCACGCGGGTCGTGCGGACCGACTCTTTCCTGGGTTCCTGCGGCATGGCCCGATCCTCGTGCTCTTCGGCGGGATACGGAAGCGCTCGTTCATCCTGCCGGGGTGAAGGATCGCGGAAGACGCCGTGCTCTGCTGACGGGTTCGTCGCGAGAGGGCGGGGCGATCATCAGGAAGGGGTGAGGGAGTGCGCGCGTGCGCGGTTGCCCGCGCGTAGCGTGCAGCGTGTGGACGAGAGCATGGATGCGCCCGATCCGGAACGAGAGGGCCGACCGAAGCCGTCGCGGCTGCAGCTGGTGCTGCCCGCGAAGCCGCTGGCGTCGGGATTCGCCGTCGCGGTCGGCGTCCTCCTCGCGATCGCTCTGGCAGCCACCGTCGCCGGCATCTCGACCGTGCTCATCTCGATCTTCCTCGGGATGTTCCTCGCGCTCGGTCTCGATCCGTCGGTTCGAGCCTTCGAACGCCGGGGGATGAGTCGTGCCGCGGGGGTGACGATCGTGGCCGTGATCTTCCTCCTCGTCGTCGCGGTGATCCTGCTGCTGCTGGTGCCGGCGACGATCCGTCAGATCTCGGCGGCGATCGAGGCGGCCCCGGAGACCATCGCGGCGGTGCAGCAGAGCGGGTGGTACCTGTCCCTCGAGGAGAGCCTCGGGATCGATCTCTCGGCCGTCATCGCAGAGGGCATTCGTTCCCTCACGACGCTGTCCTCCTTCCTGGCGATCTCGGGAGGAGTCCTGAAGGCGGGATTCGGTGTGATCGGAGCAGTGTCGAGCTTCGTCATGGTAGTCGTGCTCACCCTGTACTTCGTCTCCTCGCTGCAGAGCATCAAGGCAGCGGCGGCGCAACTGGTTCCGCTGTATCGGCGGGCTCGGTTCACCGAGGTGCTGGAGGAGATCACGCGATCAGTCGGCGGTGTGGTCGCGGGCGGCGTCACCCTGTCGGCGATTAACGCCCTCGTCGTCTTCGTGATCCAACTCGCGGTCGGTTCGTCGGTTCCGGCGGTGATGGCGATCATCGCCTTCTTCGTCACTCTGGTGCCGATGATCGGCTCTCTCGTGTTCCTGATCATCGGCGGCGTAGCGACGCTGTTCGTCAGCCCGACGGCCGCGGTGGTCTTCGTGGTCGCGTACCTCGTGTACATCCAGGTGGAGGCCTACATCGTCACGCCGCGGATCATGGGCAAGGCGGCGGCCGTGCCCGGTGTGCTCGTGATCATCGGTGCGATGGTGGGGGCGACCCTCCTGGGCCTGCTCGGGGCGCTCGTCGCCATCCCGTTGACGGCATCGATGCTGATCGTCATCCGCAAGGTGTGGATCCCGCGGCAGAACAGCCGGACCGAACCTCCCGACGACGAGACGGTCAGGTGAGGGCGACCGCGTGACGTCGACGGCGGACCAGGAGTCCCCCGGCGAGGATGAGCAGGATCCCGATCCCTGCGAACAGGGACACGGCGGGCGCGTCGACTCCGGTGGACGGGAGGCCGCCGCCGTCCGGAGCCGGATCCGGGGGTGGAACCAGGTACACGTTCGTGATCGCCGCGATCTGAGACGTCGGCGGCTCGCCTCCGGTGGCCGGGGCGGTGATCGTGACGATCTGGCCGTCGTTGAGCCTCGACCCCTCTCCGAAGGCACCGACCGCACCGGTCTCGGACACTCGGCACACCGAGCCCAGCGGGATACCGTCGAGGCGCGTGCGAAGGTCGTCCGCGCTCGACACGGTGAGGGTGCCGCCCGCGGGGAGCACGAGGGGAACGCCGGCGACCGTGCACTCGACGAGGAAATCGAAGCTGTCCGGAGCTCGCCCCGTGTCGCCGGCCAGCACCTTCTGCACCCCGAGGTCGCCATCGAGCAGGGTGACCCCGGCCTGCACGGGGGCCACGGAGTACTCGCGCCCTCCTGCATCCGTGCCCACCGCGCCCATCTGATTCCACGCGAAGCCCCCGGCATCGGGGACGGTGATCGGAGCGAGGTCCGGATACTCCGGCGATTCCGGGACGTTCTGCGTCTCATAGTGCAGCGACAGCACCTGGCCAGGGCCGAACGACCCGGCCGCCGTGGCGGTGAAGTCGATCGTGACCCGGATTCCGGTCACCTCCTCCCACGCGCCGGCGTAGGAGCGGACGGGCACCCAGGTCGCGGTGGTGTCGCAGAGCAGATCGCCGAACCATGCCGAGCTCGATCCCGTGCCCACGCAGGGCGAAGCCGAGGTCGTCACGTCCAGGGTCAGGGTCGCTCCGACCGGGAGGATGTTCGCGGCCAGGGACTCGGGGAGGAGCACCGGGTCGAACGTGGTGTTGCGTGCAGCGCCGGTCGCCAGCAGCCGGTCGCCGATCCGCGGCAGGGGATCGACGATCGATACGGTCTCGAATCCGACCGTGCCGCTGTTCACGACGGAGAGCCGCCAGTCGTCCGTGGCGCCGACAGCGGTGTAGGCGGCGCACGGTGTGCGGGTGTAGCCGTCAGGGTCGAGCGGACAGGCCGCGTCGGGGTTGTTCAGGTTGACCTCGCCGTCGACCAGGTCGCCGTCGACTTCGCCCTTGACGTACTTGTACGCCGCGAGGGATCCTCCCGGCGACGGCTGGACATAGTTGGTCGTTCCGCACTGGTCGTCGTCGAGGCCGGATACCGTGCCCTCCCCGTTGCCGGACGCATTCGTGCATGCGGTGAGCGCCTCATCGGTCGTGACGACGAACGTGTTGGTCGTGAACTCGTCGAGGGCGAGTCCCGGGGCCAGCACGAGGTTCACGGTGATCGTGAAGACCTCACCGGGTGACATCCGATTCCCGGCCTCCGGCCAGGTGAAGGTCACGTTCTTGCCGGTGTCGTCGATCAGAGCCGACACGTCCGTCGACAGCGTGCCCCCCGCCGAGGTCTGATAAGTCGGCGGGGAGAAGTCCCAGTCGAGGTACTCGGGGAGCGTGTCGACGACCTGGTCGATCGTGAGGAAACCGGTGCCGGTGTTGGTGAACTGCAGCGTCCACGGGAGGCTGGCGCCGATGGACACGACGTGGCTGGTTCCGGGCTGCGACTTCACGACATCGAGCTCGTGCGTGCCGGGATCGATCGTCAGGTCGGCATCGGCGTCGGCATCGGCATCCGCATACAGTCCATCGAGTCGCTCGCTCACGACCGTCGCCGTGTTCGGGAGCGTCGTCGGCAGCGACAGGTCGGTGCCGTCTCGCTGCGTCGTGAGCGCGACGATGTCGAACGCGAGCTGCGCGGTCCAGTCGTCGGGCGGTGCATTGCGCGAGAAGACCTCTCCGGCGGCATTGCGGAACACCGCCCGAAGGCCGACGATCGCGGCCGGATCCGCCGCCGTGGGGAGCGCCGCAGTCGCCGCGAACGCACCTTCGACCCAAGTCGATCCCACGAGCGCGTCGATCCGCACCTGGTCGGCACCGGCCGGCAGCACCACGCTCAGCGCAGGGTCGGGAGCCAGCTGCACCGCGTTCCAGAAGGCGGCGTCCGCATCCGTGATGGTGACCTGCTGGGTCGCCGCTGTGGAGGAGCCGTCCGTCGCGTCGAGCGTCACGGTGACGGGGTCTTGCAGCTGGGTCTCGAGAATCGATTCCGGATCGATGGTCTTCGCGAGCGTCGCGTCGAGCAGGGCGCTGACGAGCACCACGGTGTCGTTCGCGGTGTCGCTCGGCGTCGACGCGTTGCCGGAGGGAGTCAGGACCGGGTCGTAGGACTGGGCGATCACGTCGTTGGCGACGGTGCCGGGCTCCACGAGCTGATCGGCATCCGAACGCTCGTACTGCCGCACCTTGGTGACGATCCCGACGCTCAGGTCCTCCCCGGCGCGGATGCTGCCGCCCTCGATCGTGGGGTCGATGCCGTGGAACACGACGCTGACCCCGACCACGGTGGCGAGATCGCCGGCGGTGAGCGTTCCCGCGTCGGTCACGGAGAGCGTGCGGGTGCTGAGCGTGCCATCGGTCGCACGGTCCCAGAGCGTGACGGTCGACGCGGCGGGGTCCACCTGTTCGACCGGATAGGCGAAGGTGAGCGATTGCACGGTGAGGCGCTCGTAGGGGTTGGTGTCCGCGTCGTAGACCGCGTCGTCGAACGGATCATCCGCCCAGGCGCCGGGAGCACTCACGCACTGGTCCGCCGCTCCGGCCGCGCAGGGGATCGGATCGGTCACGCGCACGTACGACGCGCGTGCGGTACTGTCGTTTCTGGCATCGATGTCGAACGTCACGTCCGGATAGTTCGCGGGGTCGACGTCGGCGGACTCCGGGATCGTCACGCTCGACGGCGTGACGGTCTTCTCCACCGAGACGAGGGGCGGCTGGTCGATCAGGGTGATGTTGTCCTGCTCCGAGTCGCTGCCGTTGCCCGCTGCCGAGGTCCAGTCACCGCGGAGGCTGTTCCACACGATGCCGGGGTCGGGGTCGTTGAAGGTCTCGTCGGCGCTCACCCAGCGGTCGCCTGTCGCTGTGTCGTCGCGCACGACGTTGCGCAGCTCCCAGGTGAGGAAGGTCGGCCGATATTCTCCGACAGCGGAGGTCGCGAGTCCGGAGCCTGGTTCGGGTCGCGTGGGATCCGTGCTCGCCGTGCGTGCGGCGTCATCGGGCTCGTAGACCAGGCGGACTCCCGTCGTCCCGGCGGTCTGCGCGGGCGGGAGCGTGTAGCCGACGAATCCGTCGGCTCCCATCCAGGTTCCTCCCGGCGCGGCGATGGGGGTCCACACGCCATCGACGAAGAGCCAGACCTCGGTGATGTCGTCCCAGGCGAGCAGGGGATCGTCGGCGAGAGTGACCGGATCGATGCTCAGCAGGTCGAAAGCCTGGAACACGGTGCTCGCTGCGCCCGGGGGATCCATGTCCGGAGCCGTGGCGGGATCGGTGAGGACGAGGGTGTCGATCCCGCGGGACCCGGTCCGCCACTCGTTGCGCGTGGAGACGATCGCGCCGGACTGCGCATCGAGGAAGTCGGCATCGGTGGTCTTGTCGCTCGTCTGGACCCACCGCTTGTTCGCGTCGACGCCCACGCCCTCGCCGGTGGCGGGAGTCTGCACACCGATCGTGTCCTGGTCGGTCACGACATCGCTGTCGATCCCCTCAGGCAGGCCGTCGACCTCGCCGTGGCTCTGCGCGCTCGCCTCGTTCTCGTAGACGGTGGGCTCCTGCGCGGACTGCTCGTCCTCGGGGGCATCCCGCGGGTCGGTGGGGCCGGATCCGTCGCGCAGGTCGGCCCGCGCATCGAAGACGACGTTCGGCACGACGCTGAACCCCTGGGAGAATCCGTCCGGGTTGTCGAAGGTGAACCGTATCCCGGTGACGTCGGAGGGGAGATCGGGTGGTGTGAGCGCGGCCGCGAACTCTGCACGGCTCATCTGGAACGTCTGCGCGGTCTCGCCTGTGCTGACCGTGGCGAGCGTCGCCCACGATCCGTCCGGCCGCTGGTACTCGACCGTCGCGGTGGTGTTCGGCGGGACCTGGGTGGGCGCGATCGCCACGATGTCGAACGCGTTCCAGAAGTCGTCCGCCTGGTCGTCTCGCCAGGAGTCCTCGACGACGATCTGAGTCGGATCCACCTGCGCGACGCCCGTCTCGGTGGTCGCGGTCAGGCTGGCGACCACACTGTTGCCCGGTTCGACGGCGCCGCCCGGCGTGATCTGCTTGTCGAGCGCGACCCCGATCTGCGGGAAGTAGACCGTGATGTCATCGACCGCTGCGTCGTCAGCGGTACCCACGTCGTTGGTCGCGGTCACGTCGATGCTGTTCGTCCGCTGGTGCGTCGGTGCTTCGGTGCTGACGAGCGCGAGCGAGGGCTCGATTCCCACGTCGATCGTCGCGACCGTGCCGGCAGGGATCTGGCCGGTGAAGTCGATCACGAAACCGGTGACGGTGCCTGTGGGCGGGGTCGGCGCGTCCCCGTCCGCGAACGGGACGGGAGGCTGCGCGACCCCGTCGATGTACCAGGTGATCGTGCCGGCGGTGGCTCCGTCCGGGTACGGGATGCCGGAGGGGAAGCCGCCGAAGAGCATCTCGGCGTCGAAGAAGCCGAGATCGGAGATGCTGAGGCTCTGCACAGGGCCGTTCGACGTGTTCGTCGCCGTGAGCTCCGCCATCGCGTCTCCGCCGGCGGGGAGCTCCGCCGGAGTGATCGTCTTGCCCGCGACCACGTCGACGGTCAGCGGACCGATCTCGTAGGGCGCCGTTGCCTCGTCGCTCGCCGTCGCACCGCCGGGTGCGTTCACGGTGGACGTGACGCTGTTCGTGACGGAGGCGCCCGTGGCGAGCGAGCTCTCGTCGTTGCGATCCGTCGCGCGCTGCTCCACGGTGAAGCCCGTGGAGGCTGCGGAATCCGAGGCGATCGTGCCACCGGCATAGGTCAGGCGGATGCCGCCGACATCACCGGGGTCGACGCCGGCCGGCAGCCCGGGAGTGCTGGCCGGTGTGCCGGTCTGCCAACTCCACGTCCCCGTTCCCTCGTCGTAGACATACGCATCGACCTGGACCGTGGTCGCGTCCGGGGGAAGGGTCGTGGAGACGAACCCTTGGAAGTCGACGATGCGGAAAGGATTGTCGGCGCTGAGGGTCGCCGCTCCGTCGACGGCGCCCGTCGGCTCCTGGATCACGAGTGCGTCGCCGCCGATGTTCGACTGGTTCTGCGCGCCGATCGTGATCTGGGAGGTCGCACCGGCGTCGAACTGCTGCGAGGCGGGCGACCAGTTCTTGCTGGCCTCGACGCCGATCACGGTGTCGATCGTGACGACCGCATCCGCCGTGTCCGAGATGGTCGCGGGGACGTCTCCTGGACCGTTGTCCCAGTCCGCCGTCGCCGTGTTCGTCACGGTGTCGCCGTTGTACGCCCAGTCGGCGGGCAGGTCGAGCGGTGCGCGCAGCACCACGCTGAGCTTGAGGGTTCCGCCGGCCTCGAGGCCGACCCCGCCATCCACGGGCTGCTCGAAGACGACCCTGACCGAGCAGTCGTCGGTGACCTCGACGGGTACACCGCCTTCTTCGACGCATCCGGTCGTCGTGACGTTCAGCGGCAGAGTGGAGGGGGTGTACGACGAGCCGACGAACTCGAAGCCGGCGAACTCGGCCGGAAGGGTGTCGGTGAGGACCACGTTGAGGCAGTCCACATCGTCGCAGACCAGATCGACCGTGTAGGTGAACTCATCGCCGGGCTGCAGGGAGTCCTGCGTATCGAGTCCGTCGACGAGCTTGTCGATGCGGAGCGAGGATTCTGCGGCCTGGGCGGCCAGCGGGACGACCAGTCCGGCACCGACGAGCCCGATGATGGCGATGAGGGCCAAGAGGAAGCGGCGCAGCTGGTTCTCGGCGGGTCGATTCGTCCTGGACATTGTGCTCGTTTCGTGGGGAAGCCGCGAGGGCAACGAAGGAGTACAGGCTGCCGATGCCGCATGAGCGGATCAGATGTGGTGCGACGCCGGAGCCCACGTGGTCATGTCCTGAGGATTCTATGTAAGCGCACACCTGCGGTCCAGGGGATGCGTCGTCGCTCTCACCCGCAGCGGGTGAGAGCGACGACGCAGACGTGATGTGCGAGGGCGGGGTCAGCGCTTGAGGTTCGTGAGCTCCTGCAGCACCTCGTCGCTGGTGGTGATGATGCGGGCGTTCGCCTGGAAGCCGCGCTGCGCGACGATCAGGTTGGTGAACTCCTGCGACAGGTCGACGTTCGACATCTCGAGCGCGCCGCTGATGATGCCGCCGAGCCCGTCGGTGCCGGCCTGACCGAGCGTCGGCTCTCCGGAGTTCCCGCTCGGGCGGTACTGGGAGGATCCGGCCTTCTCGAGTCCGCCCGGGTTGACGAATCCTGCCAGTGCGACGCGGGCGAGCACCTCGGTGTCGCCGTTGCTGAACGTGCCGACGAGGCTGCCGTCGTTCATCAGCGCGTACGAGCTCAGCGTGCCGGCCGGCTTGCCGTTCTGCTCCTTGATCGCGACATCGCTGACGTCTGCGAACCCGGTGACCGCCGAGAGGTCGACCGTGACACCGCCGGAGACGATGGAGGAGGCCGCCGGCTGCTTGCCGTCGGTGAACGTGAGGGCGGTGTTGGTGCCTCCGGGCTCGGTGACGTTCCAGCCCGTGGCGGTGCGGGTGAAGGTGAGACGGAGCGACGTGGCCGTGCCCTCGGCGTCGTAGGTCTTGATGTCGCGCACCAGCTGCTCGCCGACGGCGGCACCGGAGGGCAGGTTGCCGGTGACGCGGGCGGTGGTGGTGGCGGTGGCAGGGCTGAGCGCTCCGACCGGAAGGCGGATGTCGCCGATGCCCTGACCGGGCACGATCACTCCGTTCTGGGCCGTCCAACCCTGCACGAGAGCGCCGTCCGCCGAGACCAGCTTGCCGCTCGCGTCGAACGAGAAGCCGCCGTTGCGGGTGTACAGGGTCTCGCCACCCGAGCGCACGACGAAGAACCCGTCGCCGGCGATCATGAGGTTGGTCGGCACGCCGGTGGGCTGCGGAGCCCCGGAGGCGAAGTTCGTGCTGATGCCGGCGACCTGCACGCCGAGACCGACCTGGGCGGGGTTCTGCCCGCCGGCGGCCTGCTGCGGCATCATCGAGTTGCGCACGAGCTGCGAGAGCGAGTCCTGGAACTGCACGGCCGAGGCCTTGAACCCGGTCGTGTTGACGTTGGCGATGTTGTTGCCGGTGACGTCGAGCATGGTCTGGTGCGAACGCAGACCCGAGATTCCGGCGAACAGAGAGCGGAGCATGGTGATGCCTTTCTGGAAGGGACTGGTCAGGACTGCGAACGGGGAGCGAGGGCGACGCCGGAGACGGCGTCAAGCGGGATGGAGGCGTCGCCGATGGTGACGAGGGGCACGGCGCCGGCGTAGGACACCGAGGTGACGATGCCCTTCTGCGTGACACCCTTCTCATCGACGTACTGCGCTTCATGGCCGATCAGAGCGGCTGCGGTCTGGCGCATGCTGAGCGCGAAGCTCTCGGTCGAGGTCGCCGTGAGCGCGGTCAACTGCTCCATCGAGGCCAGCTGCGTGGTCTGCGAGATCATCTCGTTGGTGTTCATGGGCGAACTCGGATCCTGGTTCGTGAGCTGTGTGACCAGCAGCTTCAGGAACACCTCGGAGTCGAGAGTCTTCTTGCGCTCCGTCGGGGGCGTGGTGCTGCCCGTCTGCACGCCGGAGGGCGGGATGGTGCCGGAGATGGGGTCGACCGTGGTCATGGGTTCCTCTCGGATCAGGCGAAGACGTCGATGCCGCCGTGCGGCGCGATGAGGGACGGGGGAGAGGCGGGGTCTGCGGGTGACGACGGATCAGTCGGCAGAGCGCCGTCGGGCGTGGTGGGCAGGGCATTCGCGTCGCGACCCGTGCCGGTTCCCGGCTGGCCGCCGTGGGTCCCGGCGGCGCCGTTCCCGGAACCGCCGTTGCTCCCGGGACCGGCGTTGTTCCCGGAACCGGTGCCGTTGCCCGGGGCGGAATGCTGCGGGTTCGACGACGCCGGGCCGTCGTCCGCGCCCGACAGCAGGAGCGAGGCGTGCGGTGCCGCAGCGGCCAGGTCGCGGCGCAGGTCGATGAGGATCGCACGGAGCGCCTCTCTGCCGAGGTCGTTCGGCGCGTGCAGCTCGATGTGGATGGCACCGCCGGAGATGTGCGCCCGCACGGTCACGGGACCGAGGTTCTCGGGGGACACCGTCAGGGTGAGGCTGTGGTCGCCGTCCGGAGCCTGGGCGAGCGACACCACGGGCGCGGCGATTTGCGGGAGCAGCGCGGGCCGGGCGGTGGGGACCGCGACCGGAGCCGCCACGGAGGTCACGGGCGCAGGGGCAGGCGTGGTGCCCACGGGAGGGAGGGCCGCGTCACCCGGCGTCGCTGTCGGCGTGGCTGTCGGCGAGGGAGACGCCGTAGCGACGGGAGTCGAGGTCGCCGCAGCAGCGGATGTCGCGGCATCCGGGAAGCTGTCGCCGACGGTCGCGGACGTCTCCGACGTTCCTGTCCGGGTTGTCGGGATCGGGGCTCCGGGACCGTCGAGGACGGTCGGGGTCGGATTCCCACCGACGCTGATGCGGGGGACGCTCGGAAGAGCCGGGTTCGCCGACGGCGCTGCGTGGCCGGCCGTGCCGATCGCGGCCGTCACCGCAGGCGCGACGCCTCCCGGAACAGGAGCGACCGTGGGTCCGGGGGTGGAACTCTGCGACGTCGCGAGCGCGGGGGTCTGCGTGTTCGCGGGGGCCGCTGCCGGGGCCGCCGACGAAGAAACCGGAGCGCCGTTCGACACGGTGTGCGTGGCGAGCCCTGCGGCACCGGCCTCGTCCTCGAGTGTCCCCTCGGCGGTCGTCGTCGGATCCGCGCCGTCCGGCGCAGGCCCCGGCACGAGGGGGGCTCGGGCCGCAGAGCCGTCGATGCCGACCACGGCACCATCCGGAGACGCCGGGTGACTCGGCGTGGGCGCAGGGAGGACAGCCGGGGGAGACGGGATCGGCGCGTCCGACGCCGAACCGTCCGCCGATGATCCGCCGGCAGATGATCCGTCGGCAGACGACGCGGCAGACGACGCGGCAGACGACGCGGCGGATGATCCGGCGAGAGCATCGGTCGAGGCGCGCGAGGCATCCAGGATGACGTCGGCGAATGCCGCAGCTCCCGGCGTGACCTGCCGGGAGTGTACGGGTGTACCCGATGCGCGATTCGTCCGCGCGCCGAGCAGATCCACGATGCCGAGAGACGTCATGCCTGGCCCTCCCTGTCCGTCTGGGCGCGCGCGCCGATCTCGTCGAGTTCGGCCTGCTCCGCGTGCAGCTCGGCGGCCCGCACCTGCAGTGCGTGCGCCTGGGCGAGCCTGTCGAGTCCGCGCATCGCTCGCCGCGCGTCCGCGTGCTCGGTTCGTGCCTGATCGACCGTCTGCTCCTGCATCTCCGAAAGCGTCGCGAGGTCGGCGAGCAGGGTCCGGCCGGCCACACGGGCGGCAGCGAGGGCGGCGAGGGAGCGCACGTCGACGGCCTCGCTCCCGACGCCCGACAGGTGCGCGCGCAGCGAGCGGTCGCGGGCCTCGGTGTGCTGGGCGTCGATCACGGCGCGCGAGAGCCGCTGAGCCGCCGCGCGCTCCTGGATCTCGCGTACGCGCAGCAGACCGGCCAGGGAGAAGGACCGCGTCATGAGACTCCTCCGAACGCCGTGACGAGTTCGTCCAGCCGCCGCCATGATTCGCCGATCTCGCTCGTCTCGTCGAGGGACTGGGTGAGGAAGGCGCTGATGGCCTTCTCGTGGGCGACCGCCGCGTCGATGCGGGCGTCCGCCCCGGCCTGGTACGCGCCGATGTCGATGAGATCGTTCGCGCGCCGCCGCGCCGCGAGCACGGCGCGCAGCGTGGCCGCATGCGCCCGGCGTTCGGGAGCGGTGACCTTGCCGGCCACCCGTGACACCGAGCCGAGCACGTCGATCGCGGGATGGTGACCGGAGAGAGCGAGGGCGCGATCGAGCACCACGTGACCGTCGAGGATCGACCGGACGGCGTCGGCGATGGGCTCGTTGTGGTCGTCGCCGTCGACGAGCACGGTGTAGATGCCGGTGATCGAGCCGCGGGTGTCGGTGCCCGCCCGCTCGAGCAGGCCGGCGAGGAGGGAGAACGTCGAAGGCGGATAGCCCCGGGTGGCGGGAGGCTCCCCGGCTGAGAGGCCGATCTCCCGCTGCGCCATCGCCACGCGGGTGAGCGAGTCCATCATCAGGATCGCGTGGGCGCCGTCGTCGCGGAACGCCTCGGCGATCCGCGTGGCGGTGTAGGCCGCACGGATGCGCGCCATGGCAGGCTGGTCCGAGGTCGAGACGACGACGACCGAGCGGGCGAGCCCGTCGGGTCCCAGATCGTCTTCGATGAACTCGCGCACCTCGCGACCGCGCTCGCCGACGAGGGCGATCACGGTGACTTCCGCCTCGGTGCCGCGCGCGATCATCGACAGCAGCGAGGACTTGCCCACACCGGAGCCGGCGAAGAGGCCGACACGCTGCCCGCGTCCGACGCTCACGAGCGTGTCGAGCGCGCGTACGCCGAGGGGAAGAGGCGAGTCGATCCGGTCGCGCCCCATGATCGAGGGCGGAGCATGGTCGAGGCTCACGGGGACGGCACCGGTCAGGGGCCCCTTCCCGTCGATCGGGCGCCCCAGCCCGTCGAGGACCCGTCCGAGCAGCGCGGTACCGGTCGGTACACGCAGCGCCCCTCCGCGTGCGCGCGCCGGAGCGCCGACCGTGAGGCCGGCGACGGGGGCGAGCGGCATGCATCGCAGTCCGCCCTCGCCGATCGCAACGACCTCGGCATCGATGCCGTCGAGGGCCACGACGTCGCCGACCGCTCCCTCGAGTCCGCGCACCTGCACACTCAGCCCGCGCACCTGGGAGACCTCCCCGACACGCTCCGGTCGCACCGCTTCGCGCACCGCGTCCCAGGCGTTCATGCACCGGCCTCGGCGAGGGCGCGGCGGGCGCGCTCGAGCGCACGGGCGACGCGGGCGTCGATGTGCCCGTGGGGCAGGGTCGCGATGGCGTCACCCCGGGCGAGCGTGTCGTCGGCGATGAGCGCGATGCCGGCCGGTTCGGCTGCCGATCCTCGAAGCGTCCGGAGGTCGTCCGGGTGCAGGCGCACCTCGCGGATCTCCGACGGGTCGACACCGCTGACGGCTCGTCGCGCGGCGGCTGCGGCGGAGGCGCCGGCATCGGAGAGCTCCCCGGCGACGATCAGCTCCGCGAGCTCGATCGCGCACCGCAGCACGTGGTCCTGCGCGGCCGTGGTCAGTTCGCGTTCGCGCTCGTTCAGCGACCGAGCGGCGGCGTGGAGCACGGCGACCGCGCGCGCGACCTCTCCGGCTTCGACCGCCTCACGGGCGGCCCATGCCTCCTCCGCCACGCGCTGTGCCGCCTCCGCCTCGGCGCGGCCGGCGCGAAAGCCTTCCGCGTGTCCGTCGGCATAGCCGCGCATTTTCGCCCTGGCATGCTCCTCTCCGCTCCCGCGTCCGTCGAGACGCGGGAACAGCACCGGAGAGAAGGCGTCAGTAGACATACTCGTCCTCGTCCGCGCGCTGCACGGTGATGTCGCCGGCCGCCTCGAGCGCGCGGATCGTGCGCACGATCTCGGCTCTGGCCTCCTCCACCTGGGACACACGCACCGGGCCGAGGGTGCGGGCTTCCTCGTCGAGGTTCTCCCTGTTCCGTTCGGAGACGTTGCGCCGGATGAGGTCGGCGATGGGCTGGTGCGCACCCTTCAGCGCGAGGGCGAGCGAGCGGATGTCCATGCCCCGCAGCACGCGCTGCGTGTCGCGGTCGTCGAGCTTGACGATGTCGGCGAAGGTGAACATGCGCGAGCGGATGTCCTCCGCGAGGGCACTGTCCCTGTCCTCGATGCTCGCCAGGAGGGCCTTCTCGACCGTCGCCCCGGAGCGGGCGATGATCTCGACGAGCGGTTCCACACCGCCGAGCACTTCGGGGGTGTCGCGTGCGGCGAACGTCCCGGTCCGCGCCTTGAGCGCATCCGCCACGATCGCGATGGCCTCCTGCGATGCGGTTCCCATCGTCGCGATCGCATGCGCGACATCGGTGCGGGTGGGGTCGGGAAGGGCGGCCAGCACCGCGGCGGCGCGGTCGGTCGGCAGGTGGGCGAGCACCAGGGCGACGGTCTGCGGGAGCTCGCCGTCCAGAAGGGTCGCCAGCTGCGCGGGGTCGGCGGATCCGAGGAACTCGAAGGACGACGTCATCGAGGAGGAACCGACTCTGCCGAGCACGGCGGCGGCACGTTCGGCGCCGAACGTCGCCTCCAGCAGTCCTGCGGCGATGTCGCGGCCGCCACGGGCGGGCGGCAGGTGGCCCGAGGCGATCCGGTGGAACTGTCCGAGAGCCTGCGCTGTGGTCGCCGCATCGAGGTTCTGCAGGTCGATGATCTCGGCGGCGACGGCCTCCGCCTCGGATTCGGAGAGGTGCTTCATCACCTCGATCGCCTGCGCGCGATCGAGGTTCATCAGCACGACCGCCGCCGTCTGCCTGTCGGTCAGTCCGGTCATACCTGCTGCCTGTCGTCGATGAGGGTCCGCAGCAGGTCGGCCGTGCGCTTCGGGTCCTGCCGGGTGAGGGAGTCGATCTCGGCGCGGCGGCGCTCGAGGCTGACCTGCGCGGGTTCCGGGTCGGGCTCCGGCTCCGGGTCGGGAGTCGTCTCGAGGAAGGCGAGCGGAGTGGTCGGCGCCTGGTCGATCGCCGCGGTGGCACCGGCATCGAGGACGGTGAGCGCGGGCGGGCGCTCGCCGAAGAGCTGGTCGAACTCGGTGTCGGCGCTGCTGCGTCGGCGTGCACGGATGATGAGGGCGGCGAGGCCGGCGAGCAGGGGGATGGCGATGGCGGCGGCGATGATGATCGTGTTCAGCAGCGCGGCCTGACGTGCGGCCCCCTCGGCGTCCTTCGCGGCCTGGAGCGCGGCCTGCGCCGCTTCGGAGCTGGTCTGGTTGAACGAGACGAGCTCGACCGCGATCGAGTCTCCGCGTTCGGTGTCGATACCGGCGGCGCTCTCGACGAGGTCGCTCAGCTGAGCGGTGCTCAGGTCACCGCCCGCCCCCGCGTCGACCGCGACCGAAACCGACTGGCGCAGCAGCGATCCGGCGGGAGTGGACGTGCTCTGCGTGCTCTTGTTGACGGCGTTGGTCTTCGAGGTCTCGGTGGACTCGGAGGTTCCGTCGCCGTCGGCCGACGGGACGGCGATGTTGTCGGGGCCGAGCACGCCGGCGTTCGAGCTCGAGCCGTTCTGCCGGTCGGTCCTGGTCTGCTCCGTGAGCGGGGGAGCGCCTTCGGCCGGGGTGTAGGTCTCTTCGACGCGCTCGTTGACCGAGTGATCGATCTCGGCGACGACGGTCACCTTGGCGTTGCCGGGCCCGACGACGGTGTCGAGCATCTGCTGCACGTTCGCGGTGACCCGCGCCTCGTAGTCGCTGGCCTGCTGGTCGATGCCGCCGGTGGTTCCGACGCCCGCGGCGGAGAGGGTCTGCCCGCTCTGGTCCACGACGGCGACGTTCTCGGGCTTCATGCCGCTGACCGCGGCAGAGGTCAGGTGCACGATCGCCTCGACCTGCTTCGGCGACAGCGTCGAGCTGCCGGAGGTCTCCACGAAGACGGAGGCGGTGGGATCGACGATCTCCGAGACGAAGACGCTCTCCTCGGGGATCGCGAGCTGCACCGATGCGGCGGTCACACCCTTGATCGAGGAGATCGTCGCGGCGAGCTCGCCCTCGATGGCCCGCTTGAAGGTCACCGACTGCTGGAACTCGCTCGTCGTGACGCCCATCTTGTCCAGCAGCGAGTATCCGCTGGAGCTGGTGCCGGGGAGCCCTGCCGACGCGGCGGCGAGCCGCTGGTCGTAGACGTCCTTCTCGGGGACGAGGACGGTCGCTCCTCCGTCGGCGAGCTCGTACGGCACCGATGACGACCGCAGCTGTTCGACCACGGCGTTCGCGTCGGAGGCGCTCATGCCGGAGAACAGCGGCGTGTACGTCGGGCGGCTGAGCCAGCTGGAGAGCGCGACGATACCGAGGGCGAGCACGGCGACGCCGATGATCGCGATCGTGCGCTGGGCGAGCGAGAAGCCCGCGATCACGCGTCCGATGCGCTGGAACACGTTCGTGACGGCCTGGGGCATCAGGCTTGCATCCGCATGATCTCGTTGAACGCGTCGACACCCTTGTTGCGCACGGCGGCGACGAGTTCGAGGGTCACGGATGCGCGCGAGGACGCGATCATCGCGGAGTGGATGTCGTCGAGGTCGCCGGTGACGGCCGCGACTTTGAGCTTGTCGGACTCGGACTGCAGCGAACGCAGCTCGTCGATGGCCCCGGTCACGCTGCTCGCGAAGGCGGTGTCGTCGGCGGCCTTGGTCGTCGCGGGGGCGGGCGGGGCGAGCGTGAAACCGGAGGAGATGGCTTCGATGCCGGGGAGTGAGGCCATCAGCTGCGTCCGATCTGGAGGGCGGATTCGTAGGAGTTGCGTGCGCGGTCGACGATGGCCGCACTCGCCTGGTAGCCGCGCTGGGCGAGGATGAGCTGGCTCATCTGGTCACCCAGGTCGATGTCGGGGTAGCGCACGTAGCCGTCCGCGTCCGCGAGAGGATGGTCGGGCTGATGGACGAGGCGTCCCTGCGCGCTGCCCTGCGCGGTTCCGGCCACGTACACGCCCGGGGACTGATCGCTCGTCTGGGCGAGGATGTACCTGGCGCGGAAGGCCGCCCCGTTGCTGGGGGCGGCGGTGTTGATGTTGGCGATGTTGTCGCTGATGGCGTCGAGCCACTTGCGGTGCACGGTCAGGCCGGTGCCGGCGATGCCGATGGCGTCGAAGGTCATGAGGTCCTCATCGCGGTGCGCATCGACGTGAACGATCCGTTCACGGCCTGCGTCGCGAACTGATAGCGCAGCATCGTGTCGATGCTGGACAGGGTTTCGGTGTCGAGGTTGACGTTGTTGCCGTTGAGGCGCGTGGGCTCGAGCGAGGTGCCGACCGTCGCGCCGACCCGTCCGTCGCCGGCATCGATCGAGCGGGCGAGCGCCTCTTCGAACTGCACGCGCTTGGCGTGATAGTTCGGGGTGTTGATGTTGGCGATGTTGTCGGAGATCGCGCGCTGGCGCTGCGCGAGGCCGTCGAGCGCACTCGTCAGTGCGTTGATGGTCACAGAATCGAACACGAACCGGCTCCCCGTGTGTGGCTGGTATGGCCGATCCATGGCCGAGTCTTGCGAGCCATCCGTGCTCGCCCTGCTCTATCGGCAGGGTCGTCCGCGATGTTAGGAAGCGGTTTCACCCGTCGACGTCGAGGTAGGCGGGCTCTTCGGGACGGCGCGTGCTCGGGATGCGGCTCACGGCGCCGAGATGCCGACGCATGCCGTCGAGGTCGGAACGGGCACGGTCCATCGCTGAGCGCTGGAGGTCGATCACCCGCCGGGCGTGGTCGGCGAGAGAAGGGGGAAGCGGCGTGCGCGGCGGCGTCCATGGGGCGAGGGTGGCCTCGGCGGCGGCACCGGGGGCGGCGTCGAGGATCTGCTCGGCCTCCTGCTCGAGTCGGTCGAGCAGCGAGGTCCACTCTTCCACGCTCACGCCCGCGCCTCGGCCACCGTGCGCGCGGCCTCGTGCCAGGCGTCGCGCAGGGGGGAGATGATCTCGTGGCAGGCGTGCGTGCGCTCGGGATCGCGACCGATGTTGGCCCCGATGAGCGTCTGCGACAGGAACACGTACAGCGAGCGCAGACCCGCACTGCCGTTCCAGTCGTCGGTGAGCGACGAGGACAGTTCCGAGACGATCGCCTGCGCGTGCTGCAGCTGGGCGTTCGCCTCCTCCCAGTCCTCGGCGCGCTGGGCGACCTCTCCGCGTTCGATGTCGAGCAGGAGGCGGTCGTAGAGCATCGTGACGAGACGCTCGGGCGGTGCCGACAGCACGGCGTCGTCACGGTAGCGCTGCTGGGCGCGCAGGGCGGCGTTCATGCTCACTTCCCGGAGTTCGAGCTCGAGCCCGGCAGGGCGGCGATCTGGGACGACAGGTACGAGGACTGCGACTGCAGTTGCGACAGCATGACCTCGAGGCGGGCGTAGGTGCGCTCGAGAGTGGACTTGCGCTGCGCGAGGCGGACGTCCCAGCGTTCCATCTGCTCGCCGAGACCCTTCACCTCGCTCTCCTGGCCGGTGATGCGCGTGGTGAGCAGGCCGTCGTACTTGTCGGAGTAGACCTTCGAGGTGTCCTGCACCCGCGCGGCGATGTCGGAGAACAGCCCGGCGACCGCGTCGGGGTCCTTCGCGAGTGCCTCGGCGAACTTCTTCTCGTCGAAGCTGAGCACGCCGTACATGTCGGTCGAGATGCCGATAGACGACGGGGAGACGCCGTTCACGGGGTGCTGCACCGCGTCGGCGAGGGCCGTGCGGAGTCCTCGGACCGCGCTGTCGCCGGTGAAGACGCCCAGTGTGGTCTTGTCGCCCTGCTTGGCGGCGACGGTCGCCTTCGAGCCGTTGTCGATGCGGGTCAGGATGTCCTTGACGGCGGCGATGAAGTCGGCGGACGCCTTGGTGCGTGCCGCGGTGTCGACGGCGACGCCGATGGTGACGGGGGCCGCGGAGACGGCGGAGACGGTCACGTCGACGCCGTCGAACAGGTCGGTGAACGTGTTGCTCGACGACGTCAGCACCTGCTCGGCGCTGGTGCCCGCCCACAGCCGCACCTGCGCATCGGCGCCGACGTCGATGACGGCTGCTCCTGCTTCGGTGGAGATGTCGGAGGCGGTGCCCGCAGCGACCGCCGCGGTGTCTCCGCGATAGGCGCGGAACTGTCCGGCTTCCCCGGAATCGGCGGCACGCAGCTGCAGGCGGTGCATGGGGTTGCCGTCGGCGTCGCGTCCGGCGGGAACGGCCGCGGCGACGATGCCGAAGCCCGCTTCGTTCACGGCCCGCGCGACATCCTGCATGGACGAGGAGTCGGCCGTGACCTGCACGCGCTCGCCCTTCGCGTTCTCGAGGGTGATCACGGGCGGGTCGACGGGCCAGCCGTTGGAGGCGGCCGAGACGATGGTGTGGTTCTTGGCGACCTTGTCGACGACGATGTCGGCCGCGAGCGGCGCCGCACCCTCGCGGGTGGCGACCGTGACCGTGGGAGAGGACGACGTGGTGGTGAAGCGGGCCAGCCCGTCGCGCGTCGCGGCCTTCTCCGCCGCCGTGGCGAGGTTCTGCACGGCGGTGTTCAGCGTCCGCAGCTGGGTGACGATGCCGTTCTTGTCATCCATCTTCGCCTTGAGCAGCGAACGGGGGATGGCCGCGACATCCATCAGCGCCTTGATGACCTCGGTGGTCTTCAGGCCGGAGACGAGGCCGTCGAGCGAGAGGGACATGGTCGCCTTTCCAGGTCGGGAGCGGACAGGGTCCGGGCGCCGGTGGGCGCCCGGACCCTATGGCATGGTTCAGCGCAGGAGCTGGAGCACGCCCTGGTTGGCCTGGTTGGCCTGGGCCAGCATCGCCGTACCTGCCTGGGACAGGATGTTCTTCGACGTGAACTTGACCATCTCGGACGCCATGTCGGTGTCGCGGATACGGCTCTCGGCAGCGGCGAGGTTCTCCGCCGACACGTTGAGGCTGTTGATGGTCGACTCGAAGCGGTTCTGCAGCGCACCGTAGCCGGCACGTGCGGTCGAGACCGCCTGGATCTGCGTGTCGATGCCCGCCAGTGCGGTACCGTACGTCGCCGCGTCCGTCATGGTCGCCGCGAGCGTCTTGATGTCGGCACCGAGGGTGGCGAAGTCGGTCAGGGCGACCGAGATCTGGTCCTCGGCGGCGACGGAGCCCGCACCGACCTGGAACGTCAGCGTGTCGCCACCCGAGAGCAGCTTGATGCCGTTGAAGTTCGTGCTGCCGGCGATCCGGGTGAGCTCATCACCGAGGGTGTTGATCTCCTTCTGGATCGCGTCGCGCGACTTCGCGTTGTTCGAGTCGTTCGCACCCTGAGCGGTCAGGTCGCGAACGCGCTGCAGGATCGAGTGGACCTCGGTCAGGGCGCCTTCCGCGGTCTGGATGACCGAGATGCCGTCCTGGGCGTTGCGTGCCGCGACGTTCAGACCGTTGACCTGCGAACGCAGGCCCTCGGAGATCGCGAGGCCTGCAGCGTCGTCGGCCGCGCGGTTGATGCGGAAGCCGCTGGACAGCTTCTCGAGCGACTTCGACAGGTCGTTCTGGGTGTTGGACAGGTTGCGGTAGGCGTTGAGGGCCGACACGTTCGTGCTGATCTGCATACCCATAAGGGTTCTCCTCCGTGAATGGTGTTGTGCGGGAGACCATCCGTGGTCTCCCGGTCACACCTATCGGCGGAGGGGACGCGGGCGTTAGCCGTGCGTATGGGAATCGACTCAGGCGGGTGCCGGATCGCGGAAGACCCCGGCGATCCGGGAACCCGCGACGTCGGCGATCCGTGTGAAGTAGGCATCGCGGGCGCCGGCGGAGACCCGCGTCGTGGTGGTCGGTGCGGTCCCCTCGGCGAAGAACCGATCCAGGGCGTCGCGCAACAACCGGATCGCCTCCGACCGCTGCTGCGACACGGCCGAGTGCGTCACGCCCAGCTCTTCGGCGATCTCCTTGACCGGACGCTCGTCGAAGTAGACGGCCTGCACGATCCGGCGCATCCGTTCGGGAAGGGCGGCGACGGCCTGTTCGAGCACCTCGCGCCGTTCCCCGACCAGAGCGGATTCCTCGGGGAGGGGGATGTCGGCGGCGACGTCCCGGGCCGAGGGATCGTCGATGGTGGTGAGCGTCCTGGCGGCATCGCCGAGCGCTTCGATGACGACCTCTTTCGGAACGCCCATCGCCGTGGCGACCTCGGTCGCCGTGGCGGTCCGGCCGAGACCGGCGGTCAGGGTCTCGCGGACGGCGACGGTCTCCTTGATGCGTTTGCGGATGCCCCGGGAGGCCCAGTCCATCGAGCGCATCTCGTCGGCGAAGGCGCCGAGGATGCGACGACGGGCATAGGCGCCGAAGGGCACTCCGAGCTCGGGGTCGAAGGCCTCGGCCGCGGTCACGAGCGCGAGCGCTCCGACGGCGGCGAGCTCGTCGCGGGGGATGTGGGTGGCACGGGCATGGGTCTCGGCGGCGAGGTATCCGACCAGAGGGAGGTTGCTCTCGATGAGCAGATTGCGCTCAGCGCGCGACGACATGGGGGATGATCCACCTCTCTGGATGCACTCCGGAAGTTCCGAGGAGATGAACAGATGCACATATCACACTTCTCGTGATCTGTACATGGGGAGAACTGTCCATCGCCGTTCCACATAGTAACGTTAGGCGAGCGCTGGCCGATAGTGACCTTTGGCCGCGTTGTCAGGCGGGGCGATCACTGGGGAAAAGGGGATCATGGGAGCCAACGAACTATCGATACAGCTGTGGCGCGAGCGTGAACTGCTCGAGATGCTGCTCTTCAAACTCGATGAGCAGCAGTTGCTGCTCGCCGCCGGAAGATCCCAATGGATCCAGTTTGCCGCGCGCGAGATCGATCAGGTACTCGACAGGCTGCGTGGCGCGGGGCTCGCCCGCACCGTCGAGGTCGCGACCGTCGCCGAGGAGTGGGGAGCTCCCGACGCGACGACCATCCGCGAACTGATCGCGCACGCCCCCGAAGGCGCATGGCAGGAGGTGTTCGCCGACCACCTGCGCGCGCTCACGAAGCTCGCCGCCGAGGTCGAGCAGATGCGCGACGCCAATGCCGAGCAGCTCAGCGGCGTGCTCCGCGCGACGCAGGAGACCATCGCCGCACTCGGACACGACACCGGCGAGTACACGACCAAGGGTGACCGCGCACGCGACGACGCTGCGCGCATCATCGACACCGAGATGTGACCGAGAGGGGATCATGTCGACCTTCAGTGGACTGAACACGGCGGCCAGCGGATTGGCCGCCGCCCGGCGCGGCATGGACGTGGTCGGGCAGAACATCGCCAACCAGAAGACCGAGGGATACACGCGCCAGCGCGTGACGACCTCCGCGGTCGCCGCGATCGCGCAGACCGGCCGTTTCAGCGTCGGTGCCCTCCCGGGGCACGGCGTGTCCATCGACGGGGTGGCGCGACTGGGTGACGCTCTTCTCGACGCCAGGGTGCGTGACGCCCTCGGTGCCTCGGGGTACTGGTCCACCCGGGCCGTGGCCGCGACCACGATCGAGGCATCGCTGGCCGAGCCGACCGCGAACGGACTCGCGGCGCGGCTGTCGAAGTTCTGGTCCGGCTGGCAGGATCTCGCGAACACCCCGGATTCGGGTGCGGCGGCATCGAGCATCCTCGAATCGGCGAAGGAGCTCGCCTCGCACATCGCCGGCGGGTATCGCAACGTCGCCACGCAATGGAGCAACGCCCGCGACTCCGCCGATCGCACGGTCTCGCAGGTGAATGCGACCGCCGACCAGATCGCGGTGCTCAACGACGAGATCCGCGACGCGCTCGCCTCCGGTCGCTCGGCGAACGAGCTGATGGATCAGCGCAGCGTCCTCGCGCAGAACGTGGCGAGGATGTCCGGGGCAGCGGCCACGATCGAGGCCGACGGCACGATGACGGTCCGCCTCGGGGGCAACGCACTGGTCTCGGGTTCCGACGCCCGCCATCTCGTGTTGACGGGCCCGGCCTCGATCGACTCCGGTCAGCGCTTCAGCCTTTCCTGGGCGTCCGCGCCCGATCTCCCCGTGTCGATCGACGGCGGTGAGCTCGGCGCCTCGCTCTCGGTTCTGGCACCCGCGGCCGACGGCGGCATGCTCGCCGGACTCGCGGCCACCTACGACACGGTGGCGACGGCCCTCGCCGACGCGATGAACGCGCAGCACCGGGCGGGCGTCACCTCCACGGGCCAGGCCGGCGGCGACTTCTTCACCCTCCCCGCCACCGGATCCGCAGCGCTCGGTCTGAAGGTCGCGGTCGGATCCGCCTCCGAACTGGCGCTCGCCGCCCCGGGGTCGGGGGCGTTGGACGCGACGAACGCCGACCTGATCTCCCAGATCGGCCGGCGGGCCGGCTCTCCCGATGCGATCTGGTCCGATCAGGTCACCCGGTTCGGCGTCGCGACGGCCGCCGACGTGCAGCGCGCCAAGCTCTCCGATTCCGCTGCGGTCGCCGCGGTCGGCGCACAGCAGTCGGTCGCGGCTGTCGACGGCGACGAGGAGACGATCAGCCTGCTCACCTACCAGACCGCCTACCAGGCCGCAGCCCGCGTGATGACCGCGGTGGATGAGGCGCTCGACGTGCTCATCAACCGCACGGGTCTCGTCGGACGCTGAGCGAAGGAGCACCGTGATCTCTCGAGTGACGTCATCCGCGATGACGCAGACGGCCATGCGCCAGCTGCAGTCCAACCTCTCCGAGCTGGCGCGTCTGCAGGAGCAGGCGACGTCCCAGCGCGCGTTCGCCGCCCCATCCGACGATCCGGCAGCCGCGGCAGCCGCACTGGCACTGCATGCCGAGCAGCGCCGCACCGAGCAGTACGCCCGCAACATCGACGACGGCCTGGCATGGGTCACCGCCGCCGACACGGCCATCACCGCGAGCACGGCTCTGCTGGGGCGCGTCCGCGACCTCACCGCCCAGGGCGCGAACGACGGCGCGCTCGACGCCACCGCCAAGGAGGCCCTCGCCGTCGAGCTCGAGGGCATCCGCAAAGAGCTCCTCTCCCAGGCCAACACCCGGCTGCTCGGACGCTCCGTGTTCGCCGGTACCTCCGACACCGCGGCCTTCGCTGCCGATTACAGTCACAGCGGGGTGCCCGGAGCCGAGGTCACCCGACGGGTGTCGGACGCGGCATCCGTCCGCGTCGACACCGACGGCGCCGCCGTGTACGGCACCGGAGACCACTCGGTCTTCGCCCTCGTCGACAAGATCGTCGCCGACCTCCGATCCGGCACGAACGTCGGTCCCCGTCTCGGCGAGATCGACGGTCGCCGTACGGCCATGCTCGCGGTGCAGGGCTCCGTGGGCACCAGACAGGCTCAGATCGAACGCGCCAAGGAGGCGGCAGTGCAGAATTCCGTGTCCCTCGAGTCCCGCAGGACGGCGGTGGAGGACGTCGATTCGATCGAGGTGCTCGTGCGCCTGCAGGCACAGGAGCTCGTGTACCGCTCGGCGCTCGCCGTGAATGCGCGCGTCCTCCAGCCCTCGCTCATGGACTTCCTCCGATGACCGCCGCACTGACCTTCCTCGCCCCGCCGCCGGGACTCGCCCCCCACGTCGACTTCGCGCTCGCACCCGTCGACGGATCCGACGGGCTCTTCTCGATGCGCGCCGTCGACGACTCCGCCTTGCGCCTCTACCTCGTCGATCCCCGGAGCGTCCTGAGCGAGTACGCGCCGACCCTGACCGACGAGCAGGCGGAGGGGCTTGCGCTGGGATCGCCGGATGACGCGCTGATCCTCGTGGTCGCCCATCCGTCCGCTGAGGGGGTGAGCGTGAATCTCCTCGCCCCGGTGATCGTCAACCGGACGACGGGAGCCGCATCGCAGGTGATCCTCGAGGATCAAGACTACCCGCTGCGCGCCCCGCTCGGCTGACCCCGGACCTGGGCTCCCGTCGGCCGCTCTCCTCAGGCGGCGGCGGCTAATCTGGAGTCGTGATCCTTGCCGTCGATACTTCCCTGGGCACGGCTGTCGCCCTCATCGATGCCGACGGGACGCGCCGCGCCGAAGCCGGTGCCGTCGACCCGCTCGGCCATGCCGAGGTCATCGGCGACCTCCTCGTCCGTGCTCTCCACGAGGCGGGCGATGCCCAGATCACCCACGTGGTCGCGGGCATGGGACCCGGTCCCTTCACCGGGCTGCGCATCGGCATCGCCGCAGCGCGCATCTTCGCCCTCGGGCGCGGACTGCCGGTGATCCCCGTCCCCAGCCATCTCGCGGCAGCACTCACCGCTCTCGAGACCGACGCCGTGACCGCGCCGTTCGCGATCGTGACGGACGCCCGCCGCCGCGAGGTCGCCATCACCGTGTTCCACGGCCTCGACGACGACGGCATCCCGGTGACCGTCTCCGACACCGTGCTCGTGCGGGCCACAGAGGCCGACGCGCACCTCGACGGCATCCGACGTATCGATGTGGCGACGCTCTCGGGGACGGATCTGGCGCGGGTCGGCGCACGCGCGCTCGCGGCCGGTCGCACCCTCGCCGGCGACGAGCCTCTCTACATGCGTCACCCCGACGTCACGCTCCCCGGCGCCCCGAAGAAGGTGGGCACATGACGCTTCGCCACGCCACCGTCGAAGACCTCGACGCGATCATGGCGATCGAGAACCGCTCGTTCCCGTCCGACGCCTGGAGCTCGGAGACCATGGCCGCCGAGCTGGCGAGCCCGCACGGACGGTACCTGGTCGACGAGCATGAGGGGGCGGTGGTCGGGTACGGCGGGGTGCGCGCCCTGCAGGGAAGCGCCGACGCCGACGTCCAGACCATCGCGTTGCTCGCCGAGTACCGCGGCCAGGGGCGGGGCAGGACGCTGCTGCGGGCGCTGCTCGCGGCGGCCTCGGAGCGTGGTGCGCGCGAGATCTTCCTCGAGGTGAGGGCCGACAACCCCTCTGCCGAGGGGCTCTACCGGGCCGAGGGTTTCGAAGAGATCGCCCGCCGCCCGCATTACTATCAGCCCGACGACGTCGATGCGATCGTGATGCGTCGAGAACTGCCAGGTCACCCGGTGCCGGGCACCACGGCCGAGGAGGCGAAGTCATGAGCGAACCGCTGGTCCTCGGCATCGAGACGAGCTGCGACGAGACGGGCATCGGCATCGTACGCGGACGTACCCTGCTCTCGAACACCATCGCCTCGAGCATGGACGAGCACGCGCGATACGGCGGCGTCGTGCCCGAGGTCGCCGCGCGAGCGCACCTCGAGGCGCTGCAGCCGGCGATCGATGCGGCACTCGCCGAGGCCGATGTGCGCCTGGACGACCTCGACGCGGTCGCCGTCACGAGCGGCCCTGGGCTCGCCGGCGCCCTGATGGTCGGCGTCGGCGCGGCGAAGGGCCTGGCGGTCTCGCTCGACAAGCCCCTGTACGCGGTGAACCATCTGGTCGGGCACATCGCCGCCGACATCCTCACCGCCGACTCCGCTCCGCTCGAATATCCGACCGTCGCGCTGCTCGTGTCCGGTGGACACACCTCGCTGCTGCATGTGCGCGACCTCACCACCGACGTCGAGCTGCTGGGGGAGACGATGGACGACGCGGCGGGAGAGGCGTTCGACAAGGTCGCCCGTCTGCTGTCGCTGCCGTATCCCGGCGGACCGGAGATCGACCGGGCAGCGGCCGACGGCGACCCGAACGCGATCCGGTTCCCCCGCGGGCTGTCCCGTGCCTCCGACCTGGCGAAGCACCGCTACGACTTCTCGTTCTCGGGGCTGAAGACGGCGGTGGCCCGCTGGGTCGAGCGCTGTGAAGCCGAGGGGGTCGAGGTCCCGGTCGCCGATGTCGCTGCGAGCTTCCGGGAAGCGGTGGTGGACGTTCTGGTCACGAAGGCGCTGGCCGCCTGCGCCGACCTCGGTGTGCCGCGGCTGCTGCTCGGAGGCGGCGTGATCGCCAACCGGCGTCTGCGTGAGGTCGCTCTGGAACGGGCCGGAGCCGCGGGGGTCACGGTGCGCATTCCGCCACTGTCCCTGTGCACCGACAACGGCGCGATGATCGCGGCGCTCGCCGCCGAGCTGATCTCGTCCGGCCGCCGTCCGTCCACCCTGGACTTCGGTGCGGACTCGACGCTTCCCGTGACCGAGATCCAGATCGCGGAGGCGGTGTCGGCATGAGCGACGTTTCCGGCTCTCCCGAGGCGACACCCTCGACGACGCCGGCGGCGCGCATCGAACGTCCCAGCGGCGAGGTCGAGCATCCGGCCGGGAACGCTCGTCTGCCCGGCGCCCGCCGTGACGGCTACACCAAGATGCCGACCGGGCCTGTCGGCATCGAACCGGTCGTCGCGACCGGTCCGGACATCGATGCGCCCGATGACACGGAGTGGGAGCCGTCGACGGGATCCGTGCCGATCGACGACACCCGTCTCGCTCCCTGGGCGCTGTTGGCCGCGATCGTGGCTCTCGGGGCATCGTTCTTCGTCGGCTGGGGCATCCCCGTCGCGGTGGTCTCGGTGATCGCGGCGATCATGTCGCTGCGTCGCCCTGTCGAGAGCCGGGCGATCGCGCGGTGGGCGCTCGTGCTCGGTCTCTGCGCGACGGTCTACAGCCTGGGCTGGCTGGTCTGGGCCGGCATGCAGTTCGAGAGACTCGGCTGACCGGTGCTGGACGCGGCGGAGCTCGAGGAACTGCGCTCCCTGCAGGCGCGGGCTTATGGGCGTGAAGCGTCCCTCACCGACGCCGATGCCGTTCGACTGCGTGAGCTGGAGGAGCGCCGGGTCGCGCGTCCGATCGCGCCGCACGGCGAGGCGTCACCCGTCGATGCCGTGACCTCCGCCGCGTCGGAGGCGGCTGGACGATCCCCGGTCGATCTCCCGGACGCCGGAACCGAGCGCCAGGGCACGCACGCCGCCGAGGTGTCGGATGCGGAGACGTCTGTTGCGGAGGGGGCGTCGGCCGACGCAGCCTCGCACGACATCGCCCCGCGCGTCCTCCCACTGCTGCGCGTGCACTGGCGGGCGGCCGCGATCGCCGTCGCGGTGCTGCTGGTCGTCGGTGTGGGGTGCGGCTGGATGCTCTTCGGCAGATCCGGCACCGCATCGGTCGCCCTGAGCGCGCAGCAGCAGGAATGGCAGAGCGCCCTGATCGCGGGTGGGCGCTACGATCAGGGATCCCTGCGCGCCCTCGCGGTGGAACAGGGCGCGGTCATCTGGGCGGCGACCAAGGACGACGGAGAGAGCACGTGCCTGCTCGTGGCGACATCCCCGTCGGCCCTGCCCACCTGCGAGCGTACCGAGACGGTCGAGAGGACGGGGCTCTTCGGCGCGGTCACGCTGGAGTCGAAGGACGAGATCAGACGCGAGCTCAATGTGCAGCTGATGTTCGCCCCCTCCGGGGAGCCCGCCGTCGCCGTCCACACGTCGGAGTACGGTCCCGGCACCACCAACGGCGTCATCTACGAGAACGCCGAGGAGGCGGAGAAGGCGAAGCGGATCGCCGGGCAGGGGTTCGAGATCAACTCGCTCTGGGTCATCGGCTACGACGGAGAGGTGCCGGTGTGGACGGGGATGGAGCTCGAGGGCTTCCAGACCTGCCTGATCTACGACGGCTCGGACGACCGCTTCCCGCGCGTCTGCGCGGATGCACTCACGATGCAGGAGCAGGGTGCCACGCTGGTGCTGAACGTGCTCGACGATGCGAGCGGCGAGCTCGTGCGCCTCGAGCTTCCGACCGCGAGCAACGGGAACTCCTCTCTGACGATCAGGCGTGAGGGGGGTGCTGGCCGTGCAGGGGGAGGCTGACGCCGACGAGCTCCGCGCGCTCCGGCGCAGGGCCTACGCCCGCGACGGTGTGGTGACGGATGACGAGATCCGGCGGTTGCGCGAGCTCGAGGATGCTCGACGATCCGCGATGTCGACGAGCACGCCGACTCCTGCGGAGCCACTCGCGGTGAGCATCGGCCCGGAGCGTCCTCTGTCTGAGTCTGAGCCGGTGGATGCGCCTGAGCCTGAGCCTGAGCCGGTGCCGGTGCCTGTGCCGGTGCCGGTGCCGGTGCCTGAGTCGGTGCCTGTGCCTGCGCCTGAGTCTGAGCCGGTGGATGCGCCACGGTCATGGGGCGCGGTTCGCCGTGCCCTTCGGCGCTATCGGTGGGGCGTGTCGGCGCTCGCCGTCCTGCTTCTGGCGCTCGGTACCGCCATCGGTGGGGCCGTTTTCGCGCCACGAGACGGGAGCATCCCGCTCACGGCAGCGCAGCAGGAACGCCGAGAGGTGCTCGCCGCGGCCGACTTCGACCCCGGCTCGATCCGCGCCGTCGCTCGGGACGAAGAGGCCCTGGCGTGGTACGCGACCAAGGACGACGGCAGCATCGTGTGCGTGATCCTCGATGCGGGCGAACAGTCGCAGTCGAACTGTCTGCCGGTCGCCGACACCGGACGCGGCCTGAGCGTGTCGTTTCCCGTGCCGCTCGCCGCGCCGGACGACGACCCGGACGGCGACCCGCGTGGCGTAGGGGGTGTGAACGCCACGATGCTCGTCTCGACGACGGGGGAGCCGATGGTCGTGCTCCAGCACTGGTCGATGCCCTCCACCGCGCCGTCGCAGTTCGCGGGCGGCGAGCGCACGCGGGCAGAGGAACTGGTGGATGAGGGGTTCGCGTTCACGATCGAGATCGTGGGCTACTTCCGCACGGCCCCGGTGTGGGTCGGTGACCGTCTCTCTCACGAGGGCGAGATCGAGAAGTGCCTCGTCGTCGACGCCGTCGATCTGACGGCGTGCGCATCTCTCGACGCGGCAGCGGAATCCGGGATCGAAGCGCGGATCGATGACGTCGACGGGGCTTCCGGCGGGGTCGTCGGCTCGTCGGTGCTCGAGGCGCGGTTCACGAGGTGGCAGACGCCCTATCTGACCATCACCGACGCGCCGGTGACCGGCGCGGAGCCGGGGGATACCGTCCGGGTCGACGCGCCTCCCGGTGACCCCATCGTGGTCGAGCCGCCGGGTCGCGACGCGGAGCGTTGAGCGGGGGTCAGTTCGCTGCGGGCACCCGGTCGGCGAGGATCGCGCGGCGCTGATCGCCGATGCGGGCCAGGATGAGTGTCGCCTCCTGGTCCCCACGCAGCGTGAGCTTCTTGCGGAACGCGGCGGGATCGACGTCGACTCCGCGCTTCTTGATCTCCAGGCGCCCGATGCCCTGCGCCTGCAGGGCGGCGTTGATCGCCTTGGGATGGGCCGGGAGGGTCTCGCGCACCCGGAAGGACTGCACGAAAGGACTCGTCAACGCCGCGTCGGAGGTCAGATAGGCGATGTGCTCGTCGAGCATCCCCGCCTCCAGGCTCCGGGCGACCTCGCCGATCAGCCGCGCACGGATCACGGCGCCGTCCGGTTCGTGCACGAATGCGCCGAGCTCGCGCACGGGTTCATCGGGGGCGTCCGCCGGCGCCGTCAGCTCGTGCGAGCGCTCGTCGCGGATCACGAGGGCCGCACGCCGCACCCCTTCCCGGGCGAGCGCGCCGCTCCAGACGACCAGTTCGACCACGCTGCCGTCGGCGCTGACCCACTGTGCCTCGGCGTCGTCCGGCAGGGCGTCGCGGTCGTGCGCCGGTCCGAGCTTGATACCGGTCGGATGGTGAGCCGCCACCTCGAATGCCCAGTCCAGCGAGGGGGAGTAGTCGTCGGCCGAGACGCGTCGGGTCTCGCTGTGACCCGAAGTGCGTCTGGCCGGGTCCATCCAGACCGCGCCCCCCGGGTCCAGCGACGAGAAGGCGTCTTCGGCCGTGCGATGGTCGACGACCGCGCTGTCGCCGAACGGGGCCAGGTTGTAGGCGGCGATCGCCGAGGTCACCTCGTCGGCGTCGACGGCGCGCACATCGAGTCCGGCGCCGGCGAAGGCCAGGGCGTCACCGCCGATTCCGCAGCCGAGGTCGGCGACACGGGTGAAACCGGCGTGACGGATCCGCTGCGCATGCCGGGCTGCGACGCCCAGCCTCGTCGCCTGCTCCAGCCCCGCGCGGGTGAACAGCATGCGTGCGGCGAAGGGCCCGAACTTCGCGGTGGCCCTGGAGCGCAGGCGGGCCTGGCCGACGACGGCGGAGACCAGCTCGGGGGAGTGGTCGCCCGCGCGCAGCCGCGAGACGGTGCGGGCGACATCGGCGGTCGATTCGATGGGCCCGACCGCGTCGAGCAGTTCGAGACCGGCGGGGGTCAGCAGGGCGCGCAGCTCGGACATCTCCACCCGCTCAGCCTAATTGCCCGTGCGAGTCGTCGAACTGCGGCGCGCACTGGCACTCGCATTGCGTGAGTGCCAGCCGAGCGCCTAGACTGGATTAGCACTCTCGGGTTGAGAGTGCGAACAAGTCTTTCGTGTCAGCGTCAAGAAAGAAGAGGTAGACCGTGTCGGTTTCCATCAAGCCGCTCGAGGACCGCATCGTCATCAAGCAGGTCGAGGCCGAGCAGACCACCGCGAGTGGCCTGGTCATCCCCGACACCGCCAAGGAGAAGCCCCAGGAGGGCGAGGTCGTGGCGGTCGGCCCCGGCCGCATCGACGACAACGGCAACCGTGTTCCGCTCGACGTCGCTGTCGGCGACCGCGTGCTCTACAGCAAGTACGGCGGCACCGAGGTGAAGTTCGGCGCAGACGAGTTCCTCGTCCTGTCGGCTCGCGACGTCCTGGCGGTCGTCGTCCGCTGATCTGCGGAACCTGATTCCCGTCTCTCCTGAGGGGCGGGCAAGGCCATCGAAGGGGCCCGGATGCGTATCGCATCCGGGCCCCTTCTGCATCCGCCAGCGAGCGTCCGATTCCTGCCGAACTGCGATCGACGGGCCGGCGGCGCCGTTCGCGACGCCGCCGCGGGCATAGGGTTGTGCGGTGCCACCACAGACCACCCGCGCCGCGCAGACCGCCGGCGTCGCCTATGCCGGTGGGGCCTACCTCCTCTGGGGTGTGCTTCCCCTCTATTTCCTCCTTCTGGTGCCGACGGGGCCGTGGGAGGTCGTCGCCTGGCGCGTCCTGCTGTCGTTCGTCTTCTGCCTCCTGCTGCTCACGGTCATGCGCGGCTGGGCGGCGTTCGGCGTCATCATCCGGCAACCCCGGCTGCTGGGCTGGACGGCGCTCGCGGGGCTGCTGATCTACGTCAACTGGCAGGTGTTCCTGATCGGAACCCTCAGCGGCAACGTCGTCGAGACGAGTCTGGGCTACTTCATCAACCCGATCACGACCGTCCTGCTCGGCGTCTTCGTGCTGAAGGAGCGCATCCGCCGATTGCAGTGGGCGGCGATCGGCATCGCCGCGATCGCCGTCATCGTGATCGTCGTCGCCTACGGGGAGTTCCCGTGGATCGCGCTGTCACTCACCGCGTCCTTCGGGGTCTACGGACTCATCAAGAAGAAGATCGGCCCTGCCGTCGATGCGGTCAGCGGTCTGACACTGGAGTCGTTCTGGCTGATCCCCATCGCGGTGGTGCAGCTGATCGTCGTCGCACAGACCACGGGGATCACGATGGGGACGAACGGTTGGGCGCATGCGCTGCTGCTGGCCTTCGCCGGTGTCGCCACGGCCGTCCCGCTGCTGCTCTTCGCCGCGGGGACCCGACGCATCAACCTCACCGTGATCGGCATGATCCAGTTCATCACCCCCGTGATGCAGTTCCTCATCGGCGTCCTGGTGCTGCATGAGCCGATGCCGGCCGAACGCTGGGCGGGCTTCATCATCGTGTGGATCGCGATCGGCGTCTTCATCGTCGACCTGCTGCTCGCCGCGCGTCGGGGGCGCAGGATTCCCCGGGCCGAACCCGCCTGATCCCCGGATTCATCCGCAGAGGGACCGGGTGTCGGATCGTTAACGCACCGAGATACTTGCGACCCCTGTGCGCGGGACTCACGCCCTAGTGTTAGAGCACCCGATTGTGGCCACAATCCACGTTCAGTTACGCAAGGGAGCATCATGAACGCATTGAAGGGCTCGCGCACAGCGAAGGTCTTCGCCGGGATCGCACTGATCAGTGCATCCGCCATCGTCATCGCCGGCTGCAGCAGCACTCCGAGCTCGGAGAGCGGCGGCAGCGACAAGCCCGCCGCCGATCTGACGCTCAAGCTCGGTTCGCTGCTTCCGCAGACGGGTTCGCTGGCGTTTCTCGGCCCGCCCATGGAGTCCGGTGTCGGGCTCGCCGTCCAGGAGGTCAACGACGCCGCCGCCGGCGTCACGATCGACCTGACGGCCGAAGACGAGGGCGACACCGACACCAAGGCCTACGAGACGTCGATCACCAAGCTGCAGGGCGCGGGCGTCTCCGCCATCGTCGGCGCCGCGGCGTCGGGCGTCTCCAAGCTCATCCTCGACGGCAACGTGAGCGCAGGCATCCTGCAGATCTCGGCGTCGAACACGTCGCCCGACTTCACCACGTGGGATGACAACGGCCTGTACTTCCGCACCGCCCCCAGCGACCTGCTGCAGGGCGAGGTGCTCGGCAACCTGATCGCCGAGGACGGCGCGAAGACGCTCGGCATCATCTACCAGAACGACGCGTACGGCACCGGCCTCAACGACGCCATCACGAAGACGTTCGAGAGCACCGGCGGCGAGGTCGTCGAGTCGGTCTCGTTCAACGTGGGCGACGCGCAGTTCGACGCGCAGGTCGAGTCGATCAAGGCGCAGAACCCCGACGCGGTCGCGATCGTGTCGTTCGACCAGTTCAAGACCATCGCACCGCTGCTGGTGAACGCCGGCATCTCGGCCGACAAGTTCTACATGGTCGACGGCAACCTGTCCGACTACGGCACGGAGATCCCGGTCTCGCTCGAGGGCGCGCAGGGAACCAAGGCCGGTCCTGCGCTCGCGGACGACTTCACCTCACGTCTGCAGGACTACTGGACCGGCGAGGGCAACCCCGAGGTCAAGGACTTCACCTACGCGGCTGAGGCGTACGACGCCGTCATCCTCGTGGCTCTGGCGTCGCTGGCGGCGGGCTCCACCGAGGGCGCGGACATCGCGGCCAAGATGCAGGAGGTCTCGGGCGGTTCCGGCGACGGCAAGAAGTGCACCAGCTTCGCCGAGTGCGCCAAGATCATCAACGACGGCGGCACGGCCGACTACGACGGCTACTCCGGCGACATCACGTTCGATGAGGCCGGCGACCCGCAGGGCGCATCGATCGGCATCTACAAGTACGGTGCCGACAACATGATCACCCGCACCAACTGATCAGACGATCACATGACGAAGGCCCCGGATCCGATCCGGGGCCTTTGTCGTGTGATGTCCTGTCGTGGTGTCGCCGCGTCGATGTCGGCGGTTCAGGCCGCGTCGGTGCCGAGCGTTCCGAGGTAGAGACCGATCACCTTCGGGTCGTTCAGCAGATCCCGCCCGGTGCCCTCGTGGGCATCCTTGCCCTGATCGAGCACATACCCGCGGTCGCAGATCTGCAGGCAGCGTCGGGCGTTCTGCTCCACCATGATCGTCGTGACGCCGGCCTTGTTGATGTCGGACACCCGGATGAACGCGTCATCCTGACGCACGGGGGAGAGGCCGGCCGACGGCTCGTCGAGCAGCAGCACCGACGGATCCATCATCAGCGCGCGCGACATCGCGACCATCTGCCGCTCGCCGCCGGAGAGGGAGCCTGCGCGCTGCTTGAGCCGCTTTCCCAGTTCGGCGAAGATGCCGGTCACGAACTCGAGCCGCTCCGTGTAGATCTTGGGGTTCTGGTAGAGCCCCATCTGCAGGTTCTCCTCGATCGAGAGAGAGGGGAAGACGTTGTTCGTCTGCGGCACGAAGGCGACCCCGCGCCGGACGAGCTTGTCGGCCTTCAGGCCCACGATGCTCTCGCCCTTCACCGTGATGTCGCCGCTGCGCACGTTCACCAGACCGAAGATGGCCTTCAGCAGGGTCGACTTGCCGGCGCCGTTCGGGCCGATGATCCCGATCAGTTCCCCCTGGCGGGCGATGAGGTTCGCACCGTTGAGGATGTTCACTCCGGGGAGGTACCCGGCATGGACATCGGTCAGCTCGACGACGACGTCGTCCTGCGGTATGGCCTGCGGTGCGTTCGTCGGCGTCTCCGCGCTCATGCGCTGCCCTTTCCCTCTGTCCCGGAGACCGGGTCGCTCGCTTCGAGCTCGGCCTCCGCTTCTGCTTCGATCTTCTCGCGGAGTCTGATCGCCGCGGCGTCCTCGAGCACGGGGATGCGCCCGGTGACCGCTCCCAGGTCGAGGTCCTGATGCGCACCGAGGTAGGCATCGACGACCGCCGGGTTCTCCATGACCTCGTCGGGAGGCCCCTCCGCGACGACGCGGCCCTCGGCCATCACGATCACCCAGTCCGCGATGTGGCGGACCATGTGCATGTCGTGCTCGACGAAGAGCACGGTCATCCCCTGCTCCTTCAAGTCGAGGATGTGGTCGAGGAGCGACTGTGTGAGGGCGGGATTGACGCCGGCCATCGGCTCGTCGAGCATCACCAGCGTCGGATCGCTCATCAGCGCTCTGGCCATCTCGAGGAGCTTGCGCTGACCTCCCGAGAGCGATGCGGCGAAGTCCTTCTCCTTGGCGTCGAGCTTGAAGCGTGTCAGCAGTTCCCGCGCCTTGCCCTCGATCTCGGTGTCCTGCGCGCGCCAGAGGAAGGGGAACAGGCTCGACCAGAAGCCCTCGCCGCGCTGATGCGGAGCGCCGAGCTTCATGTTCTCGAGGACGGTCAGCAGCGAGAGCGACTTGGTCAGCTGGAACGTGCGCACCTGCCCCATCCTGGCCACCTTGAACGACGGCACGCCGGAGAGGCTGGTGCCGTCGAACGACCAGGTGCCGCTGTTGGGCTTGTCGAATCCGCAGAGCAGGTTGAAGAGCGTCGTCTTGCCCGCGCCGTTCGGGCCGATCAGAGCGGTGATCGCGCCACGGGGCACTTCGAGGTGATCGACGTCGACGGCGGTCAGGCCACCGAAACGACGCTGGACCGCGTCGACGACGAGGATCGGATCCACCTTGGCGACGCCGGGCTTGACCTCTCCCTTGGTCAGGCCGGTCGTCTTCGGGCGGCGGATGCTCCCCGTGGACGGCGCAGCTGTCGCGGCGTCATCGCCGGGGCCGGGGACCTGTTCGGGGGTCAGTTCATTTGACAAAGGTCATCTCCCTCTTGTCGCCGAGGATGCCCTGGGGGCGGAAGATCACGAGCAGCATGAGCGCGATGCCGACGAAGACGAACACCAGCGTCGATGCCTGGCTGTCGGACATCGGCAGCAGCCCTGCTTTCGCCATCGAGGGGAGCAGGTTGGCCATGAAGGCGAACACCACCCAGAACAGCACCGCACCCAGCGTGGGCCCGAACACCGTGGCCGCGCCGCCGAGAAGGAGGATGGTCCACAGGAAGAACGTCAGCGACGTCGAGTAGCTGCCGGGGACGACCGCGGAAGGGAGCACGAAGATGATCCCGCCCGCGGCGCCGATCACACCACCCACCACGAGCGCCTGCATCTTGTAGGCGAAGACGTTCTTGCCGAGCGAGCGCACCGCGTCCTCGTCCTCGCGGATGCCCTTGAGCACACGACCCCACGGGCTGCGCATCAGCGCCCACACCAGGAGGATGGCGACCGCCAGGACGATCACGCCGAAGACGCGGTTCCAGAGATCGTTCGCGCTGTACATCCAGGGGCCGAACCCGTAGGTGCCCGTGGGGATGGGGTTCGCATCGCGGAATCCGCCGTTGTACTGCGCGAGGCCGTCGGCGCTGTTGGTCCATTCGTCGAACAGCTGCGTCGTGAACAGGAGGCGGACGATCTCACCGGCCGCGATCGTCGCGATCGCGAGATAGTCGGCACGCAGGCGCAGCGTCGGGATGCCCAGGAGGACGGCGAAGAACGCGCCGCCGAGCAGACCGATGAGCATGCCGATCCACCAGGGCAGGCCGAAGCTCAGCACCGAGATGGCGTAGCCGTAGCCGCCGATGGCCATGAAGGCGGCCATGCCGAAGTTGAGCAGACCCGCGTATCCGAAGTGCACGGCGAGGCCGGTCGCCGCGAGGGCGTAGGCGATCGTGACCGGGCTGAACAGGTAGACGGCCGTGTTCGAGAAGATGCTTCCGAAGTCCATGGTGATCAGCCCAGCCTTTCCCTGCGTCCGAGCAGACCCTGCGGTCTCACGAGGAGGATGACGATGAGCACCACGAGGGCGCTCGCATACTTCAGGTCCGACGGGATCCAGAGGGTCGAGACCTCGACCGCGATGCCGACGATGAGGGAGCCGACGAGGGCGCCGAACGCCGTGCCGAGACCGCCCAGCGTGATGGCGGCGAAGATCAGCAGCAGCATCTGCATGCCCATGTCCCACTTCACACCCGGGCGGAAGTAGGCCCAGAGGATGCCGGAGATCGCGGCCAGTGTTCCGGAGAGGATCCAGACGTAGCGGATGACCCTGTCGACGTCGATGCCCGAGGCGGCGGCGAGCTGGGGGTTGTCGGAGATCGCTCGCGTCGCCTTGCCGATCCGCGTGCGTGTCAGGAAGAACGCCACCGCCAGGATCACGACGATGCTCACGCCCATCGCGATCATGTCGATGTACGACAGCGAGATCGGACCGAACTGGATCGGCGTGGGGCTGGCACCGGGGAGCTGGTACGTGCCTCCGCCGATGATGAACTGGAATGCGTAGCGGAGGGCCAGGGAGAGTCCGATGCTGACGATCATGAGCTGGACGACACCGAGCCCACGTCGCCGCAGCGGACGCCAGATCCCCGCATCCAGCGCCCAGCCGAACAGGCCACCGCCGATGACGGCCGCGACGATGCCGAGCCAGAGCGGGAGATGCCAGAACGTGGTCGTGACCAGGGCGACGAGACCGCCCCACGTCACCATCTCTGCGTGCGCGAAGTTCGACAACCGGGTGGTGCCGTAGATGAGCGCGGCACCCATCGAGGCGAGTGCGAGCAGGAGACCGAAGTTCAGTCCGCCGACCAGTCGCGAGAGCAGCTGGTCGATGAAGGAGACCGTGACCCGCTGGCCCTCGCCGAGGAACAGATTCATGATCTTGGTCCCGGTGAGACCGAACTCGACCTCGAAGGAGGCTGTCGTCCCCGCGATCGGCTGCGTTCCCTCCGGCAACTGGGTCGCGTCGACGATCACGCCCTCGGGCAGGGTCGACTCATCGACCGTCAGGGTGTACTTCTCCTTCTCGGGCACGTAGAGACGCCATTTGCCTTCGGCGTCGGTCTCGGTCTCACCCTTGAAGCCCTTGCCTTCGATGGACATGACGACGCCTTCGACAGGTTGATCGTCGAAGGTGACGACACCGGCGAAGTAGAACTCCGTGACCTCCTGCCCGTCGTCCGTCGTCTCGGCCGAAGCCGATGAGGGGGGTAGGAACACGAACGCGGTGAGCGCCATGAGGATAGCGAGCAGCGCGACCACCCAGGGGCGCTTTCGCTGCACGGCGATTGTTGTGGGTCCCACGCAACCTCCACTTTGAGTGCTGTGTCTCCGCGGTGTCGGGTCGACCGCGGGGATGGACGACGCACTTGAGCGTAATGCGCGATCGGCGATTCGCCTACGGTCCCTGCCAACAGTCCGGTAACGACGGGGCTCTGGGAATGTTCTCGGGCGTGTCTCGCTTAGAATCTTCATACGGGCCGCGGCCCCGCACCGGCCGACGTCGACCACCCCCTCGCACTCGGACATGCGCGACTCGCGCAGAAGGAGAATCCATGGAACAGCACGATCCCTTCGGCTTCGTCGGACTGACGTACGATGACGTGCTGCTGCTCCCCGGGCACACCGACGTGATCCCCAGCGAGGCCGACACCTCGTCGCGGATCACGCGCCGCATCTCGGTCGCCACCCCGCTGCTGTCGAGCGCGATGGACACGGTCACCGAATCCCGCATGGCGATCGCCATGGCCCGTGAGGGCGGCATCGGCATCCTGCACCGTAACCTCTCCATCGCCGACCAGGCCGCGCACGTCGACCGCGTCAAGCGCAGCGAGTCTGGCATGATCACCGACCCCATCACGACGACGCAGGATGCGACCGTCGAAGAAGTCGACAACCTCTGCGCGAAGTACCGCATCTCCGGTCTTCCGGTGGTCGACGACGAAGGAAAGCTGGTCGGCATCATCACGAACCGCGACATGCGGTTCGTCTCGGGCTTCGAGCGTCAGACCACCTTCGTCAAGGACGTCATGACGCGGGAGAACCTCGTGACCGCTCCCGTCGGCGTCGCCGCGGGCGAGGTCATCGCGCTGTTCGCCAAGCACCGTGTCGAGAAGCTGCCGCTCATCGACGGCGACGGCAAGCTCGCCGGCCTCATCACGATCAAGGACTTCGACAAGAGCGAGAAGTACCCGCTCGCCACCAAGGACGACCAGGGCCGCCTGCGCGTCGGTGCCGCCATCGGCTTCTTCGGCGATGCCTGGGAGCGTGCGGAGGCGCTGCGCGACGCCGGTGTCGACGTGCTCGTTGTCGACACCGCCAACGGGCAGTCGCAGGGCGTCATCGACCTCGTCCGCCGTCTCAAGGCCGACACCTCGTTCGAGCACATCGACATCATCGGCGGCAACGTCGCGACCCGCGAGGGCGCCCAAGCGCTGGTCGACGCGGGCGTCGACGCCGTCAAGGTCGGTGTCGGTCCCGGGTCCATCTGCACCACGCGCGTCGTCGCCGGTGTGGGCGTCCCGCAGGTCACCGCGGTCTACGAGGCGTCGCTCGCCGCGCGTCCCGCGGGGGTTCCGGTGATCGCCGACGGCGGACTGCAGTACTCGGGTGACATCGCCAAGGCCCTGGTCGCCGGTGCCGACGCCGTGATGCTCGGCTCGCTCCTGGCCGGAACCGACGAGTCCCCGGGCGAGATCGTCTTCCAGTCCGGCAAGCAGTTCAAGCAGTACCGCGGCATGGGCTCGCTGGGCGCCATGCAGACCCGTGGCAAGCAGACCTCGTACTCCAAGGACCGCTACTTCCAGGCCGACGTCCCCAGCGACGACAAGCTGATCCCCGAGGGCATCGAGGGGCAGGTGCCGTACCGCGGTCCGCTCTCCGCCGTGGCCTATCAGCTGGTCGGCGGACTGCGTCAGTCGATGTTCTACGTCGGCGCGCGCACCATCGAAGAGCTCAAGACGCGTGGCAAGTTCGTGCGCATCACCTCGGCGGGGCTCAAGGAGTCGCACCCGCACGACGTGCAGATCGTGGTCGAGGCGCCGAACTACAAGAAGTAGCCGCCACAGACGACGAGAGGGACCGGATGCGTGTCGCATCCGGTCCCTCTCGTCTTCTCGTCGGGGGAGGCTCAGCCGCACCGGTAGGTGACGCCGTCGACCTCCCATACGCCGGTGCCCAGCTCGGCACACATGCCGATGAGGCCGGCGATGACCGTCGCGAACAGGATGATCCCGATGATGCCGGCGATGGTCAGGATCGCGCCGATGATGATGCCGGCGAGCGCGAGTCCCTTCGGCTGCCCCGCCTTGCCGAGCTTCACGACGGCGACGATGCTCAGGATGAGGCCGATCGGTGCAGCCACGAACGCGAGGACGAGGCCGACGATGGACAGCACGCGTCCAGGAGGGGTCGGTTCCGGCTGCGGATACGCGGGTGCTGCGGGAGCCGGGTATCCAGCGGCGGGTGCCGCGCCCGGAGCGGTATCCCAGGTCGGTGCCAAGGCGGGCGGAGGCGGAGTGGGGGCGGCTGCGGGCGGCGGCACCGGGTTCGAGGAGTCGGGCGCTGGCGGTTCGGGGAACGGGGGGTTGGTCATGTGCTTTCCTGTCGACGAGGCGGGAGGGAACGCACGGGCGGTCCCGGTTGCCCCCGAGCGTAGCGACCGCCCCACGACCGCACCATCCCCTCCGCGCCGTGGACCTCCGGTCGGCCTCTTCCGTCTGCGTGCGGGGCGGCGTAGCGTTCCGGTATGTGTCGGAACATCGTCCCGTTGAACAACCTCGAACCCGCAGCGACCGATGAGGAATGCCACGACGCCGCCCTGCAGTTCGTGCGCAAGATCGCCGGGACCACGACCCCGTCGAGAGCCAACCAGCCGGCGTTCGACAGCGCCGTCGGTGAGATCGCCGTGGTCGTCAGCCGGCTCCTGAGCGAGCTCGTCACCACGGCGCCGCCGAAGAATCGCGAAGACGAAGCGGCGAAGAGGCGGGCCCGATCCGCTGAGCGGTACGAGGCGATCCGGGTCTTCCAGGAGGAGAAGCGCGCGGCCCGCGCCGGAGCGTAGGAGAGGCGCCGTCGCCAGGACGGTGCCGTATGCCAGAATCGACATACCCCGCTCGACTTTCCCTGCGGACCCGGTGTTGAAGGGCATCGAGATCGCGTGACCGACCCCCATCGGTCAGGGAACCTCCCCAAGGAGAGCTGTACATGGAGGAATCCCCTCGCGTTCTTGTCGTCGATGACGATCCGGACGTCGCCCTGCTCGTGAAGACCGTGCTCGAGCGGCGAGCCGGCTGCATCGTCGACGTCGCCGAAGACGGCCGTTCGGCTGTGGAGCGCGTCGCCGAAGTGCGTCCGGACGTCGTCGTCACCGACATCGAGATGCCGGGACTCAACGGGCTCGAACTGCTCGCCGAGTTGCGGAAGACGGTTCCCTCGGTTCCGGTCGTGGTGATGACCGCCCACGTCTCGGTGGAGTACGCCGTCTCTGCTCTGCGGGCGCAGGCGGATGAGTTCCTCACCAAGCCGCTCGACAACGGCAAGCTCGTGGAGGCGGTCACCCGTCTCGTCGAGGAGGGGCGGCGACGCCGTGAAGAGGCGCGCAAGCCCGAGCGGGTGCTCGCGATCGGTGCGCACCCCGACGACGTCGAGATCGGCGTCGGCGGGCTGCTCGCGGCGCACGCCGCGGCTCACGATGAGATCACCATCCTCACGCTCTCCCGCGGGGCCAGAGGGGGCGACGCCGACAGCCGTCAGAACGAATCCCTGGCCGCGGCCGACATGTTGGGCGCCCGTCTGTTCCTGAAGGACCTCGTCGACACGGAGATCTCCGGAGGCGGCTCCACGGTGCGGATCATCGAAGAGGTCGTGCAGGAGATCCAGCCGACGATCGTCTACACGCATTCGAGTCACGACCGCCATCAGGATCACCGCGCCGTGAGCGAGGCCACCATCGTCGCGACGCGGCGCGTGGGCACCGTTGCCTGCTACCAGAGCCCGTCCTCCACGATCGACTTCCGTCCCACGAGGTTCGTGCGCATCGACCACTACCTCGACGAGAAGCTGCGGCTGCTGGAGCGCTTCGGATCGCAGACCGCGAGCCGCGACTACCTGGCGCCCGAGTTCGTCACCGCAACGGCCCGGTACTGGTCGAGGTTCGGCGGAGGCACCGCGGTCGAACCTCTCGAAGTGGTCCGCGAGACCGCCGAGTTCATCGGCGCCCACGAACTCACGCGACGGGAGAGCTGATGACCAAGCGGGTGCTGGTGACCGGTGCCGGGGGACCGGCAGGAGTGGCGGTGATCCGGTCGCTGCTGCGCCGATCCGATCTGACCGTGTTCGCCGCCGACATGGACGGCTGGGCGAGCGGCATCTACCTGGTTCCACCGGTGCAGCGGCGTCTGGTGCCGCCGGGAAGGGACGCCGACTTCGTCTCGGCGATCGCTCGCATGGTCGCGGAAGACGGCCTCGACCTGGTGATCTCGACCGTCGACGTCGAGCTCATCGCGCTCGCCGAGCGTCGGGAGGAGCTGGCCCCCGCTGTCCTGGCCGCTCCGTCGGCGGACACCCTGAACACCGCGCTCGACAAGCTCGCGCTCGCCGAGCGCTGCGCGCCGACCGGACACACCCCGCGCACGGTTCTCGCCGGACGTGACGCCGAGGCCGTCGACTGGGAGTTCCCGGTCTTCGCCAAACCGCGTCAAGGCGCGGGAAGCCGTGGCGTGCGGCTCGTCCCCGATCGCGCGGCTCTCGAGGCGCTGCCGACGGACGAGGGACTCATCGTGCAGGACTTCCTCCCGGGGGAGGAGTACTCGGTCGACGTCATCGCGGATGCCGCCGGCAACGTCGTCGCGGCCGTGCCCCGCACCCGTGCCCGGGTCGATTCCGGCGTGGCGATCGCCGGGCGCACCGTCCGCGACCCGGAGCTCGAGGAGACGGCGGCATCGATCGCGCGTGCGATCGGACTGGTCGGCGTCGCAAACGTGCAGCTGCGGCGCGATCGCACCGGTCGTGCCGTGCTGCTCGAGGTCAATCCGCGCTTTCCCGGGGCCCTGCCGCTGACGATAGCCGCGGGCGTCGACATCCCGTCGCTCGTGGCCGACCTGTTCCTGGGGCGCGAGCTGCCGGTGCAGGTACCGTTCCGTGAGGTCGCTTCCGTGCGCTTCCTGGAGGACGTGATCGTCGAGATCGAAGACGTGCTGGTCTCCGCCCATGCAGGGCATCAGGAGGAGCTGTGAGCCACGCTCTGCTTCGCGGCGATCACCACGTCCACTCGACGTTCTCGGACGATGCCGTATCGACGCTCGCCCAGAACGTCGAGGCGGCAGCGGCCGCGGGACTCACCACCCTGCGTCTGGTCGATCACGTGCGACAGGGCACCACCTGGGTGCCGGAGTACCTCGCTGCGGTGCGGGCCCTCCGGGTGCCGGATGGTCTCGCGGTGCTCACGGGAGTGGAGGCGAAGATCCTCGACGCCGCGGGAACGCTGGACATCCCGACGCTCCCGGACGGGATCGACCGCATCCTCATCGCGGATCATCAGTTCCCCGGTGCGGCCGGTCCTCTCGGGCCCTCGGCGGTCCGGGAGCGGATCGCCGCCGGCTGGGCGACCGACGATGTGCTCGATCAGCTCGTCGAGGCGCTCGTCGCCACGATGCGCCGGTACCCGGGGAACCAGCTCGCGCACTGCTTCTCGATCCTGCCGAAGATCGGTTTGTCTGAAGACGATCTCGGCCCGGAGCGGACGGAAGCCTGGGCCCGGGCCGCCGCCGAGACCGACACCCTCGTCGAGGTCAACGAGAAGTGGGGGTGCCCCGGCGTCCCGGCACTGACCGCCCTGCGGCGCGTCGGCGGCGAGATCGTCGCCTCCACCGACAGTCATGACGCCTCGGAGGTCGGCCGATACTCCCGGGTGATCGCGTTGCTCGACGCGATGGAGGTGTCGTGATGACGGATCTCTCGGTGCTGGAGGCCGTGCTGGTCATCGTCCTCCTGCTCTGCGTGCTGGTGGGAACGCTGCCCGTGATCAATACCGGGCTGCAGTTCCTCGTGCTGCCGCTGCACGCGTTCCGCAATCACTACGGCAAGGCGGCGCCGTACCACCCGCACGTCGCCGTCATCATCCCGGCCTGGAACGAAGGCGCGGTGATCGGTCCGGCCATCGAACGACTGCTGCAGCTGGAGTATCCCGCCGAACGCCTCCGGGTCTTCGTCGTCGACGATGCGTCCACGGACGACACCCCGGCGATCGTCGGCGCGAAGGCGCAGGCCCATCCGGGTCGCGTCGTGCACCTGCGTCGCGAGAAGGGTGGCGAGGGCAAGGCGCACACGCTCAACCACGGTCTCGATGTGGTCCTCGCCGACTCGTGGACCGAAGCGGTGCTCATCATGGATGCGGACGTGATCTTCGCGCGCGACTCGCTGCGCAAGCTCACCAGGCACCTCGCCGACGAGAAGGTCGGCGCGGTGACGGCGTACATCGCTGAGGGCAGCCGCGACCGCAACTACCTCACCCGGTTCATCGCGATCGAGTACGTGATCGGCCAGCTCTCCGCCCGCCGGGTGCAGAACGTGGGCGGTGCGATCGCCTGCCTCGCCGGTGGCGCGCAGCTGCATTCGCGGGCGAACCTCGAGGCCATCGGGGGACGCATCCCGACGGGCACGCTCGCCGAAGACACCATGACGACCTTCGAGGGTCAGCTCAAGGGACGTCGGATGGTCTTCGAGCCGCACGCGGTCGTGCTGGCCGAGGAGCCGCGCACGATCGACAGCCTGTGGAAGCAGCGGTTGCGCTGGGCGCGGGGCAACGTGCAGCTGACCTCGATCTACCGCAAGCTCTGGTTCCGCCCGAGCCGCGAACACAACCTGGGCAGCTTCGGTTTCGGGCTGGCCTGGTTCACGATCCTGCTGCTGCCCGCCTTCATGCTGCTCGCGGCTGCGGGGATGCTCGCACTGCTCGTCCTGCACAGCGACATCGCCGAGTTCGTCTTCCGCTTCATGTGGATCTCCGCGGCCTGCATCTACCTCTTCTCGATGCTCTACTCCGTGCAGCTCGACCCGCGGACCGGCAGACATTCCTGGCGCGAGGCGATCATGTTCCCGGGGCTCGGCGCCCTGATCCTGATGGCGATCGCCCTCTTCCCTTGGGCGTTCGAATCGCTCCTGACCGCCCTCGGGCTGGGGCTGACGGATCAATCCCGCTTCGTCTGGGCCGTGATCTTCTACCTGTGGGGCCCGATCTCGATGCTCGGCATCTGGCTGGCGCGCGCGGTGGAGCCTCTGCCCGGTGGACGGTTCTTCGCCGGTCTGCTGCTGTACATCTGCGGCTACGGGTCGCTGCTGTGTGCGATCACCGTGGACTCCTACATCAAAGAATGGCGTCGAGCCGACGCCTCCTGGATCAAGACCGAGAAGATCGGACGTGTCGACTCATGACCGCAACCCCGTCGCACGATGCCGAAGTCGAGGAGATCGCCGCGGACGCCCGACGAGAGCGGCGACTGGTCCCTCAAGCCCTGCTCGCCCTGGCCGTCGTCGTCATCATCGTCGTCGTGCGAGAGCTGTTCCTTCGATGACCGGGAGGCCGCTGGCCCTCGTCGTCGAGGACGCTCCCGACCAGGCCGCCCTGCTGCGTCGATACCTCGATCGTGAGGGCTTCGACGTGTTCATCGCCCGCGACGCGGAGTCGGCGATCGCGGCGTTCCCCGAGATCGATCCCGTGCTGGCGGTGCTCGACCTCATCCTCCCCGGCATCTCGGGTCAGGAGTGCGCGCGGCTGGTCCAGGAGCGGTTCCCCGAGTGCTTCCTCGTGATCAGCTCCGTGCTCGACGCCGCCGACTATCCGCCGGCCGATGCCGCCCTGCCGAAGCCGATCACCGGCTCCGACCTGCACGCCATCGTGGGGACGGTGCGGCGATGAGGGCGACTCCGCTCGACCGGGCGGAGAACCGCTGGTATCAGGTCTTCGACAACCCGAGCCCGCTGCTCAAGCAGGCACCGACGGTCATCGCGACCGTCATCGCGGCGATCTTGACCTGGTGGGTCCCCGACCTGCCGATCACGCACGTCGCACCGGCCGTGGCGGGAATCGCGGTGGTCCTCGCGGCGACCGCGTTCGCCGCCGTGCTCACCGCGCGCGGCACGATCGACGGGTGGGCCGTCCTCCTCATCCCCATCGTCGACATCGCCGGGCTCGGCCTCTTCCGCACCGGCACCGGTGGCGCCACCTCGCTCTTCTCCTCGCTCGTGCTCCTCCCCGTGGTCTGGCTGGCCGCGGCGCCCGGAATCCGCTGGGTGTTCGTGGTCGGCGGGCTGACCTCGATCGCCCTGCTCATGCCGTACTTCACCGACCCGCCCGAGACCTCGGTCGAATGGCTGCGCGGCGTGGTCGGACCGCTCGTGTTCTCGGCGGTGGCGGCGGTCATCAACCAGCTCTCGAGACAGCAGCGCATGCGCGTGGAGCAGGCGGAGGAGCTCGTCGCCGAACGCACCAGGGCGCTGTCGGAGAACGTCGCGATGATCGTGCAGCTGCGCGACAAGGAGCGTCAGTACCGTGAGCTGCTCGACTCGTTCGAGAGCCTCTGGTCGTCCATCACGGCACAGGCGGTGATCGCCACGGATCGGCGCGGCATCGTGACGGCGTGGAACCCCGGCGCGGTGCGGCTTCTCGGGCTGCCGGTCGTCGAGGCGCTCCGCGACGTGCGCATCGATCGCTTCTTCTCCACCGCCGTGCTCTCGATGCTCGCCGCGGAGAACGCGCAGGACGCGCAGGTCGTGCGGGGGAATCCTCCGGGGGATGCCGAGCTCGCCGCCGGGATCGAAGCGCTGTTCGCGCAGGCCGATGCCGGGTCGACGGTGGACAGCGACATCGAGGTGGTCACGGCAGGGGGCACCACGGTTCCGGCGCGCGTGACGGTCAGCCCGCACAAGGACGGCGCCGGCGCACAGCAGGGCTACCTCTTCGTGCTGACCGACGAGACCAGGGCCGTCGAGGTCGCCCGCATGAAGGATGAGTTCGTGGGGATGATCTCGCACGAGCTCCGCACGCCTCTCAGCGCGATCATCGGCTTCCTCGATCTGCTCCAGAACGATCCGGGGCAGCCGCTCACCGATGACCAGCAGGAGTTCGTCGGCATCATCGAGCGCAACGCGCAGCGTCTGCTCACCCTCGTGGGCGATCTGCTCTTCACGGCGCAGGTCGAGTCGGGGCGGTTCCCGCTCGAGCGCGAGGAGACCGACGTCGCCGAGTTGGTGCGATCGGCCGTGACGTCGGCCGGGCCGCATGCGCAGCGCGAGGGCATCGATCTCGTGGCCGAAGTCGGGGCGGATGCGATCCCCGTCTTCGTCGACGCGGGTCGCATCGGGCAGGCCATCGACAATCTGCTCTCGAACGCCATCAAGTTCACGCCGCGAGGCGGTACGGTCACCGCTCGGGTGCGGACGCTCGACGGAGGCGTGGAGTTCTCGATCGCGGACACCGGAGTGGGCATTCCGGAGGACGAGCAGGGGATGCTCTTCACCCGCTTCTTCCGTGCATCGACCGCGACGCGCAACGCGGTACCGGGGGTGGGGCTCGGCCTCACGATCACCCGGGCCATCGTGCTGGCGCATGGGGGGACGATGGACGTGACGAGTCAGGAGGGTGTCGGGACGGAGTTCCGCTTCTTCCTGCCGGCAGCGCCTCGCACCGAAGTGCTGATGAGCCTGAGCCGGCCCGACTGAGTCCCTCATCGAGCCGGAGGGTACTCTCGGGGCATGGGGACCACATTCGTTGCACCGATGGGCGACCGTGGGCGCCTGGTGGTCCCCGCCGAGCTCCGTGCCCGTCAGCACTGGGAGCAGGGGGTTCCCCTGCTCATGATCGAGACGGCGGGAGGCGTGATTCTCGTCACCCGGGAGCAAGCCAAGGCGCTGGTGAGGTCGCAGCTGGAAGGGAAGGACGCTCTCGAGTCCCTTCTTGCAGAGCGACGCAGATCAGCGAACTCCGAGGACGCGGCTGCGTGATGGTGGTCGACGCGTCAGCGCTCCTCGCGTTCCTGCAGGGAGACCCGGGCGCCGATCGGGTCGAGGAAGTCCTCGATGAGTCGGTGATCGGAGCGGCGAACTGGTCGGAGGTCGCGCAGAAGGTGCGCGCAGCCGGTGCCGATTGGGGGGTCGCTTCCGGTTTGCTGCTCAGCTATCGAGTGCGGGTGGAACCCGTGTCTCAGCGCGACGCCGAAGCCGCCGCGGAGTCATGGGAACGCGGGAGCGGGCTCTCACTGGGAGATCGGTTGTGTCTCGCACTCGCGCGACGTCTCGACATGCCCGTTCTCACGGCGGACCGCGCGTGGGGCGAGTCCGAGCGCATCGAGCAGCTGCGACGCTGACCCGAGCGGAGAACATCTCGGCGTCGTGACGCTGCGTGTCCCGGTGTGAAGCCGGATGACGAATTGCCGGCAGCGCACGCGGGATGGTCGCTACCGTCGGGCCATGACTCTTCTCCAGGACCAGCTCGCCGGTGTCGCCGATGTCACAACTCCCGAGCGCGCGCAGCGCCTCACCGACGCCGGATCGGCGTGGAACGACCGGATCGCGGCGGACGACGCCAATGCCCGGCTGACGTATCGGGTCAGTGGGCGCGGCATCGGCTCCGTGGCGACCGAGATCCGCGCAGGCAAGCACCGCTTCATCGTCGACGAGCCGGGCGCGCTCGCGGGGGACGACGTGGCGGCCAGCCCGGTCGAGTATGCGCTGGGTGCGCTCGTCTCGTGTCAGGTGGTCGTGTACCGGCTCTACGCCCAGGCTCTCGGGCTCACGATCGACGGGATCGAGATCACTGCGGAGGGTGACCTCGACGTGCGCAAGCTGTTCGGCATCGACGAGTCGGGGCGTGCAGGATTCCACGACGTGCGGGTGGCGGTCGACATCACCGGCCCGAACACCCCCGAGGAGTACGAGAACCTGCGTACCGTCGTCGACGCGCACTGCCCCGTGCTCGATCTCTTCGCCGCTCCCGTGCCGACGTCGAGCGTTCTGGTCTGACCGTTCGGAGCATCTCCGGACGCGGTGTGGAGCATGCCCGCTCCTGCTGATAGCCTGGTCGGCTCGGCATGCGCGGGCGGAAGGACGGCCACGCACCGTGGGCTCTATCGATGTATCCAGCGTCTCCTTGACGCTCCCCGACGGCAGACCTCTTCTCGACGAGGCGAGTTTTCGCGTCGGCGCCGGCTCGACGAGCGCGCTGATCGGCCCGAACGGCGCGGGCAAGACCACCCTGCTCCGCATCATCCGCGGCGATCAGACGGCCGATGACGGCGTGGTGACGATCGACGGCGGACTCGGCGTGATGGACCAGTTCGTCGGTCACGGCGAGGCGGGCGAGACCGTCCAGCAGCTCCTGGTGCGGGTCGCTCCTGCACGCATCCGCACGGCGGCCGAAGGGCTCGAGGCGGCGGAGAACGCGCTGATCGAACGCGATGAGCACGACACGCAGATGGCCTACGCGTCGGCGATCGCCGAGTACGCGGATGCCGGAGGCTACGAGCACGAGACCGTCTGGGACCAGTGCACGATCGCTGCCCTCGGGGTGCCGTACGAGCGGGCGCGGTATCGCGAGCTCACCACGCTCTCCGGGGGTGAGCAGAAGCGGCTCGCGCTCGAGGCGCTGCTGCGGGGGCCCGACGAGGTGCTGCTGCTCGACGAGCCGGACAACTACCTCGACGTGCCCACCAAGCGCTGGCTCGAGGAACAACTGCGTCAGACGCCCAAGACCGTGCTGCTGGTGTCGCACGACCGCGAGCTGCTCGCTCGTGCGGCCGATCGGCTCATCACCCTCGAACCCGGGGGAGCCGGCGCGACGGCCTGGGTGCACGGTGGCGGCTTCGGCACCTACCAGCAGGCGAGGATCGACCGGATGGACCGGCTCGACGAGCTGCGCCGGCGCTGGGACGAGCAGCACGAGAAGCTGCGCACCCTGGTGGCGAACCTCAAGGTGAAAGCCTCGGCGAACGACGGTTTCGCGTCGCGGTATCAGGCGGCGCAGACCCGTCTGCGCAAGTTCGAGGAAGCCGGCCCGCCCGAGGAGCGGCCGCCCGCGCAGGAGTTCGACATGCGACTGCGCGGCGCGCGCACGGGCAAGCGGGCGGTGGTCGCGCAGCGGCTGGAGCTGACCGGGCTCATGCGTCCGTTCGATGCCGAGGTCTGGTACGGCGACCGGGTCGCCGTGCTGGGCTCGAACGGATCGGGGAAGTCGCACTTCCTGCGGCTGTTGGCGCGCGGCGGCAGCGATCCCGATGCGACGCTCGGCCATGTCACCGCGACCGGCGAGCAGCTGAGCGCGGTGGAGCACACCGGCACAGCCGCCCTCGGTGCGCGCGTGGTACCCGGCCTGTTCGCGCAGACGCATGCGCATCCGGAGTTCGTCGGACGCACGCTGCTCGAGATCCTGCACCGCGGCGACGATCGACGCGCCGGGATGCCGCGTGATGCCGCGAGCTCGGCGCTCGACCGGTACGGCCTCGTGCGGCAGGCTCAGCAGACGTTCGATTCGCTCTCGGGTGGACAGCAGGCGCGGTTCCAGGTGCTGCTGCTGGAGCTCTCCGGGGCGACGCTGCTGCTGTTGGACGAGCCGACAGACAACCTCGACCTGGAGTCGGCCGAGGCGCTCGAACAGGCGCTCGCACGATTCGAGGGCACCGTGCTCGCCGTCACTCACGACCGCTGGTTCGCGCGGTCGTTCGACCGGTTCCTGGTGTTCGGATCGGACGGGGACGTGTACGAATCCGACGAGCCCGTGTGGGACGAGAAGCGGGTGGCGCGCACACGCTGACTTTCGGCGCGGATCAGGGCAGCCGGAAGGGCGCAGCGGCGCGCGCGGTGGGATCTATCGTGAGGTCGGCGAGGATCCCGCCGACGCCCGGGGCGAACTTGAAGCCATGACCGGAGAATCCGGCGCCCACCACGATCCGGCCTCGGCGATCCAGCACGAACGTCCCGTCGTCGGTCGAGGTGTACGTGCAGCTGATCGGCGCGGCGGATGCGGCGTCGAGCCCCGGCATCCACTCGCGCACGTAGTCCGCCAGCGCGCGTTGATGCGTGGGCAGGTGCGGTCGGGCGTCCGGGTCGACCTCATCTCCCACGCGGTGGAAACCCACCTTCACGCCTTCGCCTGGCGTCGGCATGCCGTAGACGGTGGCAGGGTATGCCGCGGGATCGACGTAGTGATTGAACGAGGGCCAGGTCGCGTCGGTCAGCGGCCGGAAGTGCGCCGGCGTCTCTTCGGTGACGGCGAGTCGCGGCAGGCCGAAGCGGGCGAGGAGCTTCTGCGTCCACGCGCCGGCGGTCACGATGACGATCTCCGCACGCAGCCGGCTGCCGTCGGCGAGATCGACCGCGGCGCCGTCCCGGTGCTCGTCGATGTGCGCGACCGGCATGTTCCAGCGCACCTCTGCGCCCCCGGCGACGATCCGCCGTTCCAGCTCGCGGAGTGTTTCCTTCGCGCGCACGACCCCGGCGTCGGAGGACCACAGCACGTCGCCGTCGAAGCGCATCCCCGGCCACCGGGCGCTCGCCTCGGCGGGGGAGAGTACCGCGCTCGGGATGCCGCGGGCGTCGAGCCCCACGTGCACCGCGGCGAGGTCGGGGTGGCCATGGGTGACGAGTCCGTGCAGGCGCAGGAGCGGCTCGCCGTCGACGTCGCCCAGTGCATCCCACCCGGCGCGGGCGCTCACGAGCAGATCGAGGTAGTGATCCTCGTCGTACGCGTTGTTGAAGTTGCGGGTCGCCCCGTGCGAGGCGCCCTCATGATGGCCGCGTGCGAACCGGTCGACCACGACGGGACGACGTCCTCGTCGCACCAGCTCCCACGCCGTCGCCAGCCCCATCACGCCGCCGCCCACCACAACGACGTCCACGGTCTCGGTCCTCATGTCGTCCTCCCGGTCTCGGAGCCAGTCTTCCAGCACGGGCCCGTCCGGCCGCCGGGTAGGCTGGTGGGGTGACCATGGAGATCGAGCTCGGCCGAGGAAAGCGTGCACGCCGCGCGTACACGTTCGATGACATCGCGGTGGTGCCCTCGCGGCGCACGCGCAACCCGGAGGACGTGTCCACCGCCTGGACGATCGACGCCTTCGGCTTCGAGATCCCGGTGCTCGGCGCGCCGATGGACTCGGTCGTGAGCCCGCAGACCGCGATCATGCTCGGTCAGCTCGGCGGACTCGGGGTCCTCGACCTCGAGGGCCTGTGGACGCGTTACGAGAACCCCGAGCCGCTGCTCGCGGAGATCGCGGGTCTCGACGATGCCGGGGCCACGGTGCGGATGCAGGAGCTGTACTCCGAGCCGATCAAGCCCGAGCTCATCACCCGTCGCCTCGCCGAGGTCCGCGAAGCGGGCGTCACGGTCGCAGGGTCCCTCACCCCGCAGCGCACTCAGGAGTACTACGACACCGTCGCCGCCGCCGGCGTCGACCTCTTCGTGATCCGCGGCACCACGGTGTCGGCCGAGCACGTGTCGAGTGTCGCAGAGCCCCTCAACCTCAAGAAGTTCATCTACGACCTCGACGTGCCCGTCATCGTCGGCGGTGCCGCGACCTACACCGCGGCCCTCCACCTGATGCGCACGGGCGCCGCCGGTGTGCTCGTCGGCTTCGGCGGGGGAGCGGCGTCGACCACGCGCGCCACCCTCGGCATCCACGCGCCGATGGCGACGGCAGTCTCCGACGTCGCCGCCGCTCGCCGTGACTACCTCGACGAGTCCGGCGGACGCTACGTGCACGTGATCGCCGACGGCGGCGTGGGCACGTCCGGCGACATCGTCAAGGCTCTCGCGATGGGCGCCGACGCGGTCATGCTCGGCGTCGCGCTCGCCCGTGCCACCGACGCACCGGGCCACGGTTTCCACTGGGGGCCCGAGGCGCATCACCCCAAGCTGCCGCGCGGCCACCGTGTCGAGGTCGGCGGCATCGGCACGCTCGAAGAGATCCTCTACGGCCCGGCGCCCGTGGCAGACGGCACCGCGAACCTCATCGGTGCGCTGCGCAAGTCGATGGCGACCACCGGATACTCCGACCTCAAGGAGTTCCAGCGGGTCGAGGTCGTGCTCGCACCGTACGAGGCCTGAGGGTCCTGCGCTCCACCGTGACCACTCCTGCTCTGTTCCCCCCGACTCTCCGCGAGGTCATGCTGCGGGGACGCTGGATCGGGATGCTCCTGCTCTGCCTCCTCGTGGCCGGGGTCTTCGCCTGGCTCGGACAGTGGCAGCTGGAGCGCGCGATCGAGACCGATCCGCCCGCTCCCGGTGCCACCGAGCAGGTCCAGCAGCTCACCGACGTCCTCGAGCCGGGCGCCTATCTGCCCGAGCCGCTCGTGGGTCAGCGGGTCGAGACCACCGGCACCTGGGTTCCCGGGGACTTCATCGTGGTGTCGAGCCGCTTCAACGACGATGTCGAGGGCTACTGGGTCACCGGTCAGCTGCGGGTCGCCGAGCGCACCTCCATCGCCGTCGCGATCGGCTGGGCTCCCGATCAGCAGACGGCTGACGCGGCCGTGGAAGAACTGGAAGCCGGCGCCGACGGCTCCGAGGTCGACGTCACCGGACGCATCATCTCGGACGAGGGTCCCCGTGTACCGCCGCACTCCGATCCGCAGCGGCTGGATCGCATGTCGCCGGCCGCGCTCCTCAGCCGTTGGCACGATGTCGAGGAACTCGACGTCTACCGTCCCTACCTCGCCTCGACCACGGCGACGGCAGGATTGGTCGACATCTCCTCGCCGGCACCCGATGAGATGTCTCCCGTCAACTGGCTCAACGTCTTCTACGCGGTCGAGTGGGCCATCTTCGCCGGCTTCGCGTTCTATCTCTGGTATCGCCTCGCGAAGGATGCCTGGGAGCGCGAGGTCGAGGAGTTCGAGGACGAGGCGCAGGGCCACACCACCGCCTGATCTCACGCGCATCCGCGCGCGTTCTGATGCGCAATTGTGCGCCATCGTGTGTGGGTAGTGACCTTCGTCAGGGGTCGTTCCGGCCATCCGGTGATCGCTCGATGACGAATCGGAAAACTCCGTTGAGGATGTCCGGACCGCTCCGTATGCTCGCAACCATGTGAGCACGCTGGGAGTTTCCCCTGTGTGCCGTGACAGTCCTGAGAAGTGTCGAACCCGACCGAGGAGACCGCACCGATGATGTCCGCTCCAGACGAGGGGAACCGCATGGCTCCCGTCTCGCACCGTAGAAGTCGAGGGCGCATCGGCGCTCTCGCCGTGACCTGTGTCGCCGCGCTGAGCCTCGGCTCGCTGGCCGCCGTTCCCGCCACCGCCGACACCTCGGGCACAGGGGTGGTGATCAACGAGGCGTATCTCTCCGGCGGCAGCGCGGGAGCGGCGTTCAAGAACAAGTTCGTCGAGCTGTACAACCCCACCTCGGCTCCGATCACCCTCGACGGCATGTCGCTGCAGTACCGCTCGGCGAACGGGACGGCCGCGTTCAACGGCGTGGCTCCGCTCACCGGCGTCATCCCCGCCGGCGGCTACTACCTGGTGCAGGGCAACAGCAACGGCGCGAACGGTGCCGAGCTGCCCGCACCGGATGCCGTCAGCACCCTGACCCCGAGCGGTACCAACGGTACGCTCGCGCTCGTCGAGGGCACCGCGGCCGTGAGCCTCACGCCGGGCTCGGCCGTCGGCGTCGACGGCGTCGTCGACCTGCTGGGCTACGGCACCTCGAACACCTTCGAGGGCACGGCGGCCACCGCGCCCTCCGGCAACACCGACGTCAAGTCGCTCAACCGCACGGGCGGCGTCGACACCGACGTCAACAGCGCCGACTTCACGCTCTCGCCCACGATCACCCCGCAGAACTCCGGCGACACCGACCCTGGCACCGGTCCGGGCACGGATCCGACCACGGCCACCATCGCCGAGGTCCAGGGCACGACCGACGTCTCGCCGCTGAACGGGCAGACCGTGCAGGTCGAGGGCGTGGTCACTGCCGACTACCGCACCGGCGGTTACAAGGGCATCGTCATCCAGACCCAGGGCTCCGGCGGCGCGACCGACGCGACGCCCGGTGCCTCGGATGGCGTCTTCGTCTTCCTGAACGCGCTGAACCCCACCCTCGCGATCGGCGACCTCGTCTCGGTGACGGGCTCTGTGAGCGAGTACTTCGGACAGACGCAGATCAACCCGGCCGCGGCCGCCGACGTCTCCGTCGTCACGGCAGGCGTCGGTGTTCCCGCCGTCACACCGCTGCCCGCCGCGGTGCAGGGAGCCGACCGCGAGCAGTTCGAGAACATGTACGTGGCTCCGGAGGGGACCTACCGTCTCGCCTCCAGCCACCAGCTCTTCAACTTCGGCACGCTCTGGCTGAATGCCGGTGACGCACTCGCCGTGAAGAGCACCGAGACCACGCGTCCCGGCGCCGAGGCTGCCGCGATCGCCGCGGCGAACCGGGCGAACCGCATCCTGCTGGACGACGGCTGGTCGATCCAGGTGTCCAACAGCGGCCACCCCGGCGAGCAGCCCTACTTCACGAAGGACACGGTGGTCCGCAACGGCGACACCGTCGACTTCGGCGACAACGGCTACGTGCTGCAGTGGGGCTTCAACGATTGGCGCCTGCAGCCGGTCGTGCCGATCGACGACTCCTCGTCGGCCGACCTCAAGGTCGGCTTCGAGGCGACGAACCCGCGCACCGACAGCGCGCCGTCCGTGGGCGGCGACGTCCAGGTCGCGTCCTTCAACGTCTACAACTACTTCACGACGTTGAAGAGCGAGAACTCCAACGCCCGAGGCGCGGCGAACGCGGCGCAGTTCGCGATCCAGAAGTCCAAGATCGTCGCGGCGATCAACGGGCTCGACGCCGAGATCGTCTCGCTCATGGAGATCGAGAACTCGGTCAAGCTGGGCAAGCCCGTCGACACCGCCCTCAAGGACCTCGTCGCCGGCCTCAACGCCGACGCCGGCAGCGACGTGTGGGGCTACGTGCCCACTCCCGCCGCCTTGAACAACGCGGCGACGACCGACTTCATCACCAACGCGATCATCTACAAGAAGGATGCGGTCAAGCGGGTCGGAGACAGCGTCACCGTCACCGACGAGACCGTGTGGGGCAACGCCCGCGAGCCGATCGCGCAGGCGTTCGACATCGACGGCCGCGTCGTCACCGTCGTCGCGAACCATCTGAAGTCGAAGTCGCCGCCCGAGGGAGCAGGAGCGGAGCCGGCCGACGGACAGGGCTTCTTCAACGCCGACCGCGTGAAGCAGGCGAACGCCATCCTCGCCTTCACCGACCAGCTCGAGCAGACGACCGGCAGCGGTGACATGCTGCTGATCGGCGACTTCAACGCCTATGGCAAGGAAGATCCGATCGACGTGTTCACCTCGAACGGGTGGAGCGACCTGGTCGCCGACAAGGCCTCCGGCCAGTACACGTACTCGTTCGACGGCGAGCTCGGCTCGCTCGACCACGTGATCGCGTCGCCGTCGCTCGCCTCGTCGATCACCGGTGCGGGCGTGTGGGGCATCAACTCCCCGGAATGGAGCGACCGCGGCTACGCGTTCGGCGCCACCGAGCAGGGAACGCCCTACCGCTCCAGCGACCACGACCCCATCATCGTCGGCGTCTCCTCGGAGATCCCGCCGGTGAGCATCGACGTCGTCACGGTCAACGACTTCCACGGTCGGATCGAGGCCGACGGCGCTGCGGCGGGTGCGGCGGTCCTGGCCGGTGCGGTCAAGCAGTTCCGTGAGGCGAACCCGAACACGATCTTCGCCGGTGCCGGCGACCTGATCGGCGCGTCGACGTTCACCTCGTTCATCAACGACGACAACCCCACGATCGACGCGCTCAACGCGGCCGGCCTCGATGTCAGTGCGGCGGGCAACCACGAGTTCGATCAGGGCTGGGAAGACCTGCGTGATCGCGTGCAGGAGCGCGCGGACTGGGAGTACATCTCCTCGAACGTGTTCGTCACGGAGACCGGCGAGCCCGCGCTCGCACCGGCCTGGGTGAAGGAGCTCGACGGCGTGCGGGTCGGCTTCGTCGGCGCGGTCACCGAAGACCTCGATTCGCTCGTCTCGCCCGAGGGCATCAAGGACCTCGAGGTCCGCAGCATCGTCGATTCCGTGAACGCGGTGGCCGACGACCTGCGCGACGGCGATGAGTCCAACGGCGAGGCGGATGTCGTCATCCTGCTCGTGCACGAAGGCGCGTCCAGCGTCGAGCTCTCCAGCATCACGCCGGACTCGCCCCTCGGCGAGATCGTCTACGGGGTCGATGACGACGTGGACGCCATCGTGTCGGCGCACACCCACCTCGCCTACAACCACGTGATCGACGGCCGCCCGGTCGTCTCCGCGGGGCAGTACGGCGAGAACCTGGGCCTGATGAACATCAAGGTCGACCCGAAGACGAAGGACCTGATCTCGATCACCAACGAGATCAAGCCCCTCACCGCTGCGGGCAAGCCGCTCTACCCGGCCGTCCCCGAGGTCGCGGACATCGTGGCCAAGGCGAAGGCCGAGGCCGATGTGCTGGGTGCGATCAAGGTCGGCGACATCACGGCCGACTTCAACCGCGCGCGTCAGACGAACGGATCCGAGAACCGCGGTGGCGAGTCCACCATAGGAAACTTCGTCGCCGATGTGCAGAAGTGGTCCACGGGCGCTGATGTGGCGATCATGAACCCGGGCGGCATCCGGGCGAACCTCACGTACGCATCGGCCGGCGCGTCCGACCCCGACGGCAACGTCACCTACCGTGAGGCGGCGACGGTCCAGCCGTTCGCCAACACGCTCGTGACGCTGACGCTCACGGGGGCGCAGCTGAAGGGCGTGCTCGAGGAGCAGTGGCAGCCGGCAGGCTCGGCTCGTCCGTTCCTGAAGCTCGGAGTCTCGAAGGGATTGGTCTACACCTACGATCCCGCCGCAGCTCAGGGTTCGCGGATCACCTCGATCACCCTCGACGGTGCCCCGCTCGATCCGGCGAAGAACTACACGGTCGCCGCCAACTCGTTCCTCGCGGCCGGTGGAGACAACTTCTTCACCTTCAAGGAGGGCACGGGCAAGCGCGACACCGGCAAGGTCGACCTGCAGTCCATGGTCGACTGGTTCGACGCGAACAAGACCGCGAGCCCCGACTACGCCCAGCGCGCGGTCGGCGTGGCGGTCAGCCCCGCGGATGCCGACGGCTACAGCGCCGGCGACCAGGTGACCGTGTCGCTCTCCTCGCTGGCCTTCAGCGCGGGCGAGCCGGCTCCGGGTGAGGTGTCGCTGTCGCTCGGCGACACGCAGCTCGCGGCCGGTGCGGTCGACCCGGCGGTCGTCGACACCACCGACGAGGGCGGGCGCGCCAGCCTGACCTTCACGGTTCCGTCCGGTGTCTTCGGCGAGCAGGTGCTCACCGTGAACGTCGCCGGTACCGGAACCACGGTGCAGGTGCCGTTCACGATCGCGGGAGAAGCCGAGTTCGCCGGCACGATCGCCCTCGGCTCGTCCAAGGTGACCGCGGGCAAGAGCCTCAAGGTCACCGGTGAGGGCTACGTGCCCGGCGAGACCGTGTCGATCGAGCTGCGCCCAAAGAAGGGCAAGCCGGTGCAGGTCGGCACCGTCCAGGTCGGCGCCGACGGCACGTTCAGCACCTCGGTCACCGTGCCGAAGAGCGCCCCGTCGGGCAAGTACACCGTGGCGGCGTCGCAGGCCGATGGAGACGCGGCGACCGCCACGGTCACCGTCAACCGTGCCGGCGGCATCATCGGTGCGATCCTCGACTGGCTCTGGGAGCTGCTGACCCGGTGGTTCTGATCGGGTAGGGGATGACACAGGCGAAGGCCGTCGGGACTCTCCCGGCGGCCTTCGCCACGTCGTCCGGGATTCAGGCGTCGACTGCGACGGGAGCCCACACGAATCCGTCGGGGTCGACCGCAGCGCCGAGCACGCCGTTGACCGTGATCCGATGCGAGCCGGATCCTTCGGCGGGCACGCCCGCGTCCTTCGCGAGGGATGCGTGCCGGTACAGGCCGAGGCCGATCGGGCCGGCTCCGGTGTCGAACTGCACATAGCTGCGGCCGAAGCTCTTGCCGACCGGGATGCCGCGCTCCGTGTAGAAGGTCTTCGATGCGACGACGTCGTCCGCTCCGAGCAGGAGGATGATCTCGTCGACCGTCCGGCTCGGGGGAGCGGTGTCCTTCTTCGCCGAGGTCGCGACCTTCCAGATAGCGCCGTCCGGGGCCTGGATCGTGCCGCCGACGCCCCACAGCGACTTCGACACGGGCTTGATCACCGTGGCGCCGGCGGTGACCGCGGCATCCACGAGTGCACGCACATTCGCAGGCTGGGAGACGACGAGCGACAGGGTGTAGCCGCGGAAGCCGGTGGTGTCGGCATCCGCGGTGCGGAATCGCAGGCGATCGCCGAGGTCGAACGCGTGCGCGTAGAACGAGCGGGCGGCGTCCACGTCGGGGACGTCGAGGGTGAGGGAATCGATCGTGGTGTTCATGTCGACGACGCTACGAGCGCGTCTTCCCGCGTGCTTCTCGATTCCTGACCGATGCGCAGCGCTCTCTCCGCACGATGGTGCCCGGATTCGACACGATTTCCCGGCGGCTAGACTGGACGCATGCCCGAACCGAAAGTCGCCAGCTTTCCGGCGATCCGCGGTGCGCTGAAGTTCTACCAGATCGCGTCGATCATCACAGGAGTCATGCTGCTCCTGCTGCTGACCGAGATGGTGCTCAAGTACACGCCGATCCACCTCGAGCTCTTCATGGGAGGCTCCGGAGGACCGCTCTGGTTCGCCGGCGTGCTCGCCGGGCCCGACTGCCAGTGGTGGTCGCTGTTCGCCCCGATGACCAACTCCTGCGAGATGACCTCGCTGGGCGACGGATTCAACCTGTCGCTGTTCATCCTCGTGGCGCACGGTTGGTTCTACGTCGTCTACCTCTTCGCGTGCTTCCGCATGTGGAGCCTGATGCGCTGGCGGTTCCCGCGCTTCATCCTGCTCGCGCTCGGCGGCGTCGTGCCGCTGCTGTCGTTCTTCATGGAGGCCGTCGTCGCCCGTGAAGTCAAGACCTATCTCGCCACCAGAGAGGCCGCCGAGGCCTCCGCCCCCGCCCCGGAAGGTGTCCGTTGACCGAACAGTCCGAGACCCAGCAGCGTCCTGCGCTCGTCGTCGACTTCGGCGCGCAGTACGCGCAGCTGATCGCCCGCCGCGTCCGCGAGGCGGGTGTGTACAGCGAGATCGTGCCGCACACCGCCACGGCTGAGGAGATCGCCGCCAAGAACCCGGTCGCGATCATCCTCTCCGGAGGCCCCTCGTCGGTGTACGAGGAGGGAGCGCCGAAGCTGGACCCGGCGGTCTTCGACCTCGGGGTGCCGACCCTCGGCATCTGCTACGGCTTCCAGTACATGGCCCAGACGCTGGGCGGCGAGGTCGCGAACACCGGTCTGCGCGAGTACGGCGCCACGGATGCCGTGATCACCGGCGACGGCGGGACGCTGCTCGGCGGTCAGCCGGCCGAGCAGAACGTCTGGATGAGCCACGGCGACCAGGTCGCCAAGGCCCCCGAGGGCTTCGACGTGCTCGCGACGACGGATGCGACCAAGGTCGCGGCGTTCGCGAACGAGGAGCGCGGCTTCTACGGCGTGCAGTGGCACCCCGAGGTCAAGCACTCGGACCACGGTCAGCGCGTGCTCGAGAACTTCCTGCACAAGGGTGCGGGCCTCGCGTCCGACTGGAACAGCGGCAACGTGATCGCCGAGCAGATCGAGCGCATCCGCGAGCAGGTGGGTGACGCCCGCGTCATCTCCGCGCTCTCCGGCGGTGTCGACTCCGCCGTCTCCACGGCACTGGTGCACAAGGCCATCGGCGACCAGCTCACCGCGGTCTTCGTCGATCACGGCCTCCTCCGCAAGGGCGAGCGCGAGCAGGTCGAGAAGGATTACGTCGAGTCCACCGGCGTGCGTCTGATCACGGTCGACGCGGCAGAGACCTTCCTCGGCCACCTCCAGGGGGTGACCGACCCGGAAGAGAAGCGCAAGATCATCGGACGCGAGTTCATTCGTGCGTTCGAGAAGGTGCAGCTCGACCTGGTCGCCGAGGCCAAGGCTTCGGGCGGCGCTCCCGTGAAGTTCCTCGTGCAGGGCACGCTCTACCCCGACGTCGTCGAGTCCGGCGGTGGTGCGGGCACGGCGAACATCAAGTCGCACCACAACGTGGGCGGCCTTCCCGACGACCTCGACTTCGAGCTGATCGAGCCGCTGCGCGCCCTGTTCAAGGACGAGGTCCGCGCGATCGGTCGCGAGCTCGGCATCCCCGAGGCGATCGTCGGACGCCAGCCGTTTCCGGGGCCCGGCCTCGGTATCCGGATCATCGGTGAGGTCACCGCTGACCGTCTCGAGATTCTGCGTGAGGCCGACGCCATCGCCCGCGAGGAGCTGACCAAGGCCGGCCTCGATCAGGAGATCTGGCAGTGCCCCGTCGTGCTGCTCGCCGACGTGCGCTCGGTGGGTGTGCAGGGCGACGGCCGCACCTACGGCCACCCGATCGTGCTGCGCCCGGTGTCGAGCGAAGACGCCATGACCGCCGACTGGACGCGTCTGCCGTATGACGTGCTGTCGAAGATCTCGAACCGCATCACGAACGGCGTGCGCGACGTCAACCGCGTCGTGCTCGATGTCACGTCGAAGCCGCCGGGAACGATCGAGTGGGAGTAGGGAGCGCCATGCTCCCCGATGCGGCGCCGGTGCTTCCCGACGCCGAGTACGTGGTGCTGTCCAGTCGGTTGATCCCGGGCATGGACGGCGGCTACACGATCGCGACGCTCACACGTGCCCGGCAGCTCGCCGAGGCCGGGGTCGCGAAGGGGGCGGGTCCGCAGCTGCTCACGTTCGACCCGGGGGCAGCTGCCGATCATGCCGCGCACCGTCGGACCTTCGCGGAGCAGGGGGCGCTCGTCGACCCCTCACGCATGCGCAACCTGTTCGACGAGGCCACGGATTCCGGTGGGGGAGCGGCCGATTGGCTGCGCGCTGCCGCCGACCCCGCGGTGACCGCCGACCCCGACGTCGAGTACCGCGTGCTGACGGATGACGACGGCCGGCCGTTCGCCGCGCTACCGGTCATCCCCGGCAATCCGGACTGGCATCTGACCGAGGAACCCGTTCTCGTCTACGACGCCGCAGGCGAGGTGGTCGGGGCGCTGCACGGGTTCCGCGGGCTCTACCGGGCCTGGCTCGAGCACGTCGCGGACGCGTTCGGTGATCGCCTCATCGTCGTGATCTGCGAATCCCGGCAGCTCGGCGAGCTCATCGCCGACTGGTCCGATCCGCGTGTGCGCATCGTCCACCCGATCCACACCATGCACGTGGAGGCGCCGTACACCCCGGATGCTCCGATGAACACGCTCTGGACGCGCTGGTTCCGGCTGACCGGCCGTTTCGACGCCGTCATCTGGCCGACCACCACCCAGCGCGACGATGTCGTGGCGCGTTTCGGCTCCGCGGCTTCTCATGTCGTGGTGCCGAACCCGATCGCCCCGGTGGAGCATCGGGACGACCTCCGCGAAGACGGGCTCGTCGTCGTGCTCGGTCGTCTCGCGCCAGGCAAGCGCATCGATCAGGCGATCCGGGCGTTCCTCGCCGCGGACGTCGCCGGGACCCGGATGGAGATCTGGGGCGGCGGGCCCGAAGAGGATCGGCTGCGCGCGCTGATCGAGGAGCTCGGCGCGGGGGACCGCGTGCTGCTCGCGGGTTACACAGATTCGCCCGGCACCGTGCTCGATCGGGCGTCGATGATCGTCACGGCCACCGCCTTCGAGGGCCAGCCGTTGTCGATCGTCGAGGCACTCCTGCATGGGACCCCTGTCGTGTCATACGACGCCCGCTACGGCATCCGTGACGTGCTGGAACAGGGCGGTGGCGTCCTGGTCCCGAGCGGCGACGTCGAGGCGCTGGGCGAGGCGATCCGCGCGCTGCTGACCGACCCCGATCGGCTCGCGGCGCTGAGCGCCGAGGCCCCGTCGGTCGCTGCGGCCTGGAGCCCGCAGCGTTCGCTCGACGCCCTGACCGCGGCGATCGCCGACGTCGCCGCGCGCCCGTCCCGTCGCGTCTGACCGCGTCGCCTGACCGCGTCGCCTGACCGCGTCGGCTGACCGCGTCGCCTGACCGCTCCGGTCGCACTTTCTGTCGCCTCGCGGCGGCCCGCGCGGCAGGAACTGCGACCGGAGCGTGATCTAGAGCAGCTTGAGCGCCTCGCGGCGGGAGAGCGGCGACAGCTCGTGCGACTCGACGAAGGCTCGCACCCACGCCGGGTCGGTCTTGCCGAGCTCGCGCAGTGCCCAACCGATGGCCTTGCGGATGAAGAACTCGGTGTCGGCGAGGTTCGGTTCGATCACAGTGGCGAGCAGCTCGCGATCGGTGGCACCTCTGCGTCCGAGCTGGGAGATGATGCTCGCCCGGCGCACCCAGAAGTCGTCGTCGCGCGACCACGTCCGCAGCACCGGCGTCATCTCGGCAGGGTGCGCATCGAGCGTCTCGGTGAGCCGATGCGAGACCTCGTCGACGTGATCCCACCACGCTCCTGTGCGGATCATCTCCTCATGCACATCGAGCATGTCGAGTCGGGCTCGCACCGGACGCAGAGCCATCAGAGCACTGGCGGCGTAGCGCTCCTCGCGAAACGCCGCCTCCCGCCACAGCACGAGTGCCGTACCGCGCAACACCGCCGTATCCGTCACCTCGCGCGCGAGCCCACGCGCCACGGCTCGCACCCCGGGAACACGTACGCCGAGGAAGGGCAGCGCCGACTTCATGTACGCCTGCTGCGCGGGTGCCAGCTCCGGATCGGCCTCATCACGGAGCGCGGATCGGATGCTCTGCACGAGGTCTGCGGCGGTCACGGGAGCGAGTCTACGACCGCCCCGAGAAGTTCTTCAGAAAGAATTCCGAGATGATGTCGATCCGGGCCGTTCCCGTTCGACGTCATTGATGAGAGGGTCGAGAGACGGCCCTTCGAACAAGGAGAACATCATGAAGTTCATGCTCATCATGCGCGCGACCGACGAGGCCGTCGAGGCCTACAAGGACATGCCCTTCGAGCAGGTCATCGAGGCCATGGGCAAGTACAACGAGTCGATGATCAAGGCCGGAGTGCTCGTCGCGGGCGAGGGCCTGACCGATGCGGCCGAGGGTTTCGTGGTCGACTTCAGCGCCGAGAAGCCGCTCATCACCGACGGCCCCTACGGCGAGACGAAGGAGTTGTTCAACGGCTTCTGGATCATCGAGGTCCCCACGCGCGAGGAGGCAGCCGAGTGGGCCAGCCGTGCGCCTCTCGGCGCCGGCTCGTTCCTCGAAGTGCGTCGCGTGACCGGCGTCGAGGACTTCCCGGCGGACAACGAGTGGATCCAGAAGGAAGAGGGCTGGCGCGAGGAAGCAGCTCAGCGCGCGGCACAGCAGTGATGGCACAGCAGTGATGGCACAGCAGTGATGGACTCTTCCCCACACAGCGAGACGGCGCGTTCCACTCCCGATACCGGGTCTGCGGAGCGCGCCGTCGCCGCCGTGTGGCGGATCGAGTCCGCCCGCATCGTCGGAGCTCTGACGCGCATGGTCGGTGACTTCGGCCTCGCGGAGGACCTGGCTCAGGAGGCGCTGGTGGATGCGTTGCGGCAGTGGCCGGTCGACGGCGTCCCGCGCAACGCCGGGGCCTGGCTGACCGCGGTCGCGAAACGCAAGGCCATCGATCGGTGGCGTCGACAGGAGCGTCTGGACGAGCGGGTCGCCCTTCTCGCACACGACCTGGAGCAGGAGCAGCGGGAGGGGCGAGACCTGCTGTGGGATCCGGACGCCGTCGATGATGACGTGCTGCGCCTGATCTTCATCTCCTGCCGCCCCGTGCTCTCGAAAGAGGCGCAGGTCGCCCTGACGCTGCGGGTGGTGGGTGGGCTTTCCAGCGAGGAGATCGCCCGCGCGTTCCTCGTGCCGACCGCCACCGTGCAGCAGCGCATCGTGCGGGCGAAGAAGACGCTCTCCGCCGCCAACGTCCCGTTCGAGGTGCCTTCGCGCGAGGAGCGTGCGCCGCGCATCGGTGCGATCCTCGGCGTGCTGTATCTGATCTTCAACGAGGCCCACGCCGCGAGCAGCGGACCCGACTGGATGCGCCCCGAGCTGAGTGACGAGGCCATCCGTCTCGGGCGCGTGCTCGCCGCGCTGATGCCGCAGGAACCCGAGGTGCACGGCCTGCTGGCGCTGATGGAGCTGACGGCCGCGCGATTCGGGGCGCGCGTTGATCGACACGGCGACCCGGTGCTGCTTGCCGATCAGGACCGTCGGCGCTGGGATCGTGGCCGCATCTCGCGTGGACGTGCATCGCTGGCGACCGCCGATGCTCTCGGACGCGGGCGCGGTGCCTATGGGCTGCAGGCGGCGATCGCCGAGTGCCATGCCGTGGCGGCGTCTGTCGAGGAGACCGACTGGGAACGGATCGTGCTGCTCTACGAGGCGCTCGGGCGGCTCGCTCCGTCGCCGGTGGTCGAGCTCAACCGAGCGGCTGCGGTGGCGATGGGGACCGGGCCGGCGTCCGCTCTGCTCATCATCGACCAGCTGTCGAGTTCGGGCGCCTTGCGCGGCTACCACCTGCTGCCCGCGACGCGCGGCGAACTGTTGCGTCGGCTCGGGCGCGAGGAGGAAGCCCGGAGCGAGTTCACCGTCGCCGCCGGACTCGCCGGCAATGATCGGGAGAGATCGCTGCTGGAGCGGAAGGCACGAGGGGCACAGAAATGACCCGCCCCCTTCGGGTGCGCGAGGCATCCGAAGGGGACGGGCATCAGGGTGACGCGCGTGGCGTCGACGGCGGATGCCGTCAGCTGCGCGCCTTCTGGCCGCGACCGGCGATCAGGCCGTAGATCAGGAGCACGATGATGGAACCGGCGATGGCGAGGAGCCAGGTGCCGAGGTCCCAGAACTCGGTGAGCGGACGGTTGAGGATCAGACTGCCGAGCCAGCCGCCGAGCAGTGCGCCCACGACGCCGAGGAGCAGCGTGATGAACCAGCCGCCGCCCTGCTTGCCGGGAAGGATCAGCTTGGCGATGGCTCCGGCGATGAGGCCGAGAAGAAGAAAGCCGAGAAAACTCATGGTCAGCTCCTGTGGATCGGGAGCCCCGGGGTGCCGGGGCTTCTGGTATCCAGAGTGCCGACATCGCTGCTCGCGTGCCAACCCCTTGCGCACACATGCCTGGATGTGCGAAGAGGCCCGCCTCCCCAGGGGAGACGGGCCTCTCGACGCGGTCGGATCGGTTCGCGGTCAGTTGTTGCCGCGGACGATCGCGATGATGCGCAGGATCTCGACGTAGAGCCAGACGACCGTGACCATGATGCCGAAGGCGCCGAGCCAGCCGTACTTGCGGGGAGCACCGTTGCGGACGCCCTGCTGGATCTGATCGAAGTCGAGCACGAGCGAGTACGCCGCCATGATGACGACGAGCACGCCGATGATGACACCGAGCGGGATGCCGAAGATGTTGGCGCTCAGCAGGCCGAAGGCCTGGCCCTGGGGCAGCACGCCGGTCCACATGAGGACCAGGTTCAGCAGCGAGAAGACCAGGTAGCCGATCATCGCGATCATGAAGATCTTCGTCGCCTTCTTCGACGCGCGGATCTTGCCGCTCGCGAAGAGAGCCAGGGTCACCCCGACGACCGAGACGGTCGCGAGCGTCGCCTGGAAGACGATGCCGGGGTAGATGACCTCGAAGAACGCCGAGATGCCACCGATGAAGAGGCCCTCGAACGCGGCGTAGGCGAAGATCAGCGCGGGCCGGACCTTCTTGCGCGACGTGAAGGTGATGACCATCGCGAGCACGAAGCCGCCGAGGGCGCCGACGATCCACGGCAGCATGCTGACGGGCGCGGAGTTGTACGGGTCATATCGCGGCACGTCCAGGCCGCCGAGCGTCAGCACCCAGCCGATCGCGGCGGTGACGAGCAGGATGCCGAACAGGCCGGCCGTCTTCCAGACCGTGTCCTCGACCGACATGCGGTCGGTCTCGATCGCTCCGGCCGGCGGGGCGGCGTACATGCCCTCGAGCTGTGCGTTGGCCGCAGCGTCCATCGCCCCGTGCTGGAGCGAGGCGTTCTGCGCGCCCTGGGCAGCCTGAGGTCCGCCCGGGTACGTCGCGACGTTGCGCGGGTCCTGCTGCTGGAAAGCAGGGTTGTTGAAAGCGAAGTTGCTCATTGGTGGGCCTCACTCCAAAGGGGGGTAGTAGGTCTCTTTCCTCCACGATACTCGGGAGGGCGCACCGCCGGGGTGTTCTACGCTGAGAGCGTGCCCAGGAAATCCCCCCTCGTCATCGGGCACCGCGGTGCGCCCGGCTATCGCCCGGAGCACAGCCGCTCCTCCTATGAGCTCGCTCTCGCCATGGGGGTGGATGCGGTCGAACCCGACGTCGTGGCGACCAAGGACGGCGTGCTCATCGTGCGGCACGAGAACGAGATCTCGGGCACGACCGACGTGGCGGAACATCCGGAGTTCGCCGACCGCAAGACGACGAAGCGCGTCGACGGGCAGGCGCTGACCGGATGGTTCAGCGAAGACTTCACCTGGGACGAGCTGTCGACCCTGCGCATCCGCGAGCGGCTGCCCGAGGTGCGGGCATCGAGCGCGAGCTTCGACGGCGCCCAGCAGATCCTGCGCCTGCGCGATGTGCTCGACATCGTGCGCGACGGATCGGCGGAGCATGGACGCGAGATCGGCGTGGTGCTCGAGGTCAAGCACGCCACGTACTTCGCGAGCATCGGCCTCGACCTGGCCCCCCTCATCGACCGCGAGCTGCGCGACGCCGGATGGGCCGAGGGGGAGCTGCCGCTGGTGATCGAGTGCTTCGAGTCGACCGTGCTCGGGCAGCTGCGGGAACGCGGGATCTCCGCATCGTACATCTACCTGATCGAGGCGTCGGGGCGTCCGTACGACCTCCTGGTGGCCGAGGGCACGCACGCCCGCACGTACAGGGAGACCGTCACCCCGGAGGGGCTCGACGCCCTCGTCGGACAGGTCGACGGCATCAGCGTGAGCAAGAAGATGCTGCTCGACCGGGGCAACACGATCGTCGCGGATGCGCATGCACGAGGTCTGCAGGTCTTCACATGGACGTGCCGGCCGGAGAACGCCTTCCTCGCGGCGGAGTTCCGCGGCCGGGGTGGGCGCGGCGCCTACGGCGACTACGAGGCGGAGTGGGGCGTCATCGCACGTCAGGGCGTGGATGGCGTGTTCGTCGATCATCCGGATCTGGGCGTCGCCTTCTTCCGCAGCTGATGCGGTCGCGCAGGTCCGCGGCGTCAGAGCGGTCCGAGCACGCTCTGCACGTCGCTCTCGAGCATCAGGGCGCGCAGGGGCTCGAGGATCTCGCGTTCCTCGAAACGGAAGTGGGATTCCATGATCGCGGCGATCCCGTCGAGGTGACCGCCGATCGCGGTCGCATCGTCGCCGCGCTCGGCTGCACCGCGCAGCGAGGCGAGCAGGTGGGCGAGCATCGAGTGGTCCTGCATCAGCTTGTCGATGATCCCGCCGAGCTCCGGATGCTCCGCGCGCAGAGCAGGGAAGAGCTGCCGATCCTCGGCGCCGTGGTGGCCGTCGAGGGCGGCGCAGAATCCGACGCAGTAGAGCACGAGTTCCGATGTGGCATCGGGGACGTCCGTGCCCTGGTCGAGGGCGTCGCGCGTGGCGGCGAGGGCGGCACGCAGACGGGAGTGCGCCGACCGGAGCTCCTGATCCCAGGCGATCAGACGGGCGGCATCCATCGGCCCAGTGTAGAGGGGCCGGTGTGAATGGGGCCCGTGTCGGCGGATTCCCGCTCAGAGGGTGCGGTCGAAGGCGCCGCGGCGGGTGGAGACGATCTCCTTGCCCAGCGGCATGAGCGAGATCGGGACCATCTTGAAGTCGGCGATGCCCATCGGGATGCCGATGATCGTGATGCAGAGCAGGATTCCGGACACGATGTGTCCGATCGCGAGCCACCAGCCGGCCAGGATCACCCACAGCACGTTGCCGAGGAACGACCCGACACCCGCGGTGGGCTTGCTGATGACCTCGCGGCCGAACGGCCAGATCGCGTAGGCGGCGATGCGGAACGAGGCGATCGCCCAGGGGATCGTGATGATCGGGATGCACAGCAGGATGCCGGCGAGGACGTACCCGAGGAACAGGGCCCAGCCGGCGAGGATGACCCAGATGATGTTGAGGATCGTGCGCATGAGCTGATTGTGTCACCCCTCTGCGGCCGGGCCTGAGCATCCGCCCCGAGGTCCCGGAGGCGACGGACTCCGGATGCCAGACTGACCGCATGACCGGAATCGTGGTGCAAGACGTCAGCAGAGCGTTCGGGACGGTGCAGGCGGTGAGGGGCGCCACTCTCCGGGCCGAGCCCGGCCGGGTCACCGGCCTCGTGGGGCCGAACGGAGCAGGCAAGACCACTCTGCTGCTGATGCTCGCCTCCCTCCTCGCTCCCGACACCGGGACGATCAGCATCGGAGGCGTCGACCCCTCCGTCGATCCGCTCGCCGCACGACGCCTGCTCGGATGGATGCCGGACGCTCTCGGTGCGTGGCCGTCGCTCACCGCACGGGAGACCATCGTCACGACCGCCCGCCTGTACGGCATCGAGAAGCCGCAGGCCGCGGTCCGTGCGGAGCAGCTGCTCGCCCTCGTCGGGCTGACCGAACTCGCCGACTCCCCGGCCAAGGTGCTGTCGCGAGGGCAGAAGCAGAAGCTGGGCCTGGCACGCGCGTTGGTGAACGACCCGCAGGTGCTGCTCCTCGACGAACCGGCTTCCGGTCTCGATCCGGAGGCGCGGGTGCAGCTGCGGGTGCTGCTGCGCCGTTTCGCGGCGGAGGGGCGCACCGTGCTGATCTCGAGCCACATCCTCTCGGAGCTCGAAGAGGTCGTCGACGACGCGGTCTTCCTCGTCGCCGGTGCCGTCGTCGATGCCGCACCGGCGCGGAGCATGCTGCGCGCGTGGCGGGTGCGTCTCGCCGGTGCGACCGAGGATCGGATGAAGGCCGATGCCTGGCAGGTGGCCTCGAATCTCGGTATCGCCCACGAATCCCTCTCGCAGGATCGTGGAGCGGTGCTCGTCGGATTCGAGGGAGAGGATGCCGCAGCACAGGCCCTTCGACATCTGATCGAGGCGGGGCTCCCGGTCGTGGAGTTCGCTCCGGCGCAGAACCAGTTGGAGCACACGTTCCTGAACCTGCATCATGCGACACCACCCCAGGCATCCACCGGAACGGAGGCGGGCGCATGAGCCTCGCGAACATCGGCATCATCGCCCGACTCGAACTGACCCAGCGCCTGCGCAGCGTGGGCTGGTATGTGCTGCTCGGGGTCTTCGCCCTGGTGCTGCTCGGGGTCACGGGGCTCTCGTTCGCCGTGTACTCCTGGGGCGATGCGGTCGGTGCCGGCGTCTACTCGATCGTCGTCAACATCGTGCTGCTGCTGGTCGTGCTGGTGTCGCCGACGCTCAGCGGCAACGCGATCAACGGGGATCGTGATGCCGCGACGCTCGCGGCCGTGCAGGTGACCGCCGCGTCGACCGGCGACATCATGCTCGGCAAGCTCGTCGCGGCCGTGGCGACCGGCGGCGCCTTCCTGGTGGTCGCGGTGCCGTTCCTGGCCCTGTCGTTGCTGGGTGGGGGAGCGAACCCGGCCGTGCTGCTCATCTCCCTGCTCGTGCTCGCGGCCGAGATCATCATCGTGGCCGCGATCGGAGTGGGGTTGAGCGGACTCATCGCGCGTCCGCTGTTCTCGGTCGCGACGACCTACCTGGTCGTCGCCGCGCTCGTGTTCGGAACGCTCATCGTGTTCGGACTCGGCGGCATGGCGGTGCGCAGCGAAGCGACCGTGTACTCGCGCCCGTACGACGCGAACGGCACGCCGGACTGTGATCGCTGGGAGGTGAACAGCACCCAGGATGTGCCTCGGTTCGATCTGATGTGGTGGACGCTCGCCGCGAACCCGTTCGTCGTGCTCGCCGACGCGACCCCGACCGAGTACGCGACGGGGGGTTATCCCGTCGACATGTTCGGTCAGATCAAGTACGGATTGCGCAGCGCGCAGCTCTCGCCCTTGGAACAGCGCTGGGACGAGTGCGACCCCGGTGGCGGGTACCGCACACCCCAAGAGGTGATCGACTCGACGGTGCCGAGCTGGTTCGTCGGCCTGGGGGTGCAGATCGTCATCGCGGGTTCGCTGTTCGCGGGGGCATGGGCGCGCACGCGGACGCCGGCTCGCCGGCTGCCCCCGGGCACGCGCATCGCCTGAGGCTCTTCCCCTCGGGCACGTTCCGGTCGCACCACCCGCCGTTCCGGACGCTCTGATGCGGCGGCAAGTGGGACCGGGACGGGAACCGGGAACGGCGAAGACGTGGGCAGCGGATGGCCACCTTCCGTTCATCTGCCGTGCACTCGGCGGATCCTCTGCGGCCACGTGGGGTCGGTGGTCTGGGCGGGTACCCGACTGAGTCCCCCCTCCGGTCCGGCCCTGCACCCTGGGGTCTGCCGGCCCAGCCACCCAGGAGTCCTCCATGCCCCGCCTGCACCGTGCAGCGGCGGTCACGGCGGTGTGCGCCTTGAGCGCCGCCGCCCTGCTCGCCACTCCCATCGCCGCGATCGGCGCCGACCCCGGCATCCGCCCGTCCGTGGCGACGTCGACCGCTCCGAGTCTCGTCCTGAACGAGATCGTCTACGACGACGCGGCGACCGGCCTCGCCGACCAGGTCGAGATCTACAACGCCGGGACCGAGGTGGTCGATCTCGCGGGGTGGAAGATCGCGGACGAGAAGCGCGACACCTTCGGCGCGGCCCCGGATGGCACGTCGCTCGCCCCGGGGGAGTTCCTGGTGCTGGTGAAGGACGTCGACTTCGCGTTCGGGCTCGGCAAGGGCGACGAGGTCGTGCTCTTCGACCCGGACGGCACCGAGGTCGACTCCTATGCGTATGCGAACACCGCGCCGCTGTCGGTGTGGGCGCGCTGCCCTGACGGCACGGGTGCCTGGGCGCCGGCGACGCAGGTGACGCCCGGCGCTGCGAACGATTGCACGGTTGCTCCTGTCGCCGGTTCGATCGTGATCAACGAGGTCGACTCGCAGCCGGCCGACTGGGTGGAGTTCCACAACCCCGGCACCGCTGCGCTCGACATCTCGGGCTACGAGATCCGGGACAACTCGGACGATCACCGCTGGCAGTTCCTCCCGGGAACGCAGATCGGCGCGGGACAGTTCCTCGTGGTCGAAGAGGGTACGGTCGGAGTCTCCGGAGGCGTCGAGGCCGCATTCCGCGAGCCGATCGGCATCGGCAGCGCCGACCGCATCCGCCTCTACGACACCTCGGGCGCGATGATCGACGACACGCTCCCGTGGCAGGGGCACGCGGCGATCGACGGCGACTTCGCCGCGGCCACCCTGGCGCGCTGCCCTGACGGCGTCGGCTCCTTCGTGCTCGCGCACCCGACCCCGGGCGCCACGAACTCGTGCGTCATGCCCGACGTCGTGATCAACGAGATCGAGTCGAACGGCGACACCACAGATTGGGTCGAGGTCGTCAACACCGGCAGCACGGCGGTGGATCTCTCCGGCTGGACCGTGATGGACAGCGACCCCGTCGGCCACGCCGGTGAAACCACTCCGTTGCCCGCAGGCACGATCCTGCAGCCCGGAGGCTACTTCGTCTTCGACCAGCCGGCGAACTTCGTCTTCGGTCTCGGTAACGGCGATACCGTGTCGATCCGCGACGCGAACGGCAACACGGTCGATGAGCACGTGTACGCCGCGCATGCCACAGGGGTCCTCGCCCGCTGCGCCGACGGCACCGGCGACTTCGTCGACATCGCGGTCTCGACCAAGGGGCTGCGCAACGCCTGCGGCAACCCCGTGCGCATCAACGAGGTCGAATCCGACGGCGGCTCGCCCGACGACTGGGTGGAGCTCGTGAACCCGACGAGCACGGCGCTCGATGTGTCGGGCATCGTGGTGAAGGACGACGACGACACCCACGCGTACGCGATCCCGGCCGGAACCCTCCTCGGCGCGGGGGAGTACCTCGTGATCGAGCGGGCGCAGTTCGGCTTCGGTCTCGGTGACGGCGATGCGGTGCGGGTGTTCGACGGCGACCTGCTCGTGGACGAGACCACCTGGGGCGCGGGCCACGCCGCCACCACCTGGGGGCGTTGCCCCGACACGACCGGCGCGTTCGCTGTCACCGCAGCGCCCACGAAGGGCACCGCGAACGTGTGCCCCGGCGAGGTCGCCGTGTCGCCGTGGCCCGGCTCTGCCGAGGTGCGCGTGGTGGACGGCATCCCCACGTTCCTCGAGGACAGTTCGGGCCTCGACGTGCAGGAGACCGCCGACGGCGCCTTCCTCTGGGCTGTCGACAACGGTGAAGGCCGCATCTGGAAGCTCGATGCGCACGCCGACGGCTCGGTCGAGAAGGCGGAAGGGTGGGATGCGGGCAAGCGCGTGCGCTTCCAGAAGGACGCCGCGAACCCGGGAGCCGCGGGCCCCGACACCGAAGGCATCACGGTCGACGGAGACGGCTTCGTCTACGTGGCGTCCGAACGCGACAACAGCGCCAAGGGCGTGACCCAGAACGTGGTGCTGAAGGTCGACCCCGAGGCCTCGGACGGCGATCTCGTCGCCCAGCAGGAATGGGATCTGACCGCGTTGCTTCCTGCCGTCGGGGCGAACCTCGGCATGGAGGCCGTGCAGTGGGTGCCGGATGCCGCGCTCGCCGGAAAGCTCTTCGATGACAGGACGGGTGCGGCGTACGACCCGAGGGACTACGCCGGTCACGGTGACGGGCTGTTCTTCGTCGCGGTCGAGGACAACGGTCACGTCTACGCATTCGCCCTCGGGGCCGACGGCTCCGCGACGCTCGTGTCGGAGATCGCTCCCGGTCTCACCGGAGTCATGGCGCTCGACTACGACACCGTGCGCAACACCCTGTGGGCCGTGTGCGACGACGGCTGCCAGGGCCGCTCCGCCGAGATCACGCTGAACGGCACCGGGCAGCCGAGCCTCGTGCACTACGCCCGCCCTGCCGGGATGCCCGACATCAACAACGAGGGCTTCGCGACCGCGCCGGCCTCGCTGTCGGTCGACGGACAGCGCCCGGTGTGGTGGTTCGCCGACGGGTTCGCCTCCGAGGCGCTGCGCACGGGAACGCTGCCGGGAGTCGACGACGGCACCCCCGGCGGCGAGACCCCGCCGCTCCCCGGCACCGGCCTCGTCGACGACAATCGCCACGGTCTGACGGTGGACCCGTCGGTCGCGACCCGCGGGCAGAAGGTCACGATCACGGTCGGGGCCGGCGGCGCGGGAACGGACGTGTCGGTGTGGATGTACTCCGACCCGACGCGGATCGCGTCGGGGACGCTCACGGACGCGGGCACCATCTCGGTGACCGTCCCGGCGGACGCTCCGCTCGGCGCGCACAGGATCGCGGTGTTCGATGCGAGCGGCGCGCTCCTCGGTTGGGCGGACCTCCGCGTCGCGGCGGGTAACGGGGCCGGTGCCGGGGCCGGGGCCGGGGCAGGGGCAGGGGCAGGGGCAGGGGCCGGTGGGCTGGCGACGACCGGTGCGGAACTCCCCGTCGCCGCCCTCGCACTGGCGCTGATGCTGCTCACCGCCGGTGCGGTGGCCGTGCGGCGCAAGCGCACGGCATGAGCCATGGGAGGGGGCGCGCGCGTGCGCTCGTGTGCGCCCTCCCATGGCCGGACGGTCACGTGCCCGCCGCTCCGCGTGGATCATCTGCAATGGAGGATGCGCGCGGGCCCCGGCACCGCTAGACATGGGGGAGGCGCGGAAGGACCGCACGCGGAGGGCCGTCGATGAGCATCGCATTCCTGCTGACCACCCTGGTGATCGTCGCGACGCCGGGGACCGGTGCCGTCTACTCGATAGCGGCGGGCATCTCGCGAGGACGCCGAGCGGGCGTCATCGCCGCGTTCGGCTGCACCCTCGGTGTCATCCCGCACATGATCGCCGCGATCACGGGGCTCGCAGCGATCCTGAACGCCTCCGCGGTCGCGTTCGAGACCATCAAGTGGCTCGGCATCGCCTATCTGCTGTTCCTCGCCTGGCAGACCATGAGGGACAAGTCGTTGATCCAGGCCGACGAGAGCGTCGCCCCGCTGTCGTCCTGGCGTGTGATCCGCACCGCTGTCCTCATCAACGTGCTCAATCCCAAGCTCACGATCTTCTTCTTCGCCTTCCTGCCCCAGTTCGTCCCGGCCCAGACGCCGAACGGCACCTGGCAGATGGTCGGGCTCAGCCTGGTGTTCATGGCGCTCACGTTCGTGGTCTTCGCGCTGTACGGCGTCTTCGCGGCCACCATGCGCGCCCAGGTGCTGGGGCGACCGAGGGTCATGACGTGGCTGCGCCGCTCCTTCGCCGCGACGTACGTGCTCCTGGCCGGACGTCTCGCGCTGGAGACCCGGTAGCCTGCTCGGGACGCCGCGTCGTGAGCAGGCCTCCGGACGGCGCGAGGCCGTGCCGCGGTGTCGGTGCCGACGCCTAGACTCATAGGGCCATGACCGAAGCTCCTCTCATCGTCCCCTCCACCGCCGGTCCTCGCTCGTCGGGAGCCCCGGGGCAGGACGATCTCCTCGCCGGCCTCAACCCTCAGCAGCTCGAGGCCGTCACCTACCGCGGCCCGGCGCTGCTCATCGTCGCGGGCGCCGGATCGGGCAAGACGAGCGTGCTCACCCGCCGCATCGCCTCGCTGTTGCGGGCCCGAGAGGCATGGCCGAGCCAGATCCTCGCGATCACCTTCACCAACAAGGCCGCGGGCGAGATGCGCGAGCGTGTCGAAGGGCTGATCGGCGATGCCGCCCGTGGCATGTGGATCTCCACGTTCCACTCCGCGTGCGTGCGCATCCTGCGTCGCGAGGCCGAGCAGTTCGGGTACACGAAGTCGTTCACCATCTACGATTCGGGCGATTCGCGGGCTCTCCTCAAGCGCCTGGTCAAAGAGCACGAGGCCGATGCCTACGGGCTCACACCCGCGTCCGTGCAGTCGCGCATCTCGAAGCTGAAGAACGAGCTGTCCGACGCCGAGTCGTATGCGCGTCAGGCCAACATGAGCGACCCGGCCGAGCGCGTCTTCGTCGAGGTCTTCGCCGACTACCAACGGCAGCTGCAGAAGGCCAACGCCTTCGACTTCGATGACCTCATCGGGCAGACCGTGTATCTGTTCCGAGCGTTCCCGCAGGTCGCCGACACCTACCGTCGTCGTTTCCGTCACATCCTGGTCGACGAGTACCAGGACACGAACCACGCGCAGTACTCGCTGATCCACGAGCTCACGCGCCCCGTGTCCGGTGCTGCCGGTGCCGCGCCGGATCCGTATGCCTCCAACGGCATGATGATCTTCGAGCCCGATCCCGCCCCCACGGCAGACGCCGGCGAACCCGGTGCCTCGCTCACCGTGGTCGGCGACTCCGATCAATCGATCTACGCGTTCCGCGGCGCGGACATCCGCAACATCAGCGAGTTCGAGCGTGACTTCCCCGGCGCCCGCGTCGTGCTGCTCGAGCAGAACTACCGCTCGACGCAGAACATCCTGTCGGCGGCGAACGCGGTGATCGGCAACAACTTCGATCGCAAGGACAAGAAGCTCTGGAGCGACAAGGGCGACGGCGATCCCATCATCGGTTTCACCGGCTACTCGCAGCACGATGAGGCGCAGTTCGTGGCTGACGAGGTCGAGGCCCTGCACCGCGCCGGCATGCCCTACTCCGAGATGGCGGTGTTCTACCGCACCAACTCGCAGTCCCGTGCGCTGGAGGAGATCTTCATCCGCTCGGCGGTGCCGTACAAGATCATGGGCGGCACCAAGTTCTACGATCGCGCCGAGATCAAGGACGCGCTCGCCTACCTCGTCGCCGTCGCGAACCCGGCCGACGAGATGTCGGTGCGCCGCATCCTGAACAAGCCCAGGCGCGGCATCGGCGACGTCACGGAGACGGCCATCGCACGGTTCGCCGAGGAGCACGGGATCAGCTTCCGCGATGCACTGTCGATGCCGGGTCAGCTCGGGGTCGGGCCGAAGATCCAGACGGCGATCGGGCAGCTCGACGCGGTGCTCGCCGAAGCCGCCGCCATCCTGACCCCCGCGAGCGGCGAGCTGCCTCCCCCCACCGCGGTGGCCGACGGCCTGAGCCTGTTGCTGGGCAAGAGCGGATACCTCGACGCCCTGCGTGCGAGCCGCGACCCTCAGGACGAGGCGCGCGTGGAGAACCTCGACGAATTCGTCGCGGTGGCTCGTGATTTCGCGCGCAACAACCCGGAGGGCACGATCGTCGACTTCCTCACCGAGGTCGCTCTGGTCTCCGATGCCGATGACCTCGACGACGAGTCGGGCTCGGTCTCGCTCATGACCATGCACACGGCGAAGGGCCTGGAGTATGACGCCGTGTTCGTCACGGGCGTCGAGGAAGATCTCATCCCGCACCGCATCTCGGCCGGCGAGCCCGGGGGACCGCAGGAGGAACGCCGTCTCTTCTACGTGGGCATCACGCGTGCGCGCAAGCGTCTGCACCTCTCTCTCGCGATGACGAGGGCGCAGTTCGGCGAGGTCACGGTGGCGATGCCCAGCCGCTTCCTGCAGGAGATCCCGGCGGGCCTGATCGACTGGCGACAGTCTCCGGGCGACGTGAACTCGCGCGGGGGGATGCAGTCGCGCGCACTGAACGCGCGTCGCCAGGGCGGCTTCGGCGGCTCGGGCTCGGGCGATCGTTTCGCGGTGAAGTCGCTGCCGGGTCGAGACTCCCTGAAGCCGCTGTCGACGGCGATGGACAAGTTCCCCAACCGGGTCACGGCCAAGATGCGCGACAACGGTGATCTCGAGCTCGCCGCCGGCGACCGCATCCGTCACGTCGACTTCGGCGAAGGGCGGGTGGATGCGGTGACGGGCGAGGGCGCCAAGCGCATCGCTCACGTGCGATTCGACTCGGCGGGGCAGAAGAAGCTCCTCATCAAGGTCGCGCCGATCGAGAAGATCTAGCCCACCGCAGGTGTTTCCGCCTCGGCGAAACACCGACCGGATTGCCGGTTAGGCTGGCTCATATGGCCCTCTTCTCCCGCCGCAAGAAGTCCGGTGACGATGTCGTCGCCCCCACCGCCGAGGCTGTCGCGAGCGATAGCGCGCCGAACGACACCACGCCGAACGACACCACGCAGAACGGTGCGGGCGCGGTCGCCGGAGAGCACACGACGTCAGAGAGCCCGACCGCCGAGCAGCCCGTCGAAGCGCCCTCGATCGGGATCTCGGTGCAGGCGTTCCGGGGCGTCGGTGCTGAGGCCGGCCCCGAGGTCTCCCTTCCGACGTCCGACGGTCCTTCGAGCTCCGACGCCCCGTCCGTCTCGGCGGCGCCCGCCGCGCCGCAGGCTTCTCCCTCTCCGCCCGTTCAGCCCGAGACGCCCCAGGAGCGGCGCCTGCCTCTGGCCTCCGTGCTGCCGCCGGAGCAGACCGAGACCGTCGCCGGCATGAAGGACAATGTCCTCCTGCGTGAGGCCCTCAGCGAGATCGAGGCGGGCGCGACCAACGACCAGCTCCTCGGCGTCATGCGTCAGGCTCTTCAGGGACACCTCTACATCCGCGTGAACGGCGATGCGCGTGCCCAGATCAGCGAAGGGAAGGCGCTCTCCGTCGCCGTCGTCCGCGACAGTGAAGACAACCAGTACATGCTGGCGTTCAGCTCGGCCGGCGCGGTACGTGATTCCGTGCAGCTCGAAGCGGACCCGTCGTCGACCTCGGCGGTGGCCCAGCCCGTCACCTCGGTCCTGCAGCAGGTCGTGTCCGGAGATTTCGCCGGCCTCATCGTCGACAACGCGTCGGCCCCGCATCGGGTGGTGTTCCCGACGGAGCTGCTGCAGAAGACGCTCGAGCAGGCCGATGTCGACATGACGGTGAAGAGCATCCTCGCCGCTCCCCGGGAACAGGATTCCGTCGTCAAGGTCGGCGAAGCCCTTGCGACCACGCGGATGTGGGTCGCGGTCAACGACGGCTCCGGCGGTGGCCCCGTCGGTATCGCCGAAGCGCAGACGACCGACGGACGTCGGTTCCTGCAGCTGTTCTCGCACCCGCTCGAGGTCATCGCGCTCGGACGCGGCGACCGTCCGCTCCCGTTCGCGCCGGAGCAGCTGGCGAAGGTCCTCACGAGCCACGCCGACATCGCCGGAGTGATCGTGGACTCGGCCGGTCCGTCGATCGTCGTCGAGCGGGCTGCGCTCACGCCGGTCCTCGTGCTCGCGGTCGACCTCGGCGACTGAACCGACCCGGACACGGACGATCCGGACTCCGCGCACTGTCCGCGTCGGCGGGGTTCCGTCTGTCCGGGCGGCGCTCTAGGGTCGGAGCATGGCCTCAGAACGCGTGACCCTGACCGTCGCCGACTCCGATGGAGAACGCGAGGTCGCGCTGTCCAGCCCGAACCGCGTGGTCTGGCCCGACCTCGGCATCACCAAGGCGGAGCTGGCCGAGTATGTGCAGCTCGTCGCGGTGCCGTTCCTGGCGGCGAACGGCAACCGCCCGGTCTCGCTCGAGCGGTTCCGTGACGGCATCGGACCCGCAGGCGGGGCGCGGGCCGAGGGCTTCTTCTCGAAGAACCCGCCCAAAGGTACCCCGGACTTCGTCGACGCGGTGACGGTGACATACAACAGCGGGCGCCAGCATCCGCAGATCGTGTTGAACCGTGCGAGCGCGATCGTGTGGGCCGTGCAGATGAACACGATCGTCTTCCACCCCTGGGCGTCGCTCGCCACTGACGCGGACAACCCCGTCGAGCTGCGCATCGACCTCGATCCGCAGCCCGGTACCGACTTCGCAGATGCGGTCACGGCCGCGCACACCCTGCGCGAGGTGCTGCGCGAGGCGGGTCTGGAGGCGTTCGCCAAGACCAGCGGCAACAGAGGATTGCACGTGTTCGCGCCGATCGAGCCGACCCACGAGTTCCTGGAGGTGCGGCACGCCGTGATCGCCGCCGGGCGCGAGCTGGAGCGACGGATGCCGGAGCAGGTCACGACGAACTGGTGGAAGGAGGAGCGGGGCGCGCGCATCTTCGTCGACTTCAATCAGGCCAACCGCGACCGCACGATGGCCGGTGCCTACAGTCCTCGAGCGCTTCCCGGAGCGACCGTGTCGACGCCGGTGGCCTGGGACGAGCTCGACGGTCTCGATCCGAAGGTGTTCACGGTGCGCAGCATCCCGAAGCGTCTGGGCGAGGTCGGCGACCCGTGGGCGTCGATGCCGCACAACCCTGGCCGCATCGACACGCTGCTGGAGTGGTGGGAGCGCGACACGCAGAACGGTCTCGGCGAACTGCCTTTCCCTCCGGAGTTCCCGAAGATGCCGGGTGAGCCGCCGCGCGTGCAGCCGAGCAAGAAGGTCGCAGCGAATTGGGACGAGGACGGCACCCCGGCCGAGAAGGAGTGAGGGCTCCCGCTCAGCTCAGGACATCGGCGAGGTCGTAGCCCTCGACGGTGTCCAGCTGCTCATAGGTGCATGAGCGGGCGTCGCGATCGGGGCGCCAGCGTTCGAACTGCACGGTGTGGCGAAACCGCGCGCCTTCGAGTTGGTCGTATCGCACCTCGAGCACCCGCTCCGGGCGCAGCCGCACGAACGACACATCCTTCGATCCGCTGAATCGCGACCGCTCGCCCTCGGCGGTCACGGCGTCGCCCGACTCGTCGCGCTCGACCAGCGGGGAGAGCTCTTCGACGAGCTCCTGCCGACGGGCATCGCTCCACGCGGCCACGCCGCCGACCTGGTGGAGCTCCCCGTCGTCGCCGTACAGCCCGACCAGCAGGGAACCCACTCCCGATCCGGACTTGTGGATGCGATAGCCGAGCGCGACGACGTCGGCGGTGCGGGCATGCTTGATCTTGAACAGAGTGCGCTTTCCCGGCGCGTAAGGCTGGTCGAGCGGCTTCGCGACGACACCGTCGAGCCCTGCCCCTTCGAACTCGGCGAGCCAGCGCACAGCGGCGTCACGATCGCGGGTCGTGCGGGTGATGTGCAGCGGATGTCCGACGCCCTCCATGAGGGTCTCGAGGCGTGCGCGCCTCGTCTCGAACGACTGTCCGAGCAGGTCCTCGATTCCGACGGCGAGCAGATCGAACGCGATGAACATGGCTGGGGTCTCGACGGCGAGCTTCGCGACGCGTGAGGCGGCGGGGTGGATGCGCTGGCTGAGGGCCTCCCAGTCCAGGCGCTGCGAGCCGTCCGGCCCGGTGGCGACGACGATCTCGCCGTCGAGCAGGCACGGTTCCGGAAGCAGCTGGGGGATCACGTCGACCAGTTCGGGGAAGTAGCGGGTCAGCGGCTTGGCGCCTCGTGACCCGATCTCCACCGTCTCCCCGTCCCAGGCGATGAGTCCACGGAAGCCGTCCCACTTCGGCTCGTACAGCAGTCCGCCCGGCGTCTTCGCGGGGTCGGGGACGGCCGGCGCCGCCTTGGCGAGCATCGGCGCGGGGATGTCGTAGCGCATGCTCCCATCCTGGCCGCCGATGATCCGCGGCGGAAGGGGAGGACGATCAGCCGAAGAGGTCGGTCAAGGTGGCGGGTTCTCCGGCATCCCGCAGCGCCGTGCGGGCGGCATGCCAACCGGCCATCCCGTTCACGGAGGGGCCGGGGGGTGTCGAGGCGGACGCCAGGTACACGCCACGCATCGGCGTGCGCCACGGGGAGGGGGAGAGAACCGGGCGCCGGAGCGCCTGGCGCATGTCGAAGACGCCACCGGAGATGTCGCCACCGATCTCCGTGGGGTTGATCGCCTCGCGCGACGACGCCGGGACGGCGTGGTGCGCGAGGATGAGGTCGCGGAAGCCCGGAGCGAAGCGCTCGACCTGGGCGGTGATCAGCTCGGTCGGATCGAGGTCCGAGCCCGGGGGCACGTGGATGTACGCCCAGAGCACGGCCTTCCCCGCGGGGGCGCGTGAGTCGTCCAGTACCGATGGCTGCACGGCGAGCACATACGGGCGCTCAACCACGCGTCCGGCGGCGACGGCGTTCTCACTCGCCCATACCTCGGCGCGGGTGCCGCCCAGATGCACGGTCGGGGCCGCTGCCACGTCGGCGTTCGTCCACGGGATCGGGCCGTCGAGCGCGAAGTCGACCTTCGCTGCTCCGGGCCCGTACCGGTACGAGCGGAGGGCCCGTGCGTAGCCGGCGGGCACGTCGGGATGCGTGAGGGCGAGTCGCGGCGAGGTGTTGAGCAGCAGCAGGTCGCCCTGCTGCGGGTCGCCCCAGTCCAGGGCACCGAGATCGGAGACGGGGGTGCCCGCCTCGATCGTTCCGCCGTGCTGCTCGATGTCGGCGACCATCGCGTCGGCGATGCGCTGCGCACCTCCGCGCGGGTACGGCCAGCCGCCTGCGTGTCCGAGCGCGGCCAGCAGCAGCCCGGCCGCCGCACCCGCGAGGGAGGGCTGCGGCGAGTTGGCGTGCGCTACCACCCCGGAGATGAGCGCCGCCGCCTCCTCCGTGCGGAAGGCGCGAGCCGCCAGGGGAGTGCCCTGGTCCAGCATCCGGATCGCGAAGCGCGCGGCGGTCAACGGATCGCGGGGGATGCGGAGCAGCTGGTTGCCGGTGAAGTCGACCACGCCGTCGATGTGGCTGCTGAGTGGACGCAGGCGAGAGATCCAGGCGGATCCGTCTACTCCGAGATCCGCCGCCGTGCGCTCGATGTCGCGCCAGGCGATCGCTGCGCGCCCGTCGTCGAGCGGATGCGCGTACGAGGCGTCGGGACGGATCCACTCGATCCGCCGGTCGAGGCCGAACGCCTGGAAGAACGGGGAGGAGAGGGCGGCCGGATGCACGGCGGAGCAGAGGTCGTGCCGGAACCCCGGAAGCGTGGATTCGCGTGTGCGCACCCCGCCGCCGATGGTGTCGGCGCCCTCCAGAACTCGCACCCGATAGCCGGCGCGCGCGAGCGTCACTGCGGCAGCGAGCCCGTTCGGGCCGGAGCCGATGATCGTCGCCTGGGCCATGACGTCAGTTTGGCACGTATACAAGCGGAAAACGGTCGGCTGTACCCCTCTGGGCGTGCGATCCTGGAACTGATGAAAGAAGTACAGGGGCCGACCCCCGCAGGCACCTCCCGTCCATACCGTTCGCTCCCGGAGGCGTTGCGCGCGCACCGCATCGATCCGGCCAACCACGCGTTCATCACCGCCATCGTCGACGCGATCGGGATCAGCTCGTTCATCGACCGCGGTCGCTACATCGAAGCGATCCGTCGAGGTGAAGGCGCCCCTCTGCACATCGGGCGCACCTACACGAACGGCTTCACCGAGGACGAGCGCCTCGTCGTCGGTTCCGCTCCGCTGCGTCTGCAGCCGAGCGAAGGCCGGGCGCCGTACTTCTACGTGAGCCACCCCAGCGAGTTCATCCCGCTCACCCCGCCGCGCGCGGCCAAGCGCACGACGACTCCTCGCGTCTCCGCCCCGCGGGCCGAGAAGGCTCCGAAGCCGGTCGAGGATCGCGACTACGGCGTGTGCGACGTGTGCTTCATGGTGAAGACGCCGTCCGGCGGCTGCGGCTGCGACTGACCGTGAGCGCCGAGGCGGGATCCGGGCTCGACCGACCGTCGATCCGGCTCGCCGACCTGACCGGACCCGACGCACTCGAGGTCGGTGCGGCTGTGCGTGCGTATCTGCTGCAGACCGAGCGGGAGAAGAGTCTGCAGGAACACGGATCCGAGCGCGATCCCGCCGTGCCGCTGCCCGACCGCTATCTCCGCGAGGTCGATGACCCGGCCGAGGCGTACGCCGCGCATCGAGTGCGGGTCGCGCAGTTCGACGAACGCATCGTCGGGGTCGTGGTGCTGTCCGTGCACGACGGTGTGGCGGAGATCAAGCGATTGTGGGCGCAGCCTGACGTGCGCGGCCGCGGGGTGGGTTCGGCGCTGTTGGACGCGGCGGTGGCCGATGCGGTCGATCTCGGTGCGTCGCAGGTGCGGCTGTCGGTGTGGGAATGGCGGGACGGCCCCGTGCGTCTCTACGAATCGCGAGGCTTCGAGCGGGTGCCCTCGTGGGACGATCGCGAACGCCTCGTGTGCATGGCGCGCGTGGTCTGAGCCGACCGCAGTCGTGGTCCTTCCCCTCACGCGGTCGGTTGCGACAGCCGGTATCGGCCGGGGGTCATCCCGACGAGCGGTGTGAACTGCTCGATGAACTGACTGGTCGTGGCCCACCCGCATGCGGAGGCCGTGTCGGTCACCGTGGCGCCGTCGGCGAGCAGGACGAGTGCCCGATGCACGCGCAGTTGCAGGCGCCACTGCCGGTATCCCATGCCGGTCTCCTGCTGGAACAGGCGGCTCAGCGTCCGCTCGGCGGTGCCGGTGCGTGCGCCGAGTTCTCCGAGCGGCACGGGCAGGGCGAGGTCATCCTCGACGATGCGTGCGGCACGGCGCAGGCGCGGATCGTGGGGCTCCGGGAGATGGAGTGGCTGCTCGGGCGCGGTCACGACTTCGTCGACGACCACGCGGCGCAGGTGGTCCAGGGCTTCGTCGCTGCGTGTGCGGTCGGACGTCATCGACAGCACGGCTTCGCGCGCGAGTGGCGTCGCGACGAGCACCGCAGGGGAGGCCGGGAGCAATGCGGCGAGCTCGTCGGTCAGATGGACGATGCGCATGTCCGTGCGCCCGTGCGCGCGATGGCGATGCTCGGCGCCGGCGGGCACCCAGGCCATGCGGGTCGACGGCGCGATCCAGGCGCCCTCGTCGGTGAGCAGCGACAGCACTCCGGAAGCGGCATGCACCAGGTGTCCGAGCGGGTGGGCGTGGCGGGGGGAGGTCTCGGCGTGCGCGAACCGGTAGGCGCCCTCCATGGGCAGGGCCGCCAGGGAATCGAAGTCGACCAGATTCAGGTCGACCATTCGCGAGGATTGGCGGGTATTCGGCATCAAGATGCAGTGTACGTGTTTCCTGACATACCGGGTGAATGCTGGACTCGATGCATGACCACGATGCAGGAACCGTTCGACACCGCGCCGACCCCGTTGACCACGCCGTCCACCCGGCGCGGCGGCATCCTCACCGGGATCTACGTGGGCACCGGCCTGCTGCTGATCGCGCTGAACCTGCGCATGGGCGTCGCTTCTGTCGGACCCGTCCTCCCCGCGATCGAGCAGGACCTGGGGATCCCTGCAGCCGCGGCAGGGCTCCTGACGACGATCCCCGTGTTCGCCTTCGGCGCCTTCGCGTTCTTGACGCCCGCGCTGACACGCTGGATCGGACTGCATCGGCTGCTCGCGCTGACGATGGTCGTGGTGGCACTCGGGATCGGCATCCGCCTGCTTCCCTCACCCGTGGCTCTCTTCGGCGGCACGGTGTTGGTGGGGCGGGCATCGCGGTCGCGAACGTCTGCATGCCCGCCGTGATCAAGCAGGACTTCGCGCACCGTCTCGGTCTGATGATGGGGCTGTACTCCACATCGCTGTTCCTGGGTGCCGCCGCGGCGGCCGCATTCACGGTGCCGTTCATGATCGCCCTGGACGGGTCGTGGCGTGGCGCGCTGGGGGTCTGGGCGATTCCCGCCGCACTCGCCCTGGTGGTCTGGCTGCCCCGGGCGATGCGTCGGGTCGTCACCTCCCCGGCGGTGGCGGGCGTTCCCGTCGATGCGATCACGGAACCCATCGACGAGCCGCGGATGTCGGCGCTGTTGCGGGACCCGGTCGCGTGGGCGGTCACCGCGTTCATGGGGTTGCAGAGCCTGAGCTACTACGCGGCCCTGACCTGGATTCCCACGATGCTGCAGGACGGCGGGGTCTCGGTGTCGGATGCCGGGGTGCTGCTGTCGTACTCCAGTTTTCCCGGGATCGCGGCGGCGCTCCTCGTGCCGACGATGATGCGCCGCATGCGGCCGACGTGGCTCCCCGTCGTGCTCTCCGCGCTGCTCTGCGCGGCGGGGCTGATCGGCCTCCTCATCGCGCCCGGTGGAGCCGCGCCCTGGCTCTGGATGACGCTGCTCGGTCTCGGGCAGGGGGCCGCCATCTCGCTGTCGCTGACGTACATCGTGCTCCGCGCGCCGGATGCGAGGCACACGGCGCACCTGTCGACGATGGCGCAGGGAGTCGGCTACCTGCTGGCCGGCTTCGGTCCGCTCGGCCTCGGCATCCTGCACGCCGCGGTCGGTGGGTGGGTCGTCCCGGTCCTGGCGCTCGTGCTGCTCCTCGCGGTGCAGGCGGTCGCGGGGTCGGCGGCGAGTCGAGAGCGCCACGTGAGCGCCCGACGCCGGTGAGTCGACTCCGGGGATCCGACCTCAGGCGAACGCGCTCATCCCGGTGATGTCGCGCCCGAGGAGCAGGGCCTGAACGCTCTCGGTGCCCTCGTAGGTGTGGATGGCCTCGATGTCGGCCATGTGCTGCATCACGCCGTTCTCGAGCAGGATGCCGTTGCCGCCGAGCAGATCGCGGGCGGTCGAGGCGATGCGCCGCGCGGCACGCGTGTTGTGGAACTTCGCCAGCGAAGCCTGGGTCGGGCGCAGTTCACCGGCGGTCTCGAGGTCTGCCATCCGCCGGCAGTACAGCTGCATGGCGGTGAGGTCTTCGAGCATGTGGGTCAGACGCTCCTGGACCATCTGGAATCTGGCGAGGGGCTTTCCGAACTGCACCCGCTGGGTGGCGTAGGCGAGGGCGGCCTCGTAGCAGGCGGTCGCGTGTCCGAGCGCCGACCAGGCGACACCGGAACGAGTCGCGTACAGCACGATCGAGGCGTCCTTGAAGCTCTTGGTCCCCGGCAGCACCGCATCGAGGGGCACCCGCACGTCGTCGAGCACGATGTGTGCCTGGTGGATCGCGCGCAGCGAGGCCTTTCCGCGGATGACGCTGCCTGTGTAGCCCGGGGTCTCCTGCTCCACGAGGAAGCAGCGCACGGCGCCATGCTCTTCGGCGCCCTCGTCGTCGATGCGCGCCCAGACGAAGGTGATGCCGCCGGAGGCGCCGTTGCCGATCCACTTCTTCGTTCCGCGGAGGATCCAGCCGTCGCCGTCGCGGCGGGCCACGGTCTCCAGCGAGACGGAGTCGGAACCGTGATCGGGCTCGGTCAGGGCGAACGATCCCAGCACCGAGCCGTCGGCGAGGCCCGTCAGCCACTTCTCCTGCTGCGCGGGGGAGCCGAACAGGGCCAGGGTGCGCAGGGCGAGTCCGCCCTGCACCGCGAGGATCGTGCCCAGGGAGCCGTCGCCGCGGGAGATCTCCATGTTCACCAGTCCTGCGGCCAGTGGCGACAGGCTCGTGAGCGACGGGTGCTGCACCCCGTCGACGACGAGGTCCATCTCGCCCATCCGACGCGCGGCATCGAGCGGATACTCCGCACGGTCCCAGGCGTCGGCCATCTGCGGGGCGACCTCGTCGACGTAGGCCTTCGCGCGGTCCCACGCCTCCCGATCGGCGGCGGGGATGTCGGTGAAGACGGCGTAGTAGTCGCTGTCCTGACGTCCGGTGATGTCGTACGACGAGACGCGCTCGCCGGGGAAGGGGGAGGCTGCAGTGCTCATGGGACTCCTTCGTGGCACCAAGTATCGTACTCCTCGATACTCGGTTCCACGACCCGACCGCACGCCGAGCTAGTCGAGCTGTGACTGCAGCCTGCGGCTGACCTCGGCGATCGGCATGGACCGGGGGAACACCGCGACCACCATGTCATCCGGGGCGGTGGCCGCCTCGCCCGCAACCCCGTAGCGACGGCGGACGTCGGCCAGCGCCGTCTGCAGTGTCGCCAGCGGCACCTTCTTGCGGCCACGCAGCAGCTGGCGCAGCACATGGTTGTGCACGGCCGTCACCAAGGCGGCGAAGCCGACCGCGTCCAGGGGATCCACGCCGGGGAGTGCCCCGCGCAGGTAGTCGTCGAACAGTCGCTCGTAGCGGAAGACCGTGATGATCTCGCGCTCGCGCAGCACGGGGACCTGTCGCACGATCTGATAGCGGCGCCTGGCGAGTTCCGGGTCGTGCGCGAAGTGGGCGAAGACCGACTCCGAAGCCGCGCACACCGCGCCCCACGGGTCATCGTGCCCCTCGTCGAGGAACTCCCTGAGCTGTTCCAGAAGCACCTCGTGATCCGCGAAGACCACGTCCTCCTTGCCGCCGAACTGGCGGAAGAAGGTCGAGCGGGAGACGCCGGCGGCCTTGGCGATCTGCTCCACCGACGTTTGGTCGAACCCCTGGGCGCTGAAGAGTTCGAGCGCTGCGGCGACGACGCCGGTGCGCAGTTCTGCGGATTCGTGCATGGCGAAAGCCTAGACCTCGCCGGGCGGAGAAGCCGAGGCGTCGCCGTCATACTGAGGAGCGTGAGAGATGACGGGATTCCGGCGGGCTGGTTCGACACGCGGCGGCGCGGGACGCGGCGCTGGTGGGACGGCACGCGATGGACCTCGCACATCTCGGTGCGCGGGCGCGAGACGACCATGGCCGAGGACAGCGCATCGGTGCGCCGCCAGCTCCTCGTGTGCGAACTTGTGCTCGGTGCCGTCATGATCGGCGCGATCCTCATCGCCCTGTGGGGCTCGTTGCCGGTGGTCGTGGTGCGCCCCGTGATCGTCGCCACGGGCACGGCCCTGGTGGTCATGCCGTTCCTGATCACCCGACAGCTTCGACGGGTCGCCCTCCCCGCGCGTGGAGCCGGAGTGCCGACTCGACGCTGAGCGGTCGAGGCGCCGGGGCCGCAGGAGCGCTCAGTTCGGGGTAGTAGGCTGGGGGACTGGTCGATGTCTCGACATCGAGAGAATTACCAGACAGCAGCCCAGTGAAGGAACCACAGTGGATCTGTACGAGTACCAGGCACGAGACGTTTTCGAAAAGTACGGAGTGCCGGTCCTCGCCGGCATCGTCGCGGACACCCCTGAAGAGGTGAGGGCGGCTGCCGAGAAGATCGGCGGAGTGGTCGTCGTCAAGGCTCAGGTGAAGACCGGCGGCCGTGGAAAGGCGGGCGGCGTTAAGGTCGCCAAGACGCCCGACGAGGCGTACGAAGCAGCGAAGGCCATCCTCGGCCTCGACATCAAGGGCCACATCGTCAAGCGCGTCATGGTCGCTCAGGGTGCGCGCATCGCCGAGGAGTTCTACTTCTCCGTGCTGCTCGACCGCGCCAACCGCTCCTACCTGAGCCTCTGCTCGGTCGAGGGCGGCATGGAGATCGAAGAGCTCGCCGTCGAACGCCCCGAGGCGCTCGCACGCGTCGAGGTCAACCCGCTCACGGGCATCGACAAGGAGAAGGCCGTCGAGATCGCTCGCGCGGCGAACTTCCCCGAAGACCTCATCGAGAAGGTCTCCGATGTCTTCGTGAAGCTCTACGACGTGTACAAGGGCGAGGACGCGACGCTGGTCGAGGTCAACCCGCTGGTGCGCACCGAAGAGGGCGACATCATCGCGCTCGACGGCAAGGTCACGCTCGACGACAACGCCTCCGAGATCCGTCACCCCGAGCACGAGGCGCTCGAGGACAAGGATGCAGCCGACCCGCTCGAGGCCAAGGCCAAGGAGTCGGGCCTCAACTACGTGAAGCTCGACGGCGAGGTCGGGATCATCGGCAACGGCGCGGGTCTGGTCATGTCGACGCTCGACGTGGTCGCCTACGCGGGCGAGAACCACAACGGCGTGAAGCCTGCCAACTTCCTCGACATCGGCGGCGGCGCCTCGGCCGAGGTCATGGCCGCCGGCCTCGACGTCATCCTCGGCGACCCGCAGGTCAAGAGCGTGTTCGTCAACGTCTTCGGCGGCATCACGGCGTGCGACGCCGTCGCCAACGGCATCAAGGGCGCCCTCGAGACGCTGGGGGCCACGGCCTCCAAGCCGCTCGTCGTGCGCCTGGACGGCAACCGCGTCGACGAGGGTCGCGCGATCCTCGCCGAGTACGCACACCCGCTTGTGACCCTGGCCGCCACCATGGACGAGGGCGCCGACAAGGCCGCCGAGCTCGCCAACGCCTGAGACTGAAGGACGAGAAGAATGTCGATCTACCTCAACAAGGACTCCAAGGTCATCGTCCAGGGCATCACCGGCGGTGAGGGCACCAAGCACACCGCACTGATGCTCAAGGCCGGCACCCAGGTCGTCGGTGGCGTCAACGCCCGCAAGGCCGGCACCACGGTCTCGCACACCGACAAGGACGGCAACGCCGTCGAGCTGCCCGTCTTCGCCTCGGTCGCTGAGGCCATGAAGGAGACCGGCGCCGACGTGTCGATCGCTTTCGTGCCCGGTGCGTTCACCAAGGACGCGATGATCGAGGCCATCGACGCCGAGATCCCCCTGCTCGTGGTCATCACCGAGGGCGTGCCCGTCGGCGACTCGGCCGAGGCCTGGGCCTACGCGCAGAGCAAGGGCAACAAGACCCGCATCATCGGCCCGAACTGCCCCGGCATCATCACGCCGGGCGAGGCGCTCGTGGGCATCACGCCCGCGAACATCACGGGCAAGGGACCGATCGGCCTCGTGTCGAAGTCGGGCACCCTGACCTACCAGATGATGTTCGAGCTGCGCGACCTGGGCTTCTCCACCGCCATCGGCATCGGCGGCGACCCGGTCATCGGCACCACGCACATCGACGCGCTCGCGGCGTTCGAGGCCGACCCCGAGACCAAGGCGATCGTGATGATCGGTGAGATCGGTGGCGACGCCGAGGAGCGTGCCGCCGACTACATCAAGGCGAACGTCACGAAGCCGGTCGTCGGCTACGTCGCGGGTTTCACGGCTCCCGAGGGCAAGACCATGGGTCACGCCGGTGCGATCGTCTCCGGTTCGGCCGGCACCGCTCAGGCGAAGAAGGAGGCACTCGAGGCCGCCGGCGTCAAGGTCGGCAAGACGCCGTCCGAGACGGCAGACCTGATGCGCGCGATCATCGAAGCGCTCTGATCTGAGCTACGCTTGATCTGAAGGCCCCGGACTCCACTCCGGGGCCTTCTTTCATGCCCGTTCGGTCGGTCCGGCGGCTCGGCGGCGGGCAGCGAGTATCGCTGCCCTCAGGATGTCGAGCTGTCCGGTGTTCCAGCCCAGCTCACTCAACACGTGGACGTAGATCGCGAGCAGGCTGCGCCGGCTCTCGCCGACTTCGTCGTCGAGCCCGCGATCGGTCAGATTGCTGTCAGCGAGGGCGCTGATGCGTCGACACTCTGCCGTGACGGAGGCGATATCGTCGGTGCGCCGCACTTTCCAGGAGTTGGCGGTGGCCACCGGCAGGCCGATCTCGGCGCGGGGGCGCCCGGTGATCCTCTCGTCGAACCAGACGCCCTCCACGTACGCCGTGTGACGCACGACTCCCAGCAGGCTCGGAGCGCCGGGGATCGGCGCGGACCGCGCCTCCTCTTCGGTGAGGCCTTCGAGGCTGGCCAGAATGAGCTCCCGGTACTCGAGGAGGCGCCGGTCGACGTCCCGTCTCAGGTCGAACGGGTGGTCGTCGCGGTGTCGGTGATGCACGGGATCTCCTCAGGGTCGGGACTCCACCCTCGACGCCGGTCGGCGCGCTGCGCCGTCGGCGCGCCGCATCGCACTCAGCTGGGCGGGACCACGGCATCCAGGATGCGCTCGAGTGCCACGTGCGCTTCCGACCGCGCGTCGGCGTCATCGGGGTGCGCGGCGAGCCACAGCGCGAGCTCGTTCATCGCTCCGGAGAGTGCGGCGGTGAGCGGATCCACGAGCGCGGGGGAGACGCCGGCTTCGCGTACGCCCGTGCGCAGCTCCTGCTCCGGTCCCTCCGCGTCGAGTCGGCGCCACTGCTCCCCGCCGAGCACGGCGGGACCGTCGACGAGCAGCACGCGTGACGCCGCTCCCCGGGTGATCGCGTCGAGGAACGCGTGACTGCCGTCGCGGAGAGCGGCATCCGGAGCACTGTCTTCCGTGGCGTCGCGGATCGCGTCGGCCACGGACTGCTGCTGGGCGGCCGCGACGTCGCGGAAGAGCAGCGGCTTCGACGTGTAGTGGTGGTAGACCGCACCTCGTGTGACTCCGGCAAGGCGGGCGATCTCGTCCACGGATGCGGTGGCGTACCCGTGCGCGGCGAAGTGGGTCGTGGCGGTCTCGAGAATTCGTCGCGCGGTCTCGGCGGCGTCGGCCGCGGATGCTCGGGGCATGACTCTTTCCTTACGTACAGGTTGTATGTATCCTAGTCACGCAGAATACAAACATGCTGTATGTAAAGGAGAGACGAATGCGGATCACGAGCTTCTACCCGGTGCTGATGGTCGAAGACGTCGCAGCGAGCGCGCGGTTCTATCGAGAGGAGTTCGACTTCGAGGTGGTGTTCGAGGCCGACTGGTACGTGAGCCTGCGCTTCGATGGCGGTGAGCTCGCGATCCTCGACCGTTCGCACGAGACCATCCCCAAGGGATTTCGTGAGCCCGTGCGCGGGCTGCTGCTCAACGTCGAGGTGCCGGATGCCGCTGCCGAGCATGCGCGCCTGGTGGGGGAGCGGGGTCTGTCGGAACGGCTGCCGCTCCGCGACGAGGCCTTCGGTCAGCGCCACTTCATCGTCGAGGCGCCCGGCGGTGTGCTGATCGACGTGATCGAGCCGATCGAGCCGTCGCCGGAGTTCGCCGCTGCCTACGCCTGAGCCGCGCGAGGTGGCCGTCTTCGTCAGATGCATGACCTCTCAGCGGATGCATGGCCGCTCGGGGCGTGTGTTCCTGCATCGGGCCGATGCACATGCATGTGACGGCCGCGGCGGCGGGAGGTACGGAAGAGGGGCGGATGCCGCAGCACCCGCCCCTCTACCGTGACCTCCGATCGGCGTCAGATCCCGACGCCGAAGAGCGCTTCGATCGGACCTCGGGCGAAGAAGATCAGGAAGCCTGCGCCCACGACCCACAGCAGCGGGCTGATGGACTTGGCCTTGCCGGAGAACGCGTGGATGAGCACCCAGCTGACGAAGCCCGCGCCGATGCCGTTCGCGATCGAGTAGGTCAGCGGCATGACCGAGACGGTGAGGAACACCGGCAGCAGCACGCGGAAATCGCTGAAGTCGATGTAGCGGATCTGCGCCATCATCATCGCACCGACGATGATCAGCGCGGCAGCGGCGATCTCGGTCGGGACGATCGACGTCAGCGGGGTCAGGAACATCGCGATCAGGAACACGACGCCGGTGACCACGTTCGCGAGTCCGGTGCGCGCACCCTCGCCGATACCGGCGCCCGACTCGATGAAGACCGTGCTCGAAGACGAGGAGGTCGCGCCACCGGCGATCGCGCCGACACCCTCGACGACCAGCGCCGACTTGATGCGGGGGAAGTCGCCGTTGTCGTCGGCGAGGTTCGCCTCCTTCGCGAGGCCCGTCATGGTGCCCATGGCGTCGAAGAAGTTCGTGAAGAGCAGCGTGAAGACGATCATCACGATCGCGACGAGGCTGACCTTGCTCAGGTCGAAGCTGAAGTCGACGGCGCCGATCAGGCTGAGGTCGGGCACACCCACGGGGGAGCCGTCGAGCGCGGGAACCGTCAGGCCCCAGCCGCCCGGGTTGACCACGTTGCCCTCGTCATCGAAGCCGCGGGCCCCGATGTGCCAGATCGCCTCGACGATGACTGCGAGCACGGTGCCGCCGATGAGTCCGATCAGCATGCCGCCCTTGATCTTGAGGGCGACGAGGATGCCGGTGAGGAGGAGGGTGATGACGAACAGCAGGGTCGGAACGGTCGCGACCGATCCGTTCACGCCGAGGCCGACCGGAGGAGACGAGGCGCCGGTCGCCGTGACGAAGCCGGAGTTGACGAAGCCGATGAACGCGATGAAGAGGCCGATACCGACCGTGATCGCGATCTTCAGCTGGAACGGCACCGCGTCGAAGATCGCCTTCCGCAGCCCGGTGGCGGCGAGCAGCACGATGACGACACCGTTGATCATCACCAGCGCCATGGCCTCGGGCCAGGTCACCTGGCCGACGACCGAGAACGCGACGAAGGCGTTGATGCCGAGGCCGGCGGCGAAACCGAACGGGAGGCGCGTGACCAGTCCGAACAGGATCGTCATCACACCGGCGGTCAGCGCGGTGGCGGCGCCCACGGCGTTGAAGCTGAGCATGTCTCCGGCGACATCGGGCTTGCCGGAGAGGATGATCGGGTTCAGGATCACGATGTAGGCCATCGTGACGAATGTCACCAGACCCCCTCGGATCTCGGTGCCGATCGTGGATCCGCGCTTGCTGATCTCGAAGAAGCGGTCCAGGGAGTTCTTGGGTTCGGTGGATGCCGGGGCGGGCGGGGCAGTTGTCATCGGGAAACCTCCGGAGAAACGCTATCGTGTCGCCGACCCCACGCGCGCCCCCAGGGCTTCGTCGGCAACTCGTCGTAGTCTCGAAACGCTATGCAACGCCTCCTCGTCGCGCTCCTCGCCGCCTTCGACGCCGCCATCGCTGCGGCCGTCGGCCTCGTCGTGCTGCTCGCGCCGCTGACGCTGCTGTGGACGCTCGCCTTCGGGGTCACGGCCGACTGGGGCGCGCTCTGGCCGCTCACCGGCACGCTCTGGGAGTTCGGTCACGGCGTGCCGCTCGAGGTCACGATCCCGGACGAGCTGCTGGTCGCTCTCGCGATCCCCCCGCAGGCGGCCTCGTTCGCGGTCTCGATCACCCCGCTGGCGTTCCTGCTCTTCACCCTGCTGTTCGCCGCCCGCTCGGGTGCCAGGGCCGCGGCAGCCGGAACCTGGCTGCTCGGCTCAGTGTCAGGGACGGTGGTGTTCGCGGCCATCTCCACGGGGGTCGCGTTGACCGCGCGACTGGATGCCGTGCAGACCCCCCTGGCACTCGCGATCGGGCTCCCCACCGCCGTCTACCTCGTCGGCGCGGTGTGCGGGGCTGTCCGGGTCGCGTGGGAAGAGGGGGATGGCGGAGTCCTCGACCGTCTGCACGACCGCATCGACGCCCGTGAGGATTGGGCGCCCGTCCCCGTCGCGATCGTGCGCGGCACGGCCTTCACCCTGGTCGGCGTGATCGGAGCGGCCGCTCTGGCCCTCGCCGTCATGACGCTGTTCCGCGGCGGCGAGGTCGTGGCGCTGTTCCAGGCTGCCCGCGTCGATGCGCTCGGCGCGACCGTGATGACGCTGGCGCAGCTCGTGTATCTCCCGACGCTGATCGTGTGGGCGGCGTCCTGGCTCGCCGGTCCCGGCTTCGCCGTCGGTGTCGGAACCGCGGTCTCGCCGGCCGGAACGCAGTTGGGAGTCGTTCCGGGCATCCCGGTGTTCGGGCTGCTGCCCGAGAACAGCTCGATGTGGATGCTGATCGTGGTGCTCGTCCCGATCGCCGCCGGTGCTTTCGCCGGCTGGGCGGTGCGTTCGCGCCTCGTCTGGGAGGGCACGCCGTTGGGGACGATGCAGCGGGCGGCGATCGCGGTGGGGATCGCCGTCGTCAGCGCAGGGGTCGCGGGCCTCGCCGCGGTGCTCGCGAACGGCTCGATGGGTCCGGGAAAGCTCGCCGATGTCGGTCCCGCGGCTCTTCCGTTCATGCTGGCCCTCGGGCTGGAGGTGCTCGTCGGCGCCGCGATCCTGCTGCTGTCACCGCGTCACCGCGATGAGCTGGCCGAGGAGCGTACGGACCGCTGGATCGCCGAGATGACCGAGTTCGACCCGAGCCTCGCATCGGCGCGGACAGCGCCCGGTATCCCCTTCTCCGAGACGCCGACGTTCGACGACACGGCGCCCCTGGACGATGTCCGCGGCTTCGCCCCGCCGCGTCACGAGCGCGATTGACGTCCACCGCCCGTGAGCGGAAGCCGGGCGGAAGAGGGCTTCGCGCCCCGGTAGACTGGGCGCGTGCTCACGGTCGCCGTTCTCATCTCGGGCACCGGCTCGAATCTTCGCGCCCTCCTCGAGGCCGCTCGTCACCCCGATTTCCCCGCCAGGGTGATCGTCGTCGGTGCTGACCGTGAGGCGGACGGACTCGCCCACGCCGAGGAGTTCGGCATCCCCAGCTTCACCGTGCCCTGGCATGAGCACGAGAGCCGCGAAGCCTGGGGGGAGGAGGTCGCCCGCCAGCTCGCCGTCTGGGCCCCCGATCTCGTGGTGCTCAGCGGCCTCATGCGTCTGCTTCCTCCGTCGCTCGTCGCGCAGTACTCGCCACGCCTCATCAACACCCACCCCGCGTACCTTCCCGAGTTCCCCGGGGCACACGGCGTCCGTGACGCCCTCGCCTCCGGCGCGGCCGAGACCGGTGCCAGCGTGATCGTGGTCGACGACGGTGTCGACACCGGGCCGATCCTGGCGCAGGAACGTGTCGCGATCCTCGAGGGCGACACCGAGCACAGCCTGCACGAACGGATCAAACCCGTCGAACGTCGACTCCTCATCGACGTCGTCCGCGGGATCGCCACCGGCACGCTCGTCCTCGACCCCTCTTCCTGACCCCCTCCACCCGACGCCCCCCGCACGAAGGAGCCCATCATGGCCGGCCCCCGCCACGACCCCACGCTCTACCGCGATCGCGACACCGTGCCGATCCGGCGCGCTCTCGTCTCGGTGAGCGACAAGACCGATCTCCTGGTCCTCGCCGAGGCTCTCGCCGACGCGGGCGTCGAGATCGTCTCGACCGGCTCGACGGCATCGACCATCCGCGATGCGGGTTTCCCCGTCACCGACGTCGCCTCCGTCACGGGGGTCGCCGAGATGCTCGACGGTCGCGTCAAGACGCTGCACCCGAAGATCCACGGCGGTCTGCTCGCCGATCTGCGCCTCGAGGATCACGAGCGCCAGCTCGCCGAACTCGACATCACCCCGTTCGAGCTTGTCGTCGTGAATCTCTACCCCTTCGTCGAGACCGTCGCCTCGGGCGCCGTCGGCGACGATGTCGTCGAACAGATCGACATCGGCGGGCCCGCGATGGTGCGTGCCGCCGCGAAGAATCATGCCAACGTGGCGATCGTGGTCTCACCGCAGTCGTACCCCGGCATCATCTCGGCCCTCGCCGACGGCGGCACATCGGTGTCGCAGCGCCGCGAACTGGCCGCCCGCGCCTTCGCGCACACGGCGGCCTACGACACGGCGGTCGCGTCGTGGTTCGCCGAGGGGACGCTGCAGGATGACGGCGACCTTCCGACCCACCTGACGATCCAGGCCGAGCGCCTTGCCACGCTCCGCTACGGCGAGAACTCGCACCAGCGCGGCGCGATCTACACCCGTGCCGGTGGCCACGGCATCGCCCAGGCGACGCAGCTGCAGGGCAAGGAGATGTCGTACAACAACTACGTCGACGCCGACGCCGCGCTGCGTGCCGCGTACGACATGGTCAAGCCGGCGGTCGCGATCATCAAGCACGCCAATCCGTGCGGCATCGCGACCACCGCGCCGAACGCTCTCGACCCGATCGCCAGCGCCCACCTGCGCGCGCACGAGTGCGACCCGGTCTCCGCATACGGCGGGGTGATCGCGGCCAACGGTACGGTCACCCTCAAGATGGCCGAGAACCTCAAGGACATCTTCACCGAGGTCATCGTCGCGCCGTCGTTCGAGCCGGCCGCGCTCGAGGTGTTCAAGGCGAAGAAGAACCTGCGTCTGCTGCAGCTGCCCGAGGACTGGCAGCAGGAGCGCATGGATGTGCGTCTCGTCTCCGGTGGACTGCTGCTGCAGGACGCCGACCGCTTCCCCGACGACATCGTCTCCGTCGCGAAGAACTGGGAGCTCGTCTCCGGCGAGCGTCCGAGCGACGAGGAGATGGAGAACCTCATCTTCGCGTGGAAGGCGTGCCGCGCGGTCAAGTCGAACGCGATCGTGCTGGCGAAGGACAACGCCACGGTCGGCGTCGGCATGGGCCAGGTCAACCGTGTCGACTCGTGCCGCCTGGCGGTCGAGCGCGCAGGCGACCGCGCCGCGGGATCGGTCGCGTCTTCCGATGCGTTCTTCCCCTTCGCGGACGGCGCCCAGGTCCTGATCGACGCCGGAGTCACGGCGATCGTGCAGCCGGGCGGATCGGTGCGTGATGAGGAGGTCGTCGACGCGGCTCGCAAGGCCGGCGTCACGATGTTCTTCACGGGGGAGCGCCACTTCTTCCACTGAGTGCTCTCCGCGCTCGCACATCGAGACCCACTCTCCACGTCGAGGACCCGCACGCGCCGCTCCGGCGACGTGGGGGTGGACGAGGCGGGTGGGTCTCGGCGTTCCCGACTCGACAGCCGTGTCCGATTTCCGCCAGTCGGCGTCGAGGAAGCGTGACAGAGTGGAGGCATGAGCTTCCCCGTGACCGACTTCGACGAGCGCTACCGCGCGATCAGCGCGCGCGACACCCGCTTCGACGGGCAGTTCGTGACCGCCGTCCGCTCGACCGGGATCTACTGTCGTCCGAGCTGCCCCGCCCGCACGCCCAAGCCGCAGAACGTCACCTTCTATCCGACGAGCGCCGCGGCTCACGAGGCCGGGTATCGGGCGTGCAAGCGATGCCTGCCCGAGGCGGCGCCCGGTTCTCCCGCGTGGGACATCCGCGGTGACACCGCCGCGCGGGCGATGCGCCTGATCTCGGATGGCGTGGTGGAGCGCGAGGGCGTTCCCGGGCTGGCTGCGCGCCTGGGATACTCCAGCCGGCACCTCACGCGGCTGCTGACCACCGAACTCGGCGCCGGGCCGCTCGCACTGGCGCGAGCACACAGGGCGCACACCGCGCGCATGCTCCTCGTCGGCACCGACATGCCGATCTCCGACGTCGCCTTCTCCGCCGGATTCGCGAGCATCCGACAATGCAACGACACGATCCGCGAGGTGTTCGGACTCACCCCGGGCGAGCTCAGGGCCCGACGAAGGCTTCCGGCGTCCGCGGCTCCCGGCTCGATCGACCTCGTGCTGCCCTACCGCGGCCCGCTCGACGCGAGCGGCATCTTCACCTGGATGGCGGCACGCGCCGTTCCCGGTATCGAGGAGACGACGTCGACGTCGTTCTCCCGGCATCTGCGGATGTCGGGAGGACCCGCCTGGTTCGACGTGCGTCAGGACGATGCGGCTCGTCTGCACCTGCGCACCCGGGTCGCGCGGCTGGGAGACCTGGCCCCGCTCGTGTCGATCGTGCGGCGCATCTTCGACCTCGATGCCGATCCGCAGGCGATCGACGAGGCGCTCTCCGCGCACACCGAACTCGCCCCGCTCGTCGCGCGCACCCCCGGGATCCGGGTGCCGGGGTCGGCTGATCCGCACGAGATGCTCATCCGCGCCATGGTGGGGCAACAGATCACCGTGGTCGCCGCCCGGACCGCGCTCACAGCACTCGCCGAGGCGTTGGGGGAGCGCACCGAGAACGGATTGCTGTTCCCGACGATGACCGCGATCGCCGCCCACGGAGCCGAGGTGCTGCGAGGGCCGGCCGCCCGCATCCGCGCCATCACCGGCGCTGCGGGCGCTCTCGCCGACGGCTCCCTGACGCTCACGGTCGGAGACGACGGTGTCGACCAGCGCGCTGCTCTGCTCGCGATGCCGGGAATCGGACCCTGGACAGCCGACTACGTGCGCATGCGTGTGCTCGGCGATCCCGATGTGCTGCTCCCGGGAGACGTCGCGCTGCGCGCCGGCGCTGCAGCCTCCGGACTGCCGGGCGACGCACGCCCGCTCACCGTCTGGGGCGAGCGCACCGCCCCCTGGCGCAGCTATCTCAGCGCGCACCTGTGGCGCGCAGCACCTGTGCGCCCCGTGGGTCCTCGACGCGCCTCGGCTGCGGCACGTCCCACCCCCGCGGAAGACACGACGAAGAAGGAGACCCCATGACCGCCCTCATCCAGACCATCGAGACGCCGGACGGCGCCTTCACGATCCTTGCCGACGACCGGCAGCGCGTACTGTCTTCCGGCTGGACCTCAGACGTCGAGGCGATCCTCGGCAGGCTGTCCGCGGCGCACCGACCGGAAGATCTCCGAGACGGTGAGACCGAGGCCGCCGAGGCAGCGCTCGCGTACTACGCCGGCGACCTCTCCGCGATCGACGATGTCGCCGTGAAGCAGACCGGAACAGCCCTCCAACTCGCCGGCTGGTCGGCGCTGCGGTCGATCGAGCCGGGCGAGCCTCTGACGTACACCGGTTTCGCGACGCGGCTCGACAATCCCCGCGCCGTGCGCGCGGCGGCATCCATCTGCGCGCGCAACGCGCCGGCGCTGTTCGTCCCGTGCCACAGGGTGTTGCGCACCGACGGCACCCTCGGCGGATTCGCCTGGGGGATCGATGTCAAGGAGAGCCTGCTCGCGCGCGAGAGTCGCGCGGGTTGAGTCGCAGGCACCACGACGGGCGGTCGACATGGTGCCCGTCGACGAAGCATCCCGACCGACGCGGCCATAGGCTCGTGCCGTGACCGCCAACGATGCACTCGCCCTCCACCGCCGCGCCGTCGTCGCCGACGCACACAACGATCTGCTCTGCTCGGTGGCGAGCCGCCCCGCGGATGAGTGGTCGGACTACTTCCGTGCCCAGTGGCTTCCCCAGCTGCACGAAGGTGGTGTCGGGCTGCAGGTGCTGCCCGTGTTCATCGATGACGTGTATCGCCCGGAGGGGGCGCTGCGTCGCACCCTCCGCATGATCGAGGCCGCGCATCGGCTGGCGGAGGGCAACGCAGACGCCGTCGGTCTGTGCGGGGATGGCGACGACCTCGATCGGGTGATCGGCAAGGGCCGCATCGCGCTGGTGCTCGCCCTGGAGGGGATGCCCGGCATCGCCGACGACGTCGAGCTCCTCGAGACCGTGCATCGGCTCGGGGTGCGGATCGGCTCGGTGGCGCACTTCGGGCGCAGCGCGTTCGCCGACGGCAGCGGCGAAGACGCGGCAGGCAGCAGGCTGACGCGAACCGGGGTCCGAGCGCTCGCCGAGATGGAGCGCATCGCATGATCTTCGACATCAGCCACCTCGGAGCGGGCGGGGTCGACCACGTGCTCGAGCTCGCCACGCGCCCGGTCATGGCCACGCATTCCTCGGCCCGTGCGCTGTTCGACCACCACCGCAACCTCACCGATGCCCAGATCGCCGGGGTCGCCGAGAGCGGGGGAGTCGTGTGCGTCAACTTCTTCGCTCCGTACCTGCATGAGAGCGCGTACACGATCGACACACTGATCGACCACTTCGAACGCGTGGTGTCGGTCGCCGGAATCGAACACGTCGGGATGGGGCCGGACTTCGTCCGCGAAGTGCTGGAAGACACCACGGCACCGTGCTGCGTGCAGACGACGATCGAGGGCGTGCCGGCCGATCGGTACCTGCCGGGCCTCGAGGGCCCGGCAGGTCTCCCGCTCGTGACCGAGGCGCTGATGCGTCGTGGCTGGCGGGAAGAGGAGATCCTCGCCGTCCTCGGCGGCAACCTGCAGCGGTTCCTCCGATCCGGGCTCGGAGCCGCAGCCCTCGCCTGAGGCTCCCGGCGTCCCCCTCCGCGGTCTTCGAGAGCCGCGGTCGACGAATCGGGAATGACTCTTGCTTTCAGCTGGTTCACAGCAATAGGCTGGTGGGCTGTCGCGCCAACCGGACGACATCGCCGAGCCCCTGAGGAGGACACCATGACCACGATCGCCACCGCGCGGATCGCAGCTCTCGGCTCGACCCCGGCGCGTCCGCTCTCCTAGAGCCACCCCGCCCCTTCTTCGTCGGATACCGGACTCCACGAGTCCGCTCTCGTATCCGTCCCCTTCCGCAATCGCTTTCCATACGAAACTCGTCTGAGAGACATGTCTTCCTCGCCTTCCGTGCAGAATCCCTCGCCTTCATCGACCCTTTCCACTCCGGCCGCACTGTGGCGCCTGAAGCCCTTCGTGAAGCCCGTCATCTGGCGGCTCGCCGGCGGTGCCGCCAGCGCGCTCATCGCCGCCGTCATCGCCTTGATGATCCCGATCGTGCTCGAGCAGATCATCAGCGGACCCGTTCGCTCCGGTGAGATCAGCGCCATCGTCTGGGGTGCCGTCGCCGTCTTCGCTCTCGCCCTCGGCGAGGCCCTGATGGTGTGGCTGCGACGCCAGTTCGTGCTCAACCCGTCGACCGAGGTCGAGTACAAGATGCGCACCGAGCTCTACTCGCGCCTGCAGACCCTTCCGGTGTCGTTCCACGACCGGTGGGGCTCCGGACAGTTGCTCAGCCGCATGATGCAGGACATCGGCCTCATCCGCCGCTGGCTCGCGTTCGGGCTCGTGCTGCTGGTCGTCAACATCCTCACGATCATCATCGGCTCCGTGCTGCTGTTCCGCTGGCACTGGCTGCTGGGCACGATCTTCCTGGTGACCGCGATCCCGCTGTGGATCCGCGGTTACCTGTTCGAGAAGCGCTACGGCGCGCTCACCCGTCGCAGCCAGGACCAGGCCGGCGACCTCGCCACGAGTGTCGAGGAGAGCGTGCACGGCATCCGCGTGCTCAAGGCGTTCGGTCGTGGCAAGCACGCTCTCAGCCGCTTCAGCCGCCAGGCCGAGACGCTGCGCGAGACCGAGATGAGCAAGGCCGGCGCGATCGCGTCGATCTGGTTCTGGCTCGACCTCATGCCGCAGATCGCCTTCGGTCTCAGCCTGATGTCCGGCATCTGGCTGATCTCCGTGGGGCAGATCGACGAGGCACAGCTGTTTGCCTTCTTCGCGATGGCGGTCGTGCTGCGGTGGCCCATCGAGTCGATCGGCTTCCTGTTCTCGTTCATGCTGGATGCGCGCACGGCGACCGACCGCGTGTTCGACATCTTCTCGGAGACCAACACCATCACCGACCCGGAGAACCCGGTGCACATCGAGAACCCGCGTGGGGAGCTCGCGTTCCAGAACGCGTACTTCCGCTATCAGGACGCCGGTGCCCACGAGCGGGATCTGCTCGACGGTATCGACCTGGTGCTGCGCCCGGGTGAGACCATGGCGCTGGTGGGCCTGACCGGCAGCGGCAAGACCACTCTCACCACGCTGCCCACGCGTCTGTACGACGTGACGGGCGGCAAGGTGACGCTCGACGGTGTCGATGTGCGGGATCTCCCTCTCGCCGAGCTCCGTCAGCACATCGCCATGGCGTTCGAGGACGCGACACTGTTCTCGGCGACGGTCCGTGAGAACGTGCTGCTCGGACGTGCCGAACTCGATGTGCACAGCGACGAAGGCGAGCGCGTGCTCCGCGAGGCCCTCGACGTCGCCCAGGCGTCGTTCGTCGACGCGCTGCCCGACGGCGTCGAGACGGTGATCGGTGAAGAGGGGCTCAGCCTCTCCGGCGGCCAGCGTCAGCGGCTCGCCCTCGCCCGTGCGGTCGCGGCGAAGCCGAAGGTGCTCGTGCTCGACGACCCGCTGTCGGCTCTCGATGTCGACACCGAGGCCCTCGTGGAGGAGGCCCTGCGACACGTGCTCGCCGACACCACGGCCATGATCGTGGCGCACCGGCCCTCGACCGTCGCCCTCGCCGACCGCGTGGCCCTGCTCGAGGCGGGTCGTGTGACGGCGGTGGGGACGCACTCCGAGCTGCTCAAGTCGAGCCGGCACTACCGCCACGTCATCTCGAGCCTGGAGGCCGAGGAAGCGGCGCGCACCGGCGCGATCCCCGTGATCCGCGATGAGCAGGCCGAGATCGACGAAGAGGTCCGCGAGGGCCTCGGGATGCAGGCTGCCGACGAAGACCCGATCACCGAGAAGGAGGTGCAGCGATGAGCTCCGCCGTCACCGGAACCCAGAACGAGGATCGTTCCGAGTACACCCGCGAAGAGAGCCGGGAGATCCGTCGTCGATCCCTCCGACTCCTCGGATCCCTGGTCAGCCCGTTGAAGCCGAGGATCGTCCTCGCCGCCGCGGTGCTGATCGTGTCGACCGCCCTCCAGGTCGCCGGCCCTATCCTCATCAGCATCGGCCTCGATCGCGCGCTGCCCGCGGCCATCGATCGGGCCGACTGGATGCCGACGTTCATGATCGGCGGCATCTATCTGCTGGCGGGTGCGCTCGCCGCCGTGCTGATCGCGTGGTACGTGATCATCGCGGCCAAGCTCACCCAGGCGGTGCTGCTCGATCTGCGCAAACGCATCTTCCTGCACACCCAGCGCCTGAGCCTGGAGTTCCACGAGTCGTACACGTCCGGGCGCATCATCTCGCGCCAGACGAGTGACCTCGACTCGATCAAGGAGCTCCTCGACGGCGGTCTGAACGAGCTCGTCTCCGGCGTGCTCTTCGGGCTCTTCACCTTCATCGCGCTGTGCTTCTGGGACTGGCAGTCGGGTCTCATCCTGGCGATCGGCGGCGTGCCGCTGTTCTTCCTGATGAAGTGGTTCTACTCGCGCTCGCAGTTGGTCTACCGCGAGTCGCGGGTGATCAGCGCGAAGGTGATCGTGCAGTTCGTCGAGACGATGACCGGCATCCGGGCCGTGAAGGCCTTCCGCAAGGAGCCGCGCAATGACAAGGCGTTCCAGGAGATCGCCGGTGACTATCGCGACGTCAACCGTCGCTCGATGCTGCTGTTCGGCACGTTCGAGCCCGGGCTCATGGGTGTCGCGGCCCTCGTGCTCGGAATCGTCGTGCTGTGGGGTGGTATCCGCGTCTCAGAGGGGGCGCTGACCGTCGGCGTGCTGCTGTCGGCGGTGCTGTATGTGCGCAACTTCTTCGCCCCGATGCAGGAGATCGCGATGTTCCTGAACTCCTACCAGTCAGCCACGGCCGCGCTGGAGAAGGTGTCGGGCGTGCTCGAGGAGGTGCCGACGGTTCCGGATCCCGAGAAGCCGATCGACCTCTGGGAAGCCCGCGGGCACGTGGAGTTCGACGAGGTGACGTTCGGCTACAACGGAGAGAAGACGATCCTCCCGAACTTCTCCCTCGACATCCCGGCCGGGCAGACGATCGCTCTGGTGGGCACGACCGGCGCGGGCAAGTCGACACTCGCCAAGCTCATCTCCCGGTTCTACGACCCCTCCGATGGGCGGGTCACCCTCGACGGCGTCGACCTGCGCTCGCTGCACCCGAAGGACCTCCGCCGCGCGATCGTCATGGTCACGCAGGAGGCCTACCTGTTCAGCGGGACCGTCGCCGACAACATCGCCCTCGGCAAGCCGGAGGCGACGCTCGACGAGATCAAGGCGGCGGCGCGGGCCGTGGGCGCCGACGGGTTCATCTCGTCGCTCCCCGACGGCTACGGCACCGATGTGAACAAGCGCGGCGGTCGGGTCTCGGCCGGTCAGCGTCAGCTCATCTCGTTCGCCCGGGCCTTCCTCGCCGACCCGGCGGTGCTGATCCTGGACGAGGCCACGGCGTCGCTGGACATCCCGTCGGAGCGACTGATCCAGGATGCCCTGCAGACCCTTCTCAAGGACCGCACGGCGATCATCATCGCGCACCGCCTGTCGACGGTCGCGATCGCCGACCGGGTTCTCGTGATGGAGCACGGACGCATCATCGAGGATGACACCCCTGCCGCGCTCATCGGCGGAACAGGCAAGTTCGCCCAGCTGCACGCGGCGTGGCAGGAGACGCTCGTCTGATCGCCCTCTCGACTGCTGCGACCACGCCCGCCTCATCGTCCCGGCGAGGCGATCGCGGCCGCAGCAGTCGAGACCTCGGGCGAACGTCCGGGGGCGCGCATCGAGCGCGGTGCGTGGGTAGCATCGAGGTATGGACCCGTTGCTGCTCGTTGCCGAGTGGTGGTGGATCGCGCCGAGTGCGGTCGCCGCGGGGACGGTGGGGGTGATGGGAATGCGTCGTCGCAACAGCACGGTGAGCGGACGCCGCCTCGCAGTCGATGCTGCGCGTCATGATCTCAGGGAGGCGCAACTGGCCGCGGCCGAGAGGCGCACCGCCTGGAAGATCGCACGCGCCGACCTGGCTCGCGTCACCGCTGAGCGGGCGGCGCAGCGGGCGACGGCCGAACAGGTGGCCGGTGCGCGACGGATGCTGAAGGAGCGGGAGCGTGATGCGAAGGCCGCCTCGGCCGATGTCCGCGCGCGTCAGGTGCGTCTCAATGCGGCGCGGGCCGCGGTGCCCTCGGCATCGGAGCCCCGCCCCTTGGAGCGGTTGCACGCCGCTCACGATGCTGTGACGGCGCGGTGGATGCGGTACGAGACCGATCCGGCACTGCAGATCTCCTATCCGGCGATGACCGACGTCAAGAGTCCCGAGACGGCGGCCTACTTCCGTGCTGCCGGCCACGCGACGGACATGCGCCGCGCGGCGGCCGGGCGCATCACCCCGGCGGAGTTCGCCGCCTATCGCGATGCCGTCGCCGAGCTCGAGCGCGCGTTCGAAGCGGCCGAGCACGCCGCGAAGGTGCAGGCGGGGGAGGCGCCGACCACGGCAGCGTGGCAGGACGCTGCGCAGGACATGCTCAGCCGCTCCGCGGAAGCCCTCGACCGAGCGGCCGGTGCGGCTGCGGCCGCCCTCACGTCGTGGACGAATCGGCGCAAGCCCGGCGGTGGCAAGCCGGACGAACGCCCCTGAGTCACGAGGGGGACGCCACGACAGTGCGTCACGTGAGGAGGTCGTGAGAGCGCTCCCCCGGAACCCCGTGAAAGGGCGACGAGGTCTCGATGGGGGAGGGGATTCGAGACCCCGCCGCCCGGCTTAGGTCGTGACCCGGATCTCGGCGATGACCTCGCCGTAGGCGGTCTCGCCCACGGGGGTGAAGCCGACGCGGTGGAAGAAGGTCTCCGGACCGCCTTCGCCCGCCTCGTAGATCACGTTGACGTGGTCGACGCCGCGCGCGCGGGCCTCATCGACGAGCGCCTCGACGGCGTACCGGCCGACACCGCGGCCCTGGTCGTCGGCATCGACGTTGATGCGCCACAGCACTGAACGGAAGTGCTCTTCCGGTGCCTCCGCGTCGAAGTTGGCGCTGACGAAGCCCACGACCTCGTTGCGGTCCAGGATCACCCGCTGCCAGGAGGTCTGCGGGTTGATGACGGTCGCTGCGATCCCGTACGAGACCGGAGCGAGGAACTGCTCCTGCCCGGGCTTGAGCGACAGGTTGTTCACGGCGACGATCGTCGCAGCGGAGAGTTCGACCATGCGCAGTTCGGACATGGACCCAGGCTAACCCCTCCCGGCAGGCGCGACACCTTTCCGGACAACATTTCGCTGCGCTCTGGCCGTTCGTCGATATGGGGTGGCCACCGGTCGTGGGCCGAGGCCGCAGGGCCAGACCGGCTCAGGTATCTTGGTATCGAGACAATTTCCCCGCGAACGGAGTACCTCCCGGTGACCGACGACGCCATCATCTACACGTACACAGACGAGGCACCGGCGCTCGCCACCGCCTCGTTCCTCCCGATCATCCAGGCATTCACCGGCCAGGCCGGTATCGAGGTGGAGACGCGCGACATCTCGCTGGCAGGCCGCATCCTCGCCGCCTTCCCGCAGAAGCTCACCCCGGAGCAGCAGGTGGGCGATTCGCTCGCCGAGCTCGGCGGTCTCGCCACGCTCCCGGAGGCGAACATCATCAAGCTGCCGAACATCTCGGCGTCGATTCCGCAGCTGAAGGGGGCCATCGCCGAGCTTCAGAAGCAGGGCTACGACATCCCCGACTTCCCGGACGAGCCGTCCTCGCTCGAGGAGAAGGACGTCCGCGCTCGTTACGACCGCATCAAGGGCTCCGCCGTGAACCCGGTGCTGCGTGAGGGCAACAGCGACCGACGTGCCCCATTGGCAGTGAAGAACTACGCGAGGAAGCACCCGCACCGCAACAAGCCCTTCGCCTCGGGCTCCAAGACGCGCGTCGCGACTCTCGGTCACGACGACTTCAAGCACAACGAGCGCTCCTGGGTCGCCGCACACGACGACGTGCTGAGCTTCCGCCACACGGCGGAGGACGGAACGGTCACGGTCCTGAAGGAGGGGCTCAAGGTCCTCCCGCGCGAGATCATCGACGCGACGTTCCTCTCCGCCAAGGAGCTCGACGCGTTCCTCGCCCAGACGCTCGAAGAGGCCAAGGCCGACGACGTGCTGTACTCGGTGCACCTCAAGGCGACCATGATGAAGGTCAGCGACCCGATCATCTTCGGTCACGTCGTGAAGGCGTTCTTCGCAGACGTGTTCGCGCAGTACGGAGACAAGCTGGCCGCTGCGGGCCTCAGCGCGAACGACGGGCTCGGCTCGATCCTCTCGGGTCTCGCGAACGTGGCTGACGGCGCCGAGATCGCCGCGGCCTTCGACAAGGCCATCGCCGAGGGCCCGCGTCTGTCGTACGTGAACTCCGACAAGGGCATCACGAACCTGCACGTGCCGAGCGATGTGATCGTCGATGCGTCGATGCCGGCACTGGTGCGCAACGGCGGCAAGCTCTGGGGCAAGGAGGGCGAAGAAACCGACACGCTCGCCGTGATCCCCGACTCCTCGTACGCGAGCGTCTATCAGGCTGTGATCGACGACGTGATCGCGAACGGTCCGCTCGACCCGGCCACGATCGGCACGGTTCCCAACGTCGGGCTGATGGCGCAGGCGGCTGAGGAATACGGCAGCCACGACAAGACGTTCGAGATCGCGGCAGACGGCATCGTCCAGGTGCTCGACAGCGAGGGCACCGTGCTCATCGAGCACACGGTCGGCAAGGGCGACATCTGGCGAGCGACGCAGACCAAGCACATCCCGGTGATGGACTGGGTCAAACTCGCGGTGACCCGTGCCCGTGCGACCGGCGACCCCGCCGTCTTCTGGCTCGACGCGAACCGTTCGCACGACGCGCAGATCATCGCCAAGGTGCACCAGGGTCTCGCGACCCTCGACACCAAGGGCCTCACGATCACCATCCTCGCGCCGGAGGAGGCCACGCGTTACACGCTCGCTCGCATGCGTCACGGGCTCGACACGATCTCGGTCACCGGCAACGTGCTGCGCGACTACCTGACCGACCTGTTCCCGATCCTCGAGGTCGGCACGAGCGCCAAGATGCTCTCGATCGTGCCGCTGCTCGCCGGCGGCGGCCTGTTCGAGACCGGTGCCGGAGGCTCGGCGCCCAAGCACGTGCAGCAGCTCGTCGAGCAGAACTACCTGCGTTGGGACTCGCTCGGTGAGTTCTTCGCGCTGGCTGCCTCGCTCGAGCACTTCGCCGACCGCACCGGTAACGAGAAGGCCCGAGTGCTCGCCGAGACGCTGGACGCCGCGACCGGGACGTTCCTCGAGGAGGACCGCTCGCCCGGTCGTGCTCTGGGCACGATCGACAACCGCGGCAGCCACTTCTACCTGAGTCTGTACTGGGCTCAGGAGCTGGCGAAGCAGACGAAGGACGCCGACCTCGCTGCGGCGTTCGCACCGATCGCCGCGACACTCGCGCAGAACGAGGAGGCCATCGTCTCCGAGCTCAACGCGGTGCAGGGCGCGCCCGTCGAGATCGGCGGCTACTACCGTCCGGACGACGCGTTGGTCGAAGCGGTCATGCGTCCGTCCGCGACCCTGAACGGTATCGTCGACGCACTGCGCTGAGCAGTCGACGCATAAGTCGACAGAAGGGGGCGGACGCCGCGGCGTCCGCCCCCTTCTGCGTACCCGCGCGGAAGCCCGCGTCGTGTCCGCGCGGAATGCCGCGCCGGGCGCGCGGGTGCGCGGGTGGCGCGTCCTGTCTCCGGACTCGACCTGATCGCGTGATGCCGGAGCGCGACGATGTGGTCGTCGGCAGCGGGGGACGCGTCTGTCCCTCCACGTGCGCAGAGGGACAGCGCTCGTCAGTAGTGGACGGAGACCTCGAGGCCCTTCGGGGACCAGTCGTAGACGTACTTGGCGAGGTCGATCGGCAGGTTGACGCAACCGTGGCTCATCCGCTGGCCGAAGTTGTTGTGCCAGTAGGTGCCGTGGAAGCCGATGTTCGGGGCGAACCAGGTGATCCAGGGCACGTCCTTGGTGCAGTACGGGGCACCTTCGTAGCAGCCCATGTCCTGGATGCGGGTGTGCGCGAAGACCGTGAAGTTGCCGGTGGGCGTCAGCGTTCCGGGAAGGCCGGTCGACACGGCCCACGAGTTCACGACCACGTTGTTCTCGTAGAGAACGGCGCGCTGCGAGCTCAGGTTGATGTCGATGCGGCGGAACAGGCTCACCGTCTCGAACGGCGTCTCGGTGACCGAAAGCGCGAAGGCGCCGTTGCCGGCGGCGAGCTGGTCGGCGAACTTCTCTGCGATGCCGGAGGTGTCTCCGAGCGCTCGCCCCGCGACGCCCTCCTGCTCTGCGCGCAGCACGGTGCCGGCGGAGTTGACGATGTTGGTCGCATTGACCGGCGCGCGGTCGACGAGAGCGGGAAGACCGTCGACGGTCGCCTGGATCGCCTGCGGATCGGCGTCGATGCGCAGCTGACCGTCGTCGTCCGAGACCGTGAGCCAGGTGGCGACGACGGCGGGATCCACCGGTACGGTGCGCTCCTCGCCGACATAGAACCCGACGGTGGGGAGCATGGTGTTGAGAGCCGTGGCCGTGGCGGTGGCATCGTCGTCCGAGACGGCGGGCAGGGCCTCGGCGGCGTCGCCCGAGTACTCGAGCGTGGTACGGCCTTCGCCGACCGCCTCGGTGAAGGCGGCGTTGAGCGCGGTGAGGTCGATGCCGGTTCCGGTTTCGGCCGGGGTGATGACGAAGGTGCCGCTCGCGGCATCGAAGACGACACCCGCGTCCACGGGGTCGTCGAAGCTGGTCGGTACCGCGTCGCGCAGTGCGGTGGTCGCCTTCTCGGCGTCGAATGCGATCTCCGCCGGCACGGGCTCGCCCATCCACGCGCCGAGGTTCCACAGCGGGTGCTCGGCGAAGGCCTTGTCGGCGAGAGCGGTCGCGTCGACGGTGACGCCGAGGTCGGCGCCGGTCAGGACAGTGCCGTCTCCGTCTCCCGTGAGGGCGATCTCGGTCTCGGCCAGGTGGGAGTCGATCGCGTCTGCTGCGGCTCCGGGTGTCATCCATCCGACGGGAATTCCCGCGACCGTGGTGCCTGGGGCGATGAGGATCATGGATGCGGCGCCGGCGCCGAGTGCGACGACGCCCAGGCCCAGTCCGATCCAGAGGCCGAGGCGGCGCTTCTTGGGAGACGGCTCGATGGGCGCCCAGGCCAGAGGCTGGTCGCCTGTGGTCGGTGGAACGGTCTCGGTGGGAGCGTCCGTGGGAGTGAGCACTGCAGTGGGCGCGGAGTCATCTCCACGCGCCTCGGCTGCTGCGCCCGGCGCAGAAATCAGATCGGTCACGAACTTCACCCCCCGGTTCTCAAACGTGTCCTGACGTCCAATGGTACGGGATGGGAGGTAACGGGGAGGCAACGGTCCGTGATAACGTTCCTCCCCGCTTCGCCAGGTCAGTCGACGATGGCGATGCCGTCGATCTCGACCAGCATCTCCTCGCGCGGCAGGCCGGTGAAGACGGTGGTGCGCGAGGGCAGCACCCCGTTCGTGGTGTGCGCGGTCACGAACTCCCCGTAGGCGTCGTTCATGATCGGGAAGTCCTCGCGCTTGGTCAGGTAGACGCGCAGCATCACGACATCGTCGAACGTCGCGCCGGAGGCTTCGACGATCGCCTTCACGTTCTCGAGCGTGCGGGTGGTCTGGGCGGCCACGTCGCCGGGGAACAGGTACTCGTTCGTCGTCGGATCGACGGGCCCCTGACCGGACACCTGCACGAACGGGCCCTTGCGGATCCCCTGCGAGAACGTGTGGGCGGGGGCGGGGGCGGCATCGGTGGAAACGCGGATCTTCTCGGTCATGCCGTCAAGCCTAGTAGCATTGTTAGATGCCTCTACAAATTCCGGATCCCGTTCTCGGCGCCTGGACGAAGGGCTTCCCGGCGCATGCTGCGGGACTGCGTCTCGCCGAGGTGGCCGAGGCCGGCCTGCACCTCTCCGATCTGGTCACCCCGGTCCTGACGGTGCATGAGGGTGCCCTCGCGCACAACGAGGAGACCGTCTTCACCTGGGCGAAAGACCGTGGCGTGCTGCTCGCTCCACACGGCAAGACCACCATGGCGCCGGCCCTGTGGCAGCGGCTGCTCGACGCGGGCGCGTGGGGGATCTCGGTCGCGACGCCCTGGCAGGCCGAAGTGGCCGTGGATGCCGGCGTCTCGACCGTGCTCATCGCGAACGCCGTCACCGATCCCGCGGCGGTGCGCCGACTGGGATCCCTGCTCGGTGCGGACGACGGGCTGCGTGTGCTGTGCTGGGCCGACTCCCTCGACGGCGTCATGATCCTCGCGAACGGCATGCGCGATGCGTCGCGTCCGCTGGACGTGCTGGTCGAGCTGGGCGGCGCGCACGGTCGAACCGGCGCGCGCACGGTGGCGGAGGGGGAGTGCATCGCGCAGGCCATCGCCGCCGCCCCGGGACTGCGCCTCGCGGGCGTCACCGGATACGAGGGGCCGTTCGGGCCGGACCGCGGCGACACCTCCGTGGCCGCGGTCGACGCCTACCTGGAGACGCTCATCGAGCTGCACACGCGGCTGGAGTACCCGGACGACGTGCGCCCTGTGCTGAGCGCCGGCGGCAGTTCCTTCCCCGACCGGGCGGCGGCGGTGCTCGGGACGGTGGGCGCCGAGGCGGATGTCGTGCTGCGCTCCGGCGCGTTCCAGATCCACGACGACGGCTTCTACTCCCGTATGTCGCCCTTCGGGCCGCTCACCGGGACCGCACCGCTGCGTTCTGCGATGCACGCCTGGTCGCGCGTGGTGTCGCAGCCCGAGGACGGCCTCGCGCTGCTCGACGCCGGTCGTCGAGACGTGCCCTTCGATCTCGACCTGCCCGTTCCCCAGAGCGTCGCGGGTGCGATCACCGCGCTGAACGACCAGCACGCGTTCCTGAGCCTCGCGGATGACGCGAGGGTCGCCGTCGGCGATGTCGTGCGGCTGGGACTTTCACATCCCTGCACGGCGTTCGACAAATGGCGGGTGGTCGCGGTGATCGACGATCCGGACGCCGCCGACCCGCGGGTGATCGGAGCGGTGGCGACATGCTTCTGAGCGCGGAGAAGGCGGCCGCCGGCCTGGTCCGGGTCTATCGCGGAGCCACCGTCATCGACGGGACGGGCGCGCCGAGGTATGTCGCCGACGTCGCCGTGGAGGGAAAGAGGGTGGTGGCGATCATCCCCGAAGGGGCATCGGAGCCGGTGCTCGCGCTTCCCGACGGGGCTGTGGAGGTCGGAGCCGACGGCCTCGTGCTGGCCCCCGGATTCATCGACATGCATGCGCACAGCGAACTCGCCGTGTTGAGCGGCGCGGCGCACGACGCGAAGATCCGCCAGGGCGTCACGACCGAGGTGCTCGGTCAGGACGGCCTCGGGTACGCGCCCCTCGACGATGCGGCGGCCGCGGTCATCCCCGCGCAGATCGCCGGATGGAACGGCATGCCCGCCGAGGTGCCATGGCGGACGATGGACGATCTGCTCGCGGCGATCGACGCCGCAGCGGTCGCGAACGCCGCTGTCCTCGTACCGCAGGGGAACCTGCGGATGATGGTCGTCGGTCATGAGAACCGTCCGGCGACGTCGGCCGAGATGTCCGCCATGGCCGACCTCCTGGGCGAAGCGCTGGATGCGGGAGCGTTCGGGATGTCGAGCGGACTCACCTACACGCCGGGGATGTACGCCGACACCGCCGAGCTCGAGGCGCTGTGCCGCGTCGTCGCCGAACGCGGCGGCTACTGGGCGCCGCACACCCGCAGCTACGGGGGAGGGGCGCTCGAGGCGTACCGCGAAGCGCTCGACATCGGCCGTCGCACGGGATGCCCCGTGCATCTGACCCATGCCACCATGAACTTCGCTCCGAACCGGGGTCGCGCGCGTGACCTGCTGACTCTGGTCGACGAGGCGATCGCGGATGGCGTGGACGTCACGCTCGACACGTATCCCTATCTTCCCGGCGCCACCACCCTCTCCGCACTGCTGCCCAGCAGGCTCGCAGCCACCGGCGATCTGCTCGGTGCCATCGCCGGGCTCGACAGTGCCGGCCGAGAGGCCGTGCGCGTGGAGCTCGAGGAGGTCGGCTGCGACGGCTTCCACGGTGAGAAGGCCGATTGGACGCAGATCCAGATCTCCGGCACCGCCGATCCGGCCCTGGCCGATCTCGTCGGACGCACCATCGCCGAGATCTCCACCACGACCGGCCGCCGCGCCGTCGATGTGGTGCTCGACACGATCCTCGACGATGCCGGGGCCACCGGGATCCTGATGCACATCGGCGACGAGGAGAACGTCCGCGCGATCATGCGGCATCCGCGGCACGCGGGCGGAAGCGACGGGATCCTGATCGGCGCCCGGCCGCACCCGCGCGGGCGCGGCACATTCCCGCGATACCTCGGGCACTACGTGCGCGAACTCGGCATCCTCACCTGGGAGGAAGCCGTCCGTCACCTCTCCGGAACTCCGGCCAGGCGTCTGGGGCTCGATCGCGGCGATGCACCCCGTGGCATCGTCACGCAGGGTGCGACCGCGGATCTGGTGCTGTTCGATCCGGAGACCATCGCGGCGGGAGCGACCTTCGAGGCGCCTTTCGCCGCCCCGCAGGGCATCGTCGAGGTACTGGTCGACGGCGTACCGGTGGTGTCGGACGGTGACGTCACCGGACTCACTCCCGGCCGCGCGCTGCGGATGCCGCCGCCGCCGCACCGTGCAACGGTGCCGCGCGTCGATGCGCGTATCGATCCGGCCGCCCCGGGATTCCTGTGGACGGAACGGACGCCGATCCGCACCGCTTCCGGTATCACCGCTTCCGGTATCACCGCTTCCGGTACCACCGCTTCTGATCTCACCGCTTCTGATCTCCGCGCATCCGTGGCGCGCCTGGGCGGCGAGGGAGGCGACGGCGAACTCTCGCCGATCCGTCTGGTGATCGACGAGTCCCTCGGCGCGGATGCCGCCGTCGCCGGCCGCATCGGCGACGAGGCCTTCCGGGTGACCGTGAGCGCGTCCGGGATCGAGGTCAGGGGCGCGAGTCCCGTGGGCGTGTTCCGGGGCGCGACCACACTGCGACAGCTCCGGGACCCGGATGCCACGACGGCGCTGATCCCCGCGGGGGTCTGGCAAGGGGCGCCCGCGTACAGCTGGCGCGGAGCCATGCTCGACGTCGCCCGGCACTTCCGGAGCGTCGAGGAGGTCCGCCGGTTCATCGACCTTCTCGCCGACCATCACCTGAATGTCCTGCATCTGCACCTCACCGACGACCAGGGTTGGCGTTTCGAGGTGCCCGGCTTCCCCCGGCTCACCGAGGTGGGCGGGCGGCGGGAGGCGACACAGCTGGGACACGGTCCGTCGTCGACCGTCGTCCCCGGTGTGCACGAGGGGTTCTATACGACGGCGGAACTGCACGATCTGGTCGCTTACGCTCGCGAGCGATTCGTGACCCTCGTGCCGGAGGTGGAACTGCCGGGGCACATCCAGGCGGGCCTCGCCGCGTACCCCGAGCTCGGCAACCTCGACGTCGGGGAGCCGGCGCCCTCCGCCTGGGAGCGCTTCGGGGTGAACCCGCGCACCCTGGCGCCCACGGATGCCGCTCTGGCCTTCGGACGTGCGGCGATCGATGCGCTGTGCGATGCCTTCGATTCGGAGTGGATCGGGATCGGCGGCGACGAGGTGCCGGTCACCGAGTGGGCGCAGAGCGCAGCGGCCGGCGCGCGGATGCGTGAGCTCGGCCTCGCCACGCCGCATGACGTGCAGCCGTGGTTCACCGCGCACTTCGTGGCGCACGTGCGTTCCCGGGGGCGCACCGCGCTTGCCTGGGACGAGGTTCTCGAAGGGGATGTCCCCGAGGGGGTGCGCATCCTCGCCTGGCGCGGCCCGGCGGCGATGCGCGAGGCGCTGCGTCTCGGTATCGAGGTCGTGGCGTGCCCCGACCTCGAGGTCTATCTCGACTACCCGCAGTCGGAGTCCGAGGAGGAGCCGATCAGGGTCGGTCCGCCGCTCACGATCGAGCGCGCCTACACGCTGCGCGTCGTGGATGGCGCAGTGGGGGGACAGGCGAACGTGTGGAGCGAGCATCTGCCGACAGCGGATCGCGTCGACTTCGCGGTGTTCCCGCGTCTCTCGGCGATCGCCGAGAGACTCTGGGAAGGAGGCGACGCCGCACCGTATGCCGGCTTCGGACGCCGCCTGCCGACCCATCTGCGCCGGCTCGCCGCCGCCGGGGTGCGGTATCGTCCCCTTGACGGTCCGCAACCCGCTCAGCGCCGTCCCGGCGTGCCGGGGAAGCCGCTCACGATCGAGGCGCGGGAGCAGATCGTCGCGGGCCTGGTGGAGCGTCTCCTCGAGCGCTCGAACACGGTCGCCGAAGACGATCGAAAGTAATGTAACGTTTCGGTAACCCTGCTCGCGCGTCCGCGGGTAGAGGTTGCGCAAATTTTGTTCGTAAGGTCTACTAACAAACATGTCCGTTTCGGATGAACAGCGTTCCGCATCGCCGTCAGAGTACGTCGGTGCGAATGCGCACGCCTTCGGCCCCGGGCGCCACCTGCGCTCACGATCCAAGGTGCTGCCCGAGCACGCACGAGGGCACAACCGCGCCCTCGTGCTGCAGACGCTCTACCACGCCGGCGCGATGAGTCGTGCCGACCTCTCCCGGGAGACCGGACTCACCCGGGTCACCATCTCCGACCTGGTCGCAGAGTTCATCGCCGACGGCATCGTGATCGAGATGGGCGTCCGTGAGGCCGTCGGCCCCGGCAAGCCGCCGATCCTCATCGACATCGACCGCTTCGGGCATCAGATCGTCGGTCTCGACCTCTCCGGACCGGACGCCTTCACCGGTGCGGTGCTGAGTCTCGACGGAGATGTGCTCGAGCGGCGCGAGGTGGCCCGCCCCGCATCGCCCGACGGCGAGGCGGCCTATGCGGCACTGCGTGAGCTGGCGGACGCCCTCGTCGCCGCATCGACCCAGCCTCTGCTGGGTGTGGGAATCGGCACGCCCGGTGTGGTGCGTCCCGATGGCCTCGTCCTCAGCTCGCCCAACCTCGGCTGGACGAACTTCCCGCTCGAGGCGAAGCTCGGCGTCGACCTCGACCTTCCCGTCCTCGCCCGAAACGACGCCAACGCAGCGGTGCTCGCGGAGTACACCTTCGGTGACGCCAAGGCCGACTTCATGCTGATCAAGATCGGCAAGGGCGTCGGCGCCGGTCTCATCACCGGCAGCCAGCCTCTGCTCGGCAGCCGCTTCGCCGCAGGGGAGATCGGTCACGTCGTGGTCGGAACCGACGGCGGACCGCGCTGCGCGTGCGGCAAGGACGGCTGTCTCGAAGCGTGGCTCAGCGTGAGCCGCCTCGGCGCGGCGATCGCTGCGGACCCCGATGCGCGAGACGAGATCCTCCGTGATGCCGGAACGCGGATGGCCATCGCGGTCGCCCCGATCGTCGCGGCGCTCGATCTCTCCGAGGTCGTGCTCTCCGGACCGGCCGAGCTGCTCGACGGCATCCTGATCGACGCCGCCATCGAGACGCTGCACGCGCGGACCCTCGAGGGCGTCTTCGAGGATGTCGTGGTGCGGCTGACGCACCAGGAGGACATCGTCCTGCGAGGAGCCGCCGTCATGGTGCTCTCCGGACAGCTGGGAGTGTCGTGATCGTCGACGCCACCATCACCGTCACGGCAGGGAGCAGCATCCGATGATGGGTGCCGGCAGTGCCGACCGCTCCGGTCGGCCCATTCGAGTGGGCCTGGACGTCGGCGGTACGAAGATCGACGCGGTCGCCGTCGATCCGTCCGGAGACATCCGGGGGAGACTGCGCCGACCGACCGGCTGGGGTGACGACGCCGTCGTCGAGAGCATCGTCGCGGCGGTCACCGCCCTCGCCGTCGAGAGCGGATTCGCCCTCGACGACGTCGGATCCGTGGGGATCGGGATCCCCGGACTCGTCGACGCCGAGGCCGGCCGCGTGGATCACGCCGTCAACCTCGGGGTGGAGTCCCTGGACCTCGCTGCCACGGCCGAGCGTGCACTCGGTGTCCCCTTCCGGGTGGAGAACGACGTGAAGGCCGCGGCGCTCGGAGCCGCGGTGCTGAGCGGAGTCGCCGGGTCCATGGCCTACCTGAACCTCGGAACGGGCGTCGCCGCCGGAATCGTGATCGACGGGCGCATCTGGCGCGGCGCGCGGGGAACGGCCGGCGAGGTCGGTCACCTCTCGGTCGATCCGCGTGGACGACTGTGCGGCTGCGGACAGCACGGCTGCGTCGAGACCTTCTGCGGTGGGGGCGCGCTGGCCAAGGCGTGGGGTCGCCCCGGTGCGCTGCCGATCCGGGACATCTTCGACGCGGCGGACGCCGGCGATCCGCTGGCACTCTCCCTTCGCGACGACCTCTACCACGGAGCCGCAGCCGCCGTGCGGGTTCTCGTGCTCTCCGCCGACGTCGAGACGGTGGTCATCGGGGGAGGACTCACCGCTCTCGGAGACCGGCTCGAGAACGGCATCCGCGCCGCCCTGCACGCGGGCGCCGAGGCGTCACCGTTCATGCGGTCGCTCCGCCTGGATGAGAGAATCGAACTGCTCCCCGCGGGTTCTCCCGCCGCCGCATTCGGCGCCGCACTCGTCGGCGCTTCCATCACCGAGAAGGAGATCGTTCCCCATGGCTGAGGTCGTCATCGTCGAGAATGCCGAGGCTGCCGGTGCGTTGGTCGCCACCGAGATCGTGGAGCTGATCGCGCGTCGTGCGGATGCGGTCCTCGGCCTCGCCACCGGATCGACACCGCTGCCGGTGTACCAGGCGCTGCGCACGCAGCTCGCGGGTCACGACGTCTCGCAGGTGCGCGGCTTCGCCCTCGACGAGTACGTCGGGATCGACCCCGCGCACCCGGAGAGCTACCGCTCCGTCATCACCCGTGAGGTCGTCGAGCCGCTCGGCCTCGACCCGCAGCGCATCCATGTCCCCAACGGTGCGCAGGCGACGATCCAGCACGCGGGCGATGACTACGAGGCGGCCATCGATGCCGCCGGGGGCGTCGACCTGCAGATCCTCGGCATCGGCACGGACGGACACATCGGCTTCAACGAGCCCGGATCGTCGTTCGCGTCCCGCACTCGCGTGAAGACGCTCACGGAGCAGACGCGCGAAGACAACGCCCGCTTCTTCGACTCGATCGACGACGTTCCCATGCACTGCATCACCCAGGGGCTCGGAACGATCCTGAGGGCGCGTCACCTCGTGCTGCTCGCCTTCGGCGAGGGCAAGGCCGAGGCCGTCGCCGGAGCGGTCGAGGGACCGCTCACGGCTCTCCTGCCCGGTTCCGCGATCCAGCTGCACCCGCACGCCACGATCGTGGTCGACGAAGCCGCGGCGTCGCGCCTCGCACTCGCCGACTACTACCGCTACACGTTCGCCAACAAGCCCGCCTGGCAGGGCATCTGAGGCCTGCCCGAGCGCCGCGCCGGCGCGCTCAGCTCGCCGGCGCTGGCCAGGCGATCGGGAGCAGGTGCTCGACGCTCAGCGGCGCCAGCGGAAGCGTGGCGACGTCGGCCGGGGTGATCCACCGCAGCTCGGCGAGCTCTGCCTGAACACTCACCGCCCCGGGGTCGACGGAGGTCGCGAAAGCCTCTGCGACGACCCGGTGCCCCGGTTCGTTCGCTGCCGCGGAGACGAACGTGCCGAGAGGCTCGAGGTCGGCTTCGTCGAGGACCAGCCCGAGTTCCTCGTCGAGCTCGCGGATCAGCGTCTGCGCGGCGGACTCGCCGGCCTCGGGCTTGCCGCCCGGCTGCATGAACATGGTCGTGCCCTGCTTGCGGACGACCAGCACGCGTCCGGACTCATCGACGATCACCGCCGCGCTCACATGGATGTCAGGCATCGGAGGCGAACACCTTTCCGGGGTTGAGGATGCCGAGCGGATCGAACACGGCGGCGATCTGACGTTGGAGCTGCCATTGGTCGTCACCCAACTCCTCGGCGAGCCAGCGCCGTTTCAGGACTCCGATGCCGTGCTCGCCTGTCAGGGTGCCGCCGAGACGGATGGCGGCGCGGAAGAGCTCGTCTGCTGCCGCCCACACGTGCGGCGGCGTCTCCGTCCCCTCGAAGATGAAGTTCGGGTGCAGGTTGCCGTCGCCGGCATGGGCGACCGTCGGGATCACGATGCGGTACTCGCGCTCGATGCGCGCGATCTCGTCGAACATCGCCGGCATGGCGCTGCGCGGTACCGAGACGTCTTCGATCAGAGTCGTGCCCAGCGATGCCATCGCTGCGTGCATAGACCGTCGGACGGCGAGGAGGCGCTCGCCCTCGTCGCGGTCATGGGAGACGATCACCGCCCCCTCGTGATCGCGCAGGATCGCGGCGATCGTGTCCGCTTCGGCGGCAGCCGCCGGGCCGTCCGTCTGGATGGTCAGCTGGGCCGCGCCCTCCGGGGGAACAGCGAGCGCGAGGAGAGCATGCACGGCGGAGAGGCTCGCGGCATCCATCAGCTCCATGATCGCCGGCTGGACGCCGGCAGCGGTGACGGCGGCGGAGGCGGCGGCCGCGGTGCGTACGCCGGGGAAGGTCGCTGTGACGGTGCAGATCTCGCCGGGGACGAGCCGGCGCAGCTTCAGGGTGGCCCCGACGACGACTCCGAGCGTTCCTTCCGAGCCGACCATCAGTGCGGTGAGATCCAGTCCAGTGACGCCTTTGACGCTGCGGTGCCCGAGGTGCATCAGCCGCCCGTCCGCGAGCACCACGTCGACCCCGAGTACCGCGTCGCGCACGACGCCGTACTTGGCGCAGAGCAGACCGCCGGCGCCCGTGGCGATGTTGCCGCCGACGGTCGAGATGTCGCGACTGGCGGGGTCGGGCGCCCACCACAGCCCGTGCTCGGATAGTGCGGCGTTGAGGTCGGCGTTCAGGATTCCGGGCTCGACCACGGCGAGCAGATCATCGGGACGGATCTCGTTGATCGCTGTCATCCGGCGCAGCGACAGCACGATCTCGCCGGTTCCTGCGTTCGCGGCGCCCGCCAGCCCGGTTCCGGCGCCGCGGATCACGACCGGAGTGCGGGTGGCGGTGGCGATGCGCATGGTCTGCTGCACATGCTCGATCCGCTCCGCGTGGACGACGGCGAGTGGACGGCCCACTGCGGCATGACCGGAGCGGTCGGCCCTGGCCTGTTCGAGCGAGGCGTCGTCGGTGTCGACGAGCGCTCCGAGGGATTCCTGCAGGAGGGAGAGGGCGCTCACGATGGCGTGCTCACGACGGTGTGCTCACGAGAGAAGCCTCAGGACAGCGCGCGTCGGCCGCTGAGCACACCGGCGACCACCGCGACGAGGGCGAAGGCCGTGCCGATGAGCGCCTGGCCCATCGACCACCAGGCGATGGTGACTCCGACGTAGATCAGCAACTCGACGGCGGCGCGGAGGAAAGGGTGCACGCGCAGGACCGGACGCGGCGACAGGAACAGCGCCCAGATCAGGATCACGACGACGGGAGCTCCGACGCCGATGACGACGTTCCAGGGAAGATCCCAGCTCGCGAAGCCCCAGAGGGCGAGAGAGGCCACGGCGACGATGAGGACGACGGCGCGGACGATGTCGAGAGCGGTGATGACCGGGCGGTCGACGCCGGGGACAGGAGCGGGATCCGAGGACATGGATCCAGTCTATTCGGCGGCGGGGGCGTCCTCAGCCGGGGCAGCGGCGGCCTCGGTCAGAGGCGCAGGTGCGGGTTCGGTCGAGTCTGCGGGGACAGGCGTGGCCTCGACGGGCGTGGCCTCGACGGGCGCGGGCTCGACGGGTGCGGGGTCGACGGGTGCAGGTGCGGGAGCCGTCACAGGGTCGGCCACCGACGTCGGCTCGGACGCCGCAGGTGAGGTGGTCGACACATCGCTCGCGGTGTCCGGCGTCGCGGTGGCGGACACGATCGGAGCCTCCTCTTCCGGACCCTCGGGACGGTTGGGCTCGAGCTCGAGCAGTGTGGTGACCGTGGAGGGGCTGGTGCCCGACGCGAGGATGTAACGGAAGGTGACGGTTGTGATGTCCGCGTCGACGAACTGCCAGAAAGTCGGGCGGAGATCGATGACGCCGAAGCCGGACTCGTCGAGCAGGATGCTGTCACCGCCGCCGGTGCTGTCGTCGAGAAGGGCCTCGACCCTTTGACCGGCCATTCCGGTGATCGGAACGCTGTAGTGGACCTGGAGGCCGTTGAACCAAATGGTGGCGGTCTCCCACGCGGGAGCCTCCGTGGGGACACCCGGGTCGACCGGATCCACGGGGTCGACCGGGTCCACGGGGTCGACCGGGTCCACGGGTGGCACCGTGACCGGAGGGGGCGTGACGGGAGGGAGGGTGGCGGGAGGCGCGGCGGCGGCCGGACCCACCTCATCTGCTCCCGGCACCGGATCCACGGCCGGCGGCGCAGGAGGCTGCTCCGGTACGGTGACCGGCGGCTCGATGACGACGGGCTCGTCGAGGCTCAGCTTCTCGTCCGGTCCGACGTCCGCCGAGATCGACGACGGGTCCTCGTCCCCCGCGCTCGGAAGCGAGGTCGCCGGGTCGGCGCCGGCGAGTCCGGGAAGGATCGTGGCGGCAGCGACGACACCGGCGACCACCAGAGCGGCCGATCCCACACCGACGAGCGCGCCGATCCCGGTGAACACACCACCCGCGGATCCGGCACCGGCGGACGAGCCGGCAGTGCCTCCCGCCGAGCCGCCGGCCCCGCCACCGGAACCTGAACCACCGGTCGCAGCGAGGCCCGTCGCGGCGTGTGAAGCACCGGGGTCACCGGCGAAGACGGCTCCGGGAATGCTCGACGGCATGGCCGCCAGCGCGACGATCGGCGTGCCGGCGCCTTGCAGCGTGGCGAGGTAGCCGGCGGCGCCGGTGACGCCGAGGACGAGAGGCAGGAGCACCAGGGCGAGACGCTTGGAGACATCTTTCGCCTCGGCCGCGACGATCATGCATCGAGCGCACTCATCGAGGTGCAGCTCGAGCCGCTTGTGGTCGCGCGTGCTGAGGTTGCCACGTGAGTAGGCGCCCAGGTGCTCGATGGTCCACTGGCACTCGGAGCCGTCTTCGGCGCTGCGCAGATGCGCCTGGATCCAGGCTTCGCGCAGACCCTCGCGGGCGCGGAAGGCCAACTGCGACACGGCGCCGGCCTTCATCCCGAGGAGAGGGCCGACCTCCTGCGGCTTCATCTGCTCGATCTCGGTGTACCAGAGCACCTCCTGCCAGCGGGAGGGAAGACTGCGGAAAGCCTGCGCGGTGAGGCTGCGGTCGAGTGCCTCGCTCGCAGCCTGATCGGTGGTGTCGGGGTCGGCGACGGTGTCGAGTTCATCGATCGCGGTCTCGCGGCGGGCGCGTCCCCAGCCTGCCGCCGTGTTGCGGATGCTCGTGAACAAGTAGGCGCGGAAGGATCCGTTCGGCCCGCCCCCTTTGATGATCGCCTGATAGATGCGCGTGTACGACTCCTGCACGAGGTCATCGGGGTCGATCGACGAGGTGACCGAGCGGGCCACGGAGAGACCCGACGGGTAGTGTCGTCGCCAGAGTTCACCGAACGCCTCCGTGTCGCCCGAACGGGTGCGGAGGATCAGGTCGGCGTCGCCGATCGCTTCGTCGTGTGTCGTGTTCTCTTCGTGCACAATCATCCATCTGTCGCCGGGCGCAGGTGCGCCTCCACGGGAAGAGACGCATGAGAGCGCCTCTCATCACGCGACTTCTCCATTCTCTCGCGAATCTCCCAGGGAAGCCACCCTTTCCCGGAACTCCAAGGCGATGCCCGGGTTCGCCAGAGGTGCCGCCGGAGCCGGATGTCGGGGGTCCCCGAAACTCGTACGAAGGAATTTCGAGAAGTCGCGTAATGAATCGGGAGGAGCGTCGTCTCATCCCATAGAGACAGCCGTGAGGATCCCACCGGGGGGCGGGATCCAGGCACTGGTGCGGGGGGCATTCGCACTGGTCGGGCAGGTCGGGATCCTCGGGGGAGGAGAACCCGGCCGCCCGTCTCACGAG